>NZ_CP046103.1:2811603-3124004 GCF_009707325.1 Pseudomonas sp. IB20 | reverse complement strand
CAGGCCCCCGATGCGCTCGACCATAGCCGCATCAACGAGCTGGCTTGGGCCGGTGACATCCCCGGCAGTAAAGCCGTGTTGCTGGCCAAGGCCACCGCTCGACGCGAAGTGGAATTGTGGGAGATGCGCCTGGAGCCGGGTGACCGCTACAGCCCGGAACCCGACCCGGACGGCTGGAGCGTGCAGCTGTTTGTGTTCGAAGGCCGCCTGACCCTGATCCTTGATGACGAAGAAAAACACGTCGCCGCCGGTGAGTTTTATATGTTCGCCAGTCGCCAGGCCCATGCCTATCGCAATGAGGGTGAGGTGGCGGTGCGCTTTGTGCGCAATGTGGTGATCTAACTGTTTACCCGGCAACAGTGGATGGACACTTTGCTGCTTTGAAGCGCGCCAAATAGCCTTATTTATTCAGCAACCTGCTGATTTTATTGGCGATTAAATTCAGGCACGACTCCTGCAAACACTCCAGTATCCCCTCGGAGCCTGGAGTCGGCCCATGTCAGCCCACCCTCAACACCCTGCCCATATCATCCGCTCGGATGCCGAAGCCATTGAGGTCGCCACGCGCTTGGCCGCCCGCTTCGCCATCGACGCCAGCGTGCGCGACCGCGAGCGGCGCCTGCCCGTGGACGAACTCGAGGCGTTCTCTGCCAGCGGCCTGTGGGGCATCACCATTCCCAAGGCCTACGGCGGCGCCGAGGTGTCCTATGTGACGGTGGCAGAGGTGATCAAATTGATCTCCGCCGCCGATCCCTCACTGGGGCAAATCCCGCAAAACCACCTTGGCGTCGTCGACATCCTGCTGCAAACCGCCAGCGAGGAACAAAAGCTGCACTACTTCGGCAAGGTCTTGGCGGGTTACCGCTTCGGCAATGCCTTCTCCGAAGCCAAGAGCAAAAACGCCGGCACTTTCGATACCCAGATTCGTTTTGACGGCGACACCGCACAAATCAACGGCGAGAAGTTCTACTGCACCGGCGCGTTGTTCGCGCATATCGTGCCCACCGTCGGCAATAACGAAAACGATCAGGCTTTTATTGCCTTCGTCGAGCGTGATGCGCCAGGCCTCACTGTGATTGATAGCTGGGATGGCTTCGGCCAGCGCACCACCGCCAGCGGTGGCGTGACCCTCGACGGCGTGACCGTGCCCCGCACGGCGGTGATTCCGGCCCACCTGGCCTTTGACCAACCCACCGCCAATGGCCCGATTTCGCAGATTATCCAGGCGGCGGTCGACACCGGCATCGCCCTTGGCGCGCTGGAGCAGGCAAAAATCTACGCGCGTCAGGCCCGCCCATGGATCGACAGCCAGCAGGAACACGGCTGGCAAGACCCGTTCACCATCGCCGCTATCGGCGATCTGCAATGGCGTGTGCACGGCACCGAAGCCATCCTCGCCAAGGCCGGCAAGGCGGTCGACCTCGCCTTGGCCGAACCGAATGAAGACACGGTGGCTCACGCTTCGCTGGTCGTTGCCCAGGCCAAAGTCTTGTCGGCCGAAACTGCCTTGCTCGCCAGCAGCAAGCTCTTCGAACTGGCCGGCACGCGCTCGGTGACCGGCAAGCACAACCTCGACCGCTTCTGGCGCAACGCGCGCACCCACACCCTGCACGACCCGGCCCGCTGGAAATACCACCTGATCGGCAACTTCGTGCTCAACGGCGTGAAGCCCGCGCGCCACGCCTGGAACTGAGGAGCCTGCCCCATGACTGCACTGAATCAAGCTCGCCAACTGCTGGAAGACACTCGCCGCACGGTTGAGAAAAGCGACGACCCCATGTCTCGCCGCACGGTTGAGAAAAGCGACGACCCCTACGTGATCAGCCGTTTCGGCGATTGGCAGATCCGCGTCGATGTGGCCGCCGCCTTGCTGGAGCGCGCCGACACTCACCCAAGCCCCGTCGCCTCTACCGAAGCGCAAATCGCTGCCGCCGAAGCGCTGATCTTCGCCAGCAACACCGAATTCGAACTCACCGGCCAACGCACCGCGCTGCCGCCCAGCCTTGATGATCCGTTGCGCTGGAAATACCAGATTGTCGGCAACTACCACCTCAACGGAGTGCTTTGATGTCCCGTGAAATCCGCTTGAATGCCTTCGACATGAACTGCGTCGGCCACCAGTCTCCGGGCCTGTGGGCGCACCCGCGTGACCGTTCGTGGCAGTACAAAGACCTCGAATACTGGACCGACCTGGCGAAAATCCTCGAGCGCGGCAAGTTCGACGGCCTGTTTATCGCCGACGTGCTGGGCATCTATGACGTGTACAACGGCAACGGTGACGCGGCGATTCGCCAGGCCGCGCAGGTGCCGGTCAACGATCCGTTGTCATTGATCGCGCCGATGGCGTTGGTCACCGAACACCTGGGGTTCGGCCTGACCGCCTCGTTGTCGTTCGAGCATCCGTATCCGTTCGCCCGCAGGCTTTCAACCCTCGACCACCTGACCAAGGCCGCGTCGGCTGGAACATCGTCACCTCGTATCTGGAAAGCGGCGCGAAGAACCTCGGCCAGAAAGCCCAAACCGAACACGACGCGCGCTACGACTACGCTGAGGAATACTTGGAGGTTTGCTACAAGCTCTGGGAAGGCAGCTGGGAAGAGGGCGCGGTAGTGCGTGATCGCGAACGCCGAATTTTCAGCGACCCGAGCAAAATCCACGAGATCCGCCATGTCGGCAAACACTTCCAGGTGCCCGGCATTCATTTGTGCGAACCCTCGCCACAGCGCACGCCGGTGCTCTACCAGGCGGGAGCGTCCAACCGTGGCAAGCAGTTTGCCGCCGAGCAAGCCGAGTGCGTGTTCGTCGCTGCGCCGTCCAAGGTGCTGCTGAAAAAGACCGTGGCCGATATCCGCCGCCGCGCGGCCGACGCTGGGCGTGACCCGAAGAAAATCCTCATCTTCAACTTGCAGACCGTGATCGTCGGCGAGACCGACGCGAAGGCCAAGGCCAAGTTTGAGGAATACAAATCCTACGTCAGCTATGAAGGCGCGATGGCGTTGATCTCCGGCTGGACCGGGATCGACTTCAGCCAGTTCAAACCGGATGAGCCGCTCAAGCACGTGCACACCAACGCCATTCAATCGGCAGTGGAAGCCTTCTCTACGGCCGACCCAAACAAGGTCTGGACGCCGAACGAGCTGGCCGACTGGGTCGGCATCGGCGGCTTTGGCCCACTGTTTGTCGGCGGCCCTGAGACGGTAGCGGACCAGCTGCAGGAATGGGTCGAAGAGACCGACGTGGACGGCTTCAACCTGGCCTATGCACTGACCCACGAAACCTTCATCGACGCCGTCGACCTGCTGGTGCCGGAGCTGCAAAAGCGCGGTGTGTACAAGACCGAAAACGCCCCGGGCACCTTGCGCGAGAAGCTGTTCGGCGACGGCGCGCGGCTGGGGGCGAACCACCCGGGCGCCGGTTATCGCGACCTCAAGGCCACCACCCTCTAACTGAAACACCTCGCTCAATGTGGGGCGGACGCTCAAGGCCACCACCCTCTAACTGAAACACCTCGCTCAATGTGGGAGCAGGCAAGCCAGCTCCCACAGTTGATCGGTATTGATCCAAATAACTCAGCCAGCGGACCACCGCACGCTTAACCACCCAATAGGAGCATTACCCCTATGAGCGTGCACGAACTCAAACGTCCGCTGGCCCTGGAATGGCCCGCCGAGCTGCTTGGCAATCTGCCCAAGGCCCTGGAACAACTGCACCACTGGGCGCAGATCACCCCGCTGCACACCGCCTTGCGCCATAAGCGCCAGGGCCAGTGGTACGCCTGGCGCTGGATCGACACCTTGCGCGATGTCGAGCGCCTGGCAGATGGCTTGCGTCAGCAGGGCTTCAACGAGCAATCGCGGTTGGCCCTCAGCGGCGCTTTCGAGCCGAACCTGTTGCTGTTGGCCTTGGCCGCTCAGTCCATCGGCGGGCAGGTACTGACCCTGGCCGATAACCTTGAGCCCGAGGTGCTGTACCAACAGCTGTGGCGCATTCCCCCCACCCATTCTTATGCGCAAGGCCGCCAGCAGGTGCGGCACTGGCAGTCCGCCAACCCGGTGGATTTCGCCCAACTGCTCGGCCCCGTAGACCCGGCGCAGCACCTGCATCGCTGGTGGCAACCCAGCGCTGAAACCGCGTTGTGGAGCGAGGAGGGCACCCATTGGCAAGGCGGGTTGGCGGTGGTGCTGGAACAGTGGCTGAACAGCGGCCACGGCCTGGCCTTTCCCGAAAGCTCTGGCTCGGCCCGGCGTGATCGCAGTGAAGTTGCACCGACGGGCTTGCTGCTGTCGCCCGAGCGTTTGCAGCACCTGGCCGACGACATCGAAAGCCGCCTCGCACCCCACGGCACGTGGCGCCGACGCCTGTGCGACTGGGCCATCGCCCACCCGCAAAGCGGCCTGCGCCAGTTGTTGAAAAACCGCGTGCGCAGGCTGCTCGGCTTTCAGCGTCTGTCGTATATCTGGCAACCGCTCAAATCCAAGGCCGAGCCGGTGTGGCTGGCTGAATTAAAACGGGACATCGCATGAGCCAGGCCATTCTCCAGGTGCGAGATATTTCGCTGTCGTTCAAAGGCGTCAAGGCCATCAATGCGTTGTCGTTTGACGTGCAGCGCGGCGAAATCTGCGCGTTGATCGGGCCAAATGGTGCGGGCAAGAGCTCGTTACTCAATGTGCTCAACGGCGTGTATCGCTTTGATGCCGGCGAGATCGTGTTTGAGCAACACCACTTCCACCGCATCGACCCGTTGGGCGCCGCGCGCCGAGGCATCGGCCGCACGTTCCAGAACAACGCGCTGTTCAAGAAGATGAGCGTGCTCGACAACATCCTCACCGGCCTGTCGCGGCATATGCGCAGCACCTTTATCGAACAGGCCCTAGGCTTGCCCCGCGCCCGGCGTGAGGCTGGAGCTTTCCGCCTGCGCGCCCAAGGCATCCTCGAATTCCTCGAGCTGCAAGCCCATCGCGACGTGCTGGTGGGCAACCTGTCCTACGGCCTGCAAAAGCGTGTGGAGCTGGGCCGGGCGTTGATCGCAGGCCCCAGCCTGTTGCTGCTCGACGAGCCCATGGCCGGGATGAATGCCGAGGAAAAGCAGGAAATGGCGCGCTTCGTCGCCGACGTGAACCGCGACCTCGGCACCACCGTGGTGTTGATCGAACACGACATGGGCGTGGTCATGAGCCTGTCCGACCACGTGGTGGTGCTCGATTACGGGCGCAAGGTCGGCGATGGCACGCCGGCCGAGGTACAGGCCAACCCCGAGGTGATCGCAGCCTACCTGGGCGTGGTGCACTGATGACCTTCTTCTTTGAAACCCTGCTCGGCGGCCTGCTCGCCGGCACCCTGTACTCGCTGGTCGCCATCGGCTTCGTGCTGATCTACAAGGCCAGCGGCGTGTTCAACTTCGCCCAGGGCTCGATGCTGCTGTTCGCCGCGCTGACCTTTGTCAGCCTGCATGACCAAGGCGTGCCGTTCGCCCTGGCGCTGCTGCTGACGGTGATCGTGATGATCGTCGGCGCCTTGCTCATCGAACGGCTGGTGTTGCGCCCGCTGGTCAACCGTTCGCAGATCACCCTGTTCATGGCTACCTTGGGCCTGTCGTTCATTATCGAAGGCCTGGCCCAAGGCTTGATGGGCTCGCAGGTGCGCGCGCTGGATTTGGGCATCGACGACGTGCCGCTGTTTGTCGGGCCGCTGATGCTCAGCCAGTTCGACCTGATCGCCACAGCGGCTGCGGTGGTGCTGGTCACGGTGTTGGCGCTGCTGTTCAACAAGACCCGCATCGGCGTGTCGTTGCGCGCGGTGGCGGATGACACCACGGCGGCGCTGTCCATCGGCATCAACCTCAACCGCATCTGGCAGATCGTCTGGGCCGTGGCCGGTGTGGTCGGGCTGGTGGCGGGGCTGTTGTGGGGCGCGCGCCAGGGTGTGCAGTTTTCGCTGTCGCTGGTGGTGCTCAAGGCCTTGCCGGTATTGATCATCGGCGGCTTTACCTCGATTGGTGGGGCGATTGTCGGCGGGCTGATTGTCGGCGCGGCGGAGAACCTCGCCGAGGTGTATATCGGCCCGTTGATCGGCGGCGGTATCACGCCGTGGTTCGCTTACGTATTGGCCCTGGCCTTCCTGTATATCCGTCCCGCCGGCCTGTTCGGCGAGCGCGCCATCGAGCGAGTCTGAAACCATGTCGATTCCCGTTGCTCAAGAAACCGCGCCGTTAGTGTTGATCCAGCGGCGCGTGCCGTGGGGCCTGCTTGGCCTGTTGGCGCTGGCTTTTATCGTGGTGCCGCTGTGGGGCAATGACTATTGGCTCAACGCGATCCTGATCCCGTTCCTAGTGCTGTCCCTGGCTGGGTTGGGCCTTAACCTGTTGACCGGCTACACCGGGCAAACCTCGGTGGGCGCGGCGGGTTTCATGGCCGTCGGCGCGTTTGCCACCTACGGCTTTCTGTTGCGTCTGCCGGAGTTGGGTTTGCCGGTGGCGCTGCTCGGTGGGGGCATTATCAGCGCACTGGTGGGGCTGTTGTTCGGTTTGCCCAGCTCGCGAATCAAGGGTTTCTACCTGATGGTCACCACGTTGGCGGCGCAATTCTTCCTGGAGTGGCTGTTCGTCAAATTTCCCTGGTTCTACAACTACGGCTCCTCGGGGACCATTTCCGCGCCAAAACTGGCGCTGTTCGGGCATGACCTCAACACGCCGTTGGGGCGCTACTTGCTGACCCTGATCACGGTGCTGTTGTTGACCTGGACCGCCGTGAATCTGGTGCGCAGCCAGGTCGGGCGCAACTGGATGGCGATCCGCGACATGGACACCGCCGCCGCCGTGGTCGGCATCCCAGTGGTGCGCTACAAGCGCCTGGCGTTCGCTGTCAGCTCGTTCTATTTAGGCATTGCCGGCGCGCTGTGGGCCTTCGCCTACCTGGGCACGGCCAGCGCCAGCAGCTTTGATATCAACCGCTCGTTCCAGATCCTGTTCATCATCATTATCGGCGGCATGGGCAGCATCGCCGGCAACTTTGTCGGCGCGGCCTTCATCAGTTTGCTGCCGATTTTTCTCAGCCATGCAGGCCAGGCGTTGCTCGGTGGCTCGGTGGATGCGGGGCAGTTGCAGAACCTGCAGAAAATCATCTTTGGCGTGCTGATCATCGTGTTCCTGATCAAGGAACCCGAGGGGTTGATTCGCCTGTTGCACAACCTGCGTGACCGTCTGCGGCAGTGGCCGCTGCGCTTCTAACATTCCCTCAAGAGAATCCAACATGCGTGCAACCTTGAAACGTTCCCTGGTCGGCGCCGCCTTCGCGCTGGCCGCATTGGCGGGCGCTGTGCCTCAGGCGATGGCCTCGCCCGACCAGCAATTCATTCCCCTGGCCACCTACCGTGTGGGCGCGTACGCGTCCAGCGGCGTGCAGGTGTGGGCCGGGATGATCGACTACCTGCGTTACATCAACGAGGTCGAAGGCGGCATCAATGGGGTGAAACTGGTGTGGCAGGAGTGCGAGACCGAGTGGACGGCGGAGAAGGGCATCGAGTGCTACGAGCGCTTCAAGAATGGCCTGGATGGCGCACCGGTCGCGGTGTATCAACCCAATGGCGCCCCGGCGGCGTACGCGCTGAGTGAGCGTGCCGAGGTGGACAAGATCCCGCTGATCACCCTCGGTTACGGCCGCACCGAGGCCACCGACGGCACGGTGTTCCCGTATAACTTTCCGGTGATGCTGACCTTCTACAGCGAAGCCTCGACCTTGGTGAACTACATCGCCCAGCGCGAAGGTGGCTTCGACAAACTCAAGGGCAAGAAGATCGCCACGGTTTATCACGACTCGGCCTATGGTCGCGAAACCCTCGGCCCGCTGAAGTTGCTGGCGGAGAAATACGGCTTTGAAAATATCCAGATTCCAGTGGCCGACCCGGGCAACGAGCAGTCGGCGCAATGGCGTCAGGTGCGCCAGGCGAATCCGGACTGGGTGTTCCTGCGCACCTGGGGCGTATCCACGCCCGTGGCGGTGAAAACCGCCGCACGCTTTGGCTTCCCGGTCGACCATATCATCGGCGATATCTGGGCCAGCTCCAGCGAAGACGTACTGCCCGCCGGCGCTTCCGCCAAAGGTTATCTGGCGCTGACGCCTTACCCGGCAGGCAGCGATTTTGAGATCCACAAACGCCTCAAGCAATACATCCTCGACAAGGGCCACAGCGACCTCAAGGACCTGAAAAACTTCGGCAGCGTCTACTACAACTCAGGCCTGGTGAATGCCGCCGTGGCCGTGGAAGCGATCCGCACCGGCCAGGCCAAATTCGGCAAGCGCCCACTCAACGGCGAAGAAGGCCGCTGGGGCCTGGAACACTTGAACATCGACGACGCTCGATTGAAGGGCATGGGTTACCTGGGCCTGATGCAGAACCTCAAGCTGTCGTGCCGCGACCATGAAGGCGGCGGCTCGGCGCGGGTGCAGCAGTGGGACGGCGCCAACTGGACGCTGATCAGCGACTGGATCGCCGCCGACCGCGCGCTATTGCGCCCGCTGATCGATGAGAAGTCCGCCGCGTTTGCGAAGGAAAAAGGCCTGACGCCACGCACCTGCACCGGGGATGAATAAACCATGAGCCAGCTCGCCGCTGAACCTGCGCAGCCGTCGCTGCTGACGGTCAATGATATTGAAGTCATCTACGACGGCGCGATCCTGGCGGTGGCCGGGGTGTCCTTGAGCGTGCCCAAGGGCGCCATCGTCGCCTTGCTCGGCGCCAATGGCGCGGGCAAGAGCACCACGCTCAAGGCAATCTCGGGGTTGGTGCGGGCCGAACGCGCCGAGGTCAGCCGGGGCGTGATCGAGTATGCGGGCCGCGACCTGGCTGGCATCGACCCCAGCCAGCGCGTGCGCCAGGGCATGGTCCACGTGCTGGAAGGCCGGCATGTCTTCGGCCAACTGAGCGTGGAAGACAACCTGCGCAGTGGCGGCTTTGTGCAGCGCCTGAGTCGCAAGGACCTGGAGCACGACCTGGAACGCATCTACTCCTGGTTCCCGCGGCTCAAGACCAAACGCCAGACCCGCGCCGGGCTGACCTCCGGCGGCGAGCAGCAGATGGTCGCCATCGGCCGCGCGTTGATGACCCGCCCTACGTTGGTGCTGCTCGACGAGCCCTCCATGGGGTTGGCGCCGATAATCGTGCAGGAGATTTTCGAGATCATCGCGCAGCTCAACCGCGAGCAGCAGGTGAGCTTCCTGATCGCCGAGCAGAACATCAACGTCGCGCTTAGCTATGCGTCCCAGGGTTACGTGCTGGATACTGGGCGCGTGGTCTTGAGCGGCAGCGCCGCTGAGTTGCTGGCACGCGGCGATTTGCATGATATTTATCTGGGTAAACAGTAAGGGCGAACGTGCATGACTGAATCCATCCGCGACGCTGATGTGTTGATCATCGGCGGCGGCCTGAGCGGCACGCTGCTCGCCGTGCAACTGCTGCGCCTGCCCGGGCAGCGTCGCATCCTGGTGATTGAGCCCCGCGCCGAACTGGGCCGTGGCGAGGCCTACAGTGCGGTCGAGCTGGGCCACACCTTGAACGGCAATGCCGCGCGCATGAGTGTCGACCCGGACAATGCCGATGACCTGACCCAGTGGCTCACTGACTACATCGGCGCCGGCGGTTGGCCGGAATCGGATCAGCAGCACGTACCGATCAGCGAACTGTTCCCGCCGCGCGGGATTTTTGGGCTGTACGCGCAGCAGCGGCTGGCCGAAGCCCGGGCGCTGTCAGCCTCCACTGTCGAGCATGTGTGTGGCGAAGGGGTCGACCTGCAAGTGGATGAGACGTCCACCGTGCTCACGCTCGATAACGGCCAGCAACTGCGCGGCGCCTATGCGGTATTGGCCACCGGCATGTTCCCGGCGGCACGTACGCCGCAGACTGAGTCCAGCGGATTGAACGCTGCGGCGGTGGACCCGTGGGATGTGCAGGCGATGACCCAGATCGACCCGCAATCGGCGGTGTTGATCATCGGTTCCGGGCTGACCATGGTGGACGCCGTGGTGTCGCTGGAGCAGGCGGGCCATCGTGGGCCGATCGAGGTGTTCTCGCGCCATGGTCTGCTGCCCCATGTACGCCGCCAGCCCCCGAGCTGGGAAGATTTTCTGGCTGCCGACCATAGTCTGCGCAGCCCGAGGCAACTGCTGCGCGAGGTACGCCGCCAGTGCCGGATTGCGCAGGCCCAGGGCATCGATTGGCAGGCGCCGCTGGACACCGTGCGTGCGCATATCGGCCGTTTGTGGAGCCAGGCCAGCGAAGGCGAGAAACGTCAGTTCGTGCGCCATGTACGGCCGTGGTGGGAAAGCCATCACCACCGTTCACCGCCATTGAGCGCGCAGCTGGTGGCGCGCTTGCAGGGGGAAGGGCGGTTGCGGATTCAGGCGGCGTCGTTCAAGGGCTTGGTGGGTTCGCCGGATGGCGTAACCATCCATTTACGGCGTCGGGGTGAACAGGTTGTGACCGAGGTGTCAGGGGCGGCGTTGATCAACTCCAGCGGCATTGAATACGACTGGCGTCGCGTGGCCCGGGCATTGCCGCAGCAATTGCTAAAGCGCGGGTTGATCCAGCCTGGGCCGCTGGCGTTGGGGGTTGCGGCGGATGTGTCGGGGGCGGTGGTGGATGCTGAAGGCAATGTCAGCGGGCGCCTGTTCGCCATGGGGCCGCCGTTGCGGGGGATGTGGTGGGAGAGCACGGCGGTGACCGACGTGGCGATTCAGGCTAAGGCATTGGCTGCCAAACTCACTTCAATCTAAATGTGGGAGCAGGCCAGCAAGGGCTGCCAAACTCACTTCAATCTAAATGTGGGAGCAGGCCAGCCAGCTCCCACATTGTTGATCTCCACTGATTTTGAGGAGGGGTTCAGCCCCCGGCTTTTACGAAACCCGGTTTGAGCCCAAACACTTCAACGCCTTGGGCGGTCGATTGCCCGGTGGTTACCTTCACCCGTTCCACCGGCAGGTCCATTGCCCGGCGATACTCCACGGTCATGTCATCGCGGTTGATCGCTTGGCTTGGGATCACAATCGCCTGTTCATTGTTGTAAGTGACGATGGTCAGCCGCGCACTCATCCCCAGTCGTACCCGTTGCAACTGCTGGGGCGTGAGCTTGGGAATCGACAACGTCACCGGAAACTGCGCGCTGCCCTGGCTGTCGCTGGCAATCGCCAGGCCACTGACCACGCTGACGGAACCGGTCAGGCGCTCGCCGTCGAAGCCATCGCCCATCACTTCCACCGCCTGGCCCTGGTGCAGTTGGTTGATGTCCAGCTCCGACACCTTGGCGACGATTTTCAGCCGTTCGATATTCGCCAGGCCAAACAGCACCTGGCCTTGGCTGACCTTACTGCCGGCCTGTACCGGCGCGTTGTTGTTGCCACCGCCCTGGGGCGAACTGTTGTTGCCGGGCGCGGGCACCACGATGCCGGAGAACGGCGCCTTGACCTCCTTGCCGTCGAGCAGCTTGTGCAGGGCGTCGTATTTCACCGTGGCATTGGTCAGTTCCATATCGGCGATCTGTTTATATTCGCCACGGCCTTGATCCTGCGCCTGCTGCAGGTCGCTGCGGGCAGAGGCGAGGTCCAGCTGTTGCTGCTGAGTCTGCTGTTTGAGGTCGTCCAACTCGTTACGCGGGATGATGCCGCGCTTGAACAGGTTTTCGCTCTCGGTGAGTTTGCGCTGGGTGTTGCCGGCGGTCATTTCCGCGGTGCGCAGGCTGCGGCGCGCGCGGCTGACGGCGGGGCTGCTGTCCCAGTCCTGCATCTCCTGTACGGTGCGCCGCGCCTTGAGTTGGGCGGACAGTGCGTCACGCAGTTGTACTTCGAGGGTGGCCGGGTCCATGCGCAACAGCACCTGGCCGGCTTCGACGCGTTGGCCTTGCTCCACCAGGTTGGCGAGCACGTTGCCGTCGAACGGCGCTGTGAGGGTGATGGTGGTGTCGGGTTCGATTTTGCCTACCAGACCGATCTGGTGCACCAGCGGGTCGGGTTTTACCGCCAGCCACTGTGCGGCGCTCGCAACGGGCGTGTCGGCGGGGGTGTACAGGGCAATCCCCGCGCCCGCCAGCAGCACGGTCAACACAGCACCCAGCAGGCGTTTTTTATTAGTAGTCATTGAGGGCGATTTCCCAACTTTCCAGCGTCATGCCCAGCGTCAAGTCGAGCTGGGTCTGGGCGTTCAAATAAGCGATCAGCGCGTTGAGCTGCGCGTTTTCGGCGTTGCGCAGGTCGGTCTCGAAACTCAGCACCTGGAAGTTGGTGGAGCGCCCGGCGCTGAGTTTTTCCCGCTCGATCTCGATCTTGCGCCGTGACAATCCCACCGCACGCTGGGCGATTTCATATTGGCGCCAGCGCGTGCCAAGGTCGCGCACCACGTCGTTGACGTTGCGTTCCAATTCCTGGCGGGCGTCGGTGATACGGATCTCCTGATCCTCCACATTGACCCGCGCGCGCACTTCGGCCTGGCGCGTGCTGATGTCGCCAATAGGGATCTGCACCTGCACCCCGGCGTAGCTGTTCCAGGTACGGTTATTGGTGTTGCCATTGTCGTTGTTGTAGGCGTCGCGTATCTGGTTGGCACCGGCCACCAGGTCCACCTGCCAGCGCCCGGAATCCTTGGCGATCACCAGGTTCAGGTCGGCCTGCTGGCTGCCGAGCAGGGCGGCGAGGTATTCCGGTTGCTGGGTTTGCGCCAGGTTGAAGGCCTGGCGTTTGTCGATGGTCATCGGCTGGGCCTCCAGGGCTTCGCTGGCGCGGATCGGCGTCGACAGGTCCAAGGCCAGCAGGCGCAGCAGGGCGAGGCGGCTCGTATCAAGCTGGTTCTGGGCTTCTTCCACACCGAGTTGCTGGGTGGCAATGTCGGCTTCGGTCTGCACGATTTCAAACTCGGCCATGCGCCCGGCGCTGATCAAGGCTCTGTTCACCTCGAGCAAAGTGCCGGAGCGCTTGAGGGCGTCCTGGACGATGCTCAACTGCTCCTGGGCACGCAGCAGTTCGCGATAGGTGGCGATGATCTGGCTGATGGTCTGCGCCACCGTGGCCTTGAGGTTCAGGCGGTTGGCTTGCTCAGACAGGCGTGACAGGCGCAGCGGCGCGGTGGTGGCGTCCCAGCCTGCGCCACGCATCAGCGGCTGGATGAGGGCCAGGTCCAGGCCGTCGCTGCGGTAGCGGCCGGCGCGGTCGGCGGTGTTCAGTTGCTGGGTCCAGGCCATGCTCAGCCGGGTGCCGTACTCGCCGAGCAAGGTCGCATTCGGCGCCAGGCTGGCGTTGCGCGCATTGTCGGCCGAGCCACGGCTGTTGCGGTAATAACTGTTGAGGGTGAGCTTGGGGTTGAACGTGTCTTCGGCCACGCGCAGGTCGAACTTCTGCGCCACCCGTTGCAGGTAGGCGCTGCGGATTGCTGGGTTGTTGCGCAAGCCCAGGTACACCGCGTCACCCAGGGTCATCGTGGTCACCTGGGCGTTCAACGACACCCCTCGGTCGTAACCGCTGCGAGTGGTGCTGGCAGCTGAAGGGTTGATCACCACGTCGGCGGCCGTGCCGGGCAGGCTGACCAGCGCGAGCAGCCATAGCCATTTATTCATCACGCAAGGCCTCCACCGGCTGCAGCCGCGAGGCCGACACCGCCGGATAGATGCCAAAGAACAAGCCCACCAGCAACGTGCTGCCCACGCCCAAGGGCAGGGCGGCGGCGGCCAGGGAAAAGACCCAGCCCGACAGCCAGGCGTAGAGCCAGGCGGCGGTCATGCCCAGCACGGCGCCGCAGAGCGCACCGACGGCCGTCAGGGTGACCGCCTCCAGCAGGAACAGGTTGCGAATGTCCCGTTGGCGTGCGCCCAGGGCCATGCGGATGCCGATTTCACGGCGGCGCTCCGAGACATTCATCAGCATCACGTTCATCACGCCGACACCGCCGCCCACCAGCGAGATGGCGCCCAGGGCCAGCAACAAATAGGCGAATGTGCGGCTTTGGCGGGTCATGCCATCGATCATTTGCTGGGGCACCTGGATGTCGACATCGTGGTCGGTGAGCTGGCTTTTCAGGGCGCTGGCGGCGTCGCGGGCGATGCGTTCCATGTCCTGGCCCGGCGCGGCGCGGATGATCACGTTGCCGATTTGCGGGGTCGGGTAGATGCGGCGCATGCCTTCGGCGGGGATGAACAGCGATTCGTTGGCTTGCACCGGCATCAGCATGGCCCGGGGTTGGTTGTGCAGGATGCCCACCACCAGGAACAGGTAGTCGTTGATGCGGATGCGATCCCCCAGTTTCAGCGGGTCGCCCGGTGTACTCAGGGCCTGGGCGACTTGGTCGCCAATCACGCCGTAGGTTTCGCCGGCGTCGAAACTCGATAAAAAACGCCCCTCGCGCACGGCCAGGCGCATGGCATCCTTGATATCCGGCGTAGTGCCGACAAAGTTGGCGTTGACGGTGCGGCCGTGAAACACGACGGGGCCGCCGAACACGCTGAGCGCGCCGATATGGGCAATGCCCGGTATTGCCTGGCGCACCGCCTCGAGGTCGAGGCTGGCGCGCATTGGTGCGCTGCTGTTGCCTTTGGGTGGGAACTGGGCGACCAAGGTGTCGGTGCCCATGTCCTTGAAAATCATCGCCGCATCCACGGAAGCGTTATGGCCGATATTGATCAGCGCCACCACGGATGAACTGCCGATCACAATGCCCAGCAGCGCCAGGACCGAACGTTTGCCAAGGGTACGCAGGCTCACAAACGCCTCGTGCAGCAGTTGGCTCAAGCTTTGTTCGACCCGCAGGCTCATAGGCGCCCGGCCTCATGCACCACGCCATTGCGCACCAGGATCTTGCGTTCCAGGCGCTCGGCGATATGCGCGTCATGGGTGACGATAATCAGCGTCACCTGCTGCTCGCGGTTGAGGGCCAGGAGCAAGTCCATGATCTCTTGGGCGGTGGTGCTGTCGAGGTTGCCGGTGGGTTCGTCGGCGAGAATCACCGAAGGCTTGCCGACCAACGCGCGTGCAATCGCCACGCGTTGACGCTGGCCGCCGGAGAGATCAGCCGGGCGGTGGTGGGCGCGCTCGGCCAGGCCGACTTGCTCAAGCATGCGCAACGCCTGCTCCACTGATTCATGGCGCGACACGCCGCGGTAACTCAGGGGTAGGGCGACGTTGTCCAGGGCACTGAGGCGCGGCAGCAGGTTGAAACTCTGGAACACGAAGCCGATTTGCTGGTTGCGAATCGCCGCCAGCTCATCCGGGCTGGCGCTGAAAATATCGTGGCCAGCAAAGTGGTACTGGCCGCAGTTGGGCAAGTCCAGCAAGCCGAGGATATTGAGCAGGGTACTTTTGCCGGAGCCGGAGGCGCCGAGAATGCCGCAGCTGTCACCGCTGGCAATCGACAGGCACACATCATTAAGAATGGACAGGTGCTGCCCGGCGAGCTGATAGCTTTTGCCGATGCCTTGCAGGGAGATCAAGCCTGGGTGCGCGGAGATGTCTGTCATCGTGACTACGCCTGCAGTCTTGACGGTACCGCTTGCCCCCGGTAAATGGTTGTAACAAGTTTGGGAGTTGCCTGGTACGCGTCACGGACTGGTTTTATTTCTTGTTTTTAAAATATTGTTTGAATAGTAACCGTGTTCCATGCGCTTCGCCAGCCACGGATGTAGAGCGGTTTTACCCTTTGAAACGAATTCTCAGTCAAGCGGATCGGGCAGGTCCCATTGCCCTCGGCTAGTCTCAGAGGGCCCGGTTACACGGGCTTTTAGATGCATACTGCAGTGGCAGTACTTGCTTTCGAAGGGCTGCCCCGGTATAAAAAATCAAATTATTTTTTAAAACAATATTTCCCCCGTGGAACTCCTATGGTCGCGAAGAAACTCAGCGCTCCAAACGTTACCAAGACTCGACTGCTGGATGCGACAGAGGCTCTCTTCATCAAATACGGTTATGACGCCGTTCTGCTCCGGCAGATTACCGAGCGTGCCCAGGTGAACCTGGCCGCTGTGAACTATCACTTCGGGGACAAGGACTCCCTGATGAAAACCTTGCTGATGCAGCGTCTGGAGCCGCTCAACGAGCAGCGCCTGGAACTGCTGGCGCGCTGTGAAGCCGAATCCAGCGGCCCTCTCGACTGCGATACCTTGCTCGGTGTGTTGTTCGCGCCGGCAATGGGTCTGGAGCGCAGTGACCCGGCCAGTGGGGAAGGGCGTTCATTCATTCGGTTCCTGGGCCGGGTTTACAGCGACACCTCGCCGTTTATCCAGGAATACCTCAAGGTGCATTACCAGCCGGTCTTCCAGCGTTTCTTCGAAGCCTTCGCTCTGGCCCTGCCGGACCTGCCCCGCAATGAGCTGGGCGTGCGCCTGCAATTTGCGCTCAAGGCGATTTCCGGGGTGATGGCGGGGACTGAGCTGCGCCTGCTGATGAACTCCATGAGCTTGGGCCGCCCGGCGACGGACGCCGAGGTGATGGCCAAGTTGATTACCCTGGTCTCGGCAGCGATTCGCGTGCCGCAGCAAAGCCCCGAAGCTGAAACCGCGCTGGCCAAGGTGCTCGATACCCAGCGCGCCATCCGTGAACAAGCCGCCACGCCCGCCACCAAAGCGGCGCGATAACTCACAAAACAAAAAAAAGCCCGCTGGGGCGGCGGGCTTGATGTACAACATTTGTAACGGATGAGGCTTCACCCTACGTCTCTGGATGTGAAGAAATCGTGAAAAAAATGTAAGAAAAAGACTGGGTAACGGCAGATTCATGATCACTGCGTTGTTTGTCAGATTCTTGCGTATATCTACCACTCGTCGCCACTGTCAATTTGACAGTAGATTCGGTTAATACCCCAAGCGCTCATTCACCTTGCCCTCCGCGGTTCCCGCGCGCCCTGAACCAGCAAGGTAATGATGATGACGACTCCAACCGGCTCAACCGTTGACATATCCCTGGATCCACCCACCGCGACCTTCGGCATCCAGCTTGATAAAACCGACCCGCCAGATAAGCTCGATTACCCTGAAAAAGCTAAATGGGCCTTGGGGCTACGCGCCAGCGACCCTTACGCAGGCCCAGGCCTATGAACCAATACATTGCCTATTATCTTTTTGAGGAACAGATCGATCCGACGATACGGTCTAATCCTTTTACGTCTTTCAGGTCAGCATAGAAACTCTGCGCAGTCGCTATATAGGTCCTGCTTGAAGCCACCGTAAGGAGTACTGAGTCGGGACAGTTCTACTCAACCGTAGACTGTTCTTTTTCCCTAACTCAAATCTTCCAATGGCTCGACGTTTTTGCCAACCGCTGACGCATGGCGTCGACGTTGCTCGCCAACTGCAACGTCAATAACCGATACCCATCCAGTGCACTCTGTACCGGCGCCTCCAACCCGGCTTCATCCGAGACCTGCGCGGCCGGTCGATCCAGCCGGTCGGTAAACCCCAACTTCAATGCCCGCGCCATCCCCACCAGATGCACCCGAATCTGCCGATGCTCGGCCTTCAACATCACCTGCATGCGCGCCATCGCCTGTTCATCGCGTGGATCGGGCCGAGTATTGCCGAGAATCTCCAGGGTGCTGATGCACATGCGCAAGTGTCGCTGGATGGCGTCCAACTCGGTCATGGAGATGCGCACTTCCTTGGACACCGACGGCATCAACGAGCGCAGTTGCAGCATCGCTGCATTCAGGCGGTTGAGCAGCTTGAAGTGCTCATCATCGGTGACCGACTGGCCGCTGATGATCCGGCTGTAAATCTCGGCACAGTCGCGCAATGCACTGGCCAGGTTGTAGCGCCACGAGTACACCGCGTACAGCGGCAGGGCGAAGGAGAACGCCAGCGCCAACACAATGCCGATCAGGATGTCCACGGTGCGCCACAAGCCATCCGAGATCGGGTTATCGCCGTGGCCGGCGACAATAAACACCGTGATCGCTGACAGCAGCGCGATGTAACCGCCCTTGCCGATGGCGTGATAGGAAAAGAACCCGCACACCACCGACATCAACAAGTAGGTCAGCAACGGCTGGCCGAAATAGGCCTGTTGCACCACCAGCAGCAAGCCGACGCTGGCGCCGATCAAGGTGCCATAGGCGCGCTCCACGGCTTTTTTGCCGATGTTGCCGTGGTGTTGCAAGCCGCCGATCACGATCAGCATGGTCACCGAAGCCCACTCACCGTGGGGCAGGTTAATGCCGGTGGTAAGCAGTATCGTCGCCAACAAACCGATGGACACGCGTACGGCGTGGATCAGCTTGGCATGGCGATAGCGCCGGTAGGGGTCGAGCAAGGGGCGCAACAGGCGCCGGGCGAAGAAGGGCAGGTTCATCGGTAGTTAAGTGGCCTCGGTAGTCAGGGCGAACGCGGTCTAAATTGTGGGAGCCGGGCTTGTGTGGGCGCTGGCTTGCCTGCTCCCACACAAGACTGCTTTCAGGACGGGTTTGTGGGCGCTGGCTTGCCTGCTCCCACACAAGACTGCTTTCACTCAGGAACTGAGGTGTTCTTAGAAAATGTAGTCAGTGGTCAAAAAGCTCGAATCACGGTTGCGCAAGATATCGCTGACCAGCGCCTTGTTGCTCTCTTGGAACTTGGTCGCCACCAGGGTGCGGATCGAGAACACGCGCAACGCGTCATGGACCGACAGCGTACCCTCGGCCGAGTTCTTGCGGCCGTTGAAGGGGAACGTGTCCGGCCCGCGCTGGCATTGGGCGTTGATGTTGATACGGCCGACCTGGTTGGCAAACACATCCACCAGCCGCCCGACTTCCACGGCGTTGGTGCCGAAAATGCTCAGTTGCTGGCCGAAATCCGAGTCCAGCACATAGTCGATCACCGTCTCCAGGTTACGGTAAGGCACGATCGGCACCACCGGGCCAAACTGCTCCTCGTGGTACACGCGCATTTGCGGGTTCACCGGGTACAGCACCGCCGGGTAGAAGAACGAACCACGGCTGATGCCGCCGTTGGCATTCACCACTTGGGCGCCGTGCTGCGCCGCATCGCCCACCAGCGCGTTGAGGTAATCGACCTTGCCCACTTCCGGCAGTGGCGTCAGCGACACGCCGTCTTCCCACGGCATGCCAGGCTTTAACGTCGCAAGCTTGGTGTTGAATTTTTCGATAAAGCTGTCGACCACGTCTTCATGTACAAACAGGATTTTCAGTGCGGTGCAGCGCTGGCCGTTGAACGACAGGGAACCGGTGACGGCCTCGTTGACCGCATTGTCCAGGTCCACCTGGGGCAGCACGATGCCAGGGTTCTTCGCATCCAGGCCCAATGCCGCGCGCAAACGGTGCGGTTTGGGGTGCAGTTTTTTCAGGTCGCTGGCGGCCTTGTTGGTGCCGATAAACGCGAAAATATCAATCTTGCCGCTGGCCATCAGCGCGCTGACGGTTTCGCGGCCACTGCCGTAGATCACGTTGATCACCCCGGCCGGGAAGCTGTCGCGGAACGCCTCCAGCAGCGGGCGAATCAGCAACACGCCGAGCTTGGCCGGCTTGAACACCACGGTGTTGCCCATGATCAGCGCCGGGATCAGCGTGGTGAAGGTCTCGTTCAGCGGGTAGTTATAAGGCCCCATGCACAGCGCCACGCCCAGCGGTACGCGGCGGATTTGCCCGAGGGTGTCCTGTTCCAGCTCGAAGCGGCTGCTGCGGCGGTCGAGTTCTTTGAGCGCATTGATGGTGTCGGTGATGTAGTCGCAAGTGCGGTCGAACTCTTTCTGCGAGTCTTTGAGGTTCTTGCCGATCTCCCACATCAGCAGCTTGACCACCGCATCACGCTGTTCGCGCATGCGCCGCAAGAAGGCTTCCACATGCTGGATACGTTCAGCCACGCGCATCGTCGGCCATTCGCCCTGGCCACGGTCATAGGCGCGCACTGCTGCGTCGAGGGCGGTGAGGGCGGTGTCGGCGTCCAGCAACGGCGTGCTGCCAATATGCACGCGCTCATCGCCCAGTTGCACCGGGCTCAGCACCTGAGCCAACGGCCCGTTCCACACCTGCAACTGGCCGTCGACCAAGTAATCACGCTGTTCAATGGGCGCTGCGAGGCGAAATTGCTCGGGAATATCGTTGGCGGAAGTCGGAAACAGCTGGGCGAGCAGGTTACTGGTGGTCATGTCGCTACCCCTGGAATAGTTGCAAAACATGACTAGAGAGTCGCCCAACAACCGGCTCTATGGCAAGGCTTGTGCGCTTTCTTGTACGCGCCGCTGTGTGTGTCACGCTCGTCGGAGTAAACTGCGCGGCTTTTCAGAAGGAGTTCACATGAGTCAGTACCAGCCGGGCATTCTTGCCGCACCGGTGCCGTTGCAGGCACGCCATCTGTTTTTTGCCGTGGATAGCCTGGCAGCCGTGCCCGCCGCATTGGACGCGCTGGTGCAGCTGGCGGATTCGGCCGCGGTGGTCGGTTTTGGTGAGCCGCTGGTAACCGCCTTGGGTGCAAAGGTTGAAGGTTTGCGCGCATTCCCGGCCGTCAGCGGCCCGGGCGCGCATAACCCCTCGACCCAGCAGGCGCTGTGGGTGTGGCTGCATGGCGTGGATCGTGGTGAGCTGCTGTTGCGTAGCCGCACCTTTGAAAAAGCCTTGGCCCCGGCGTTTCGCCTGGTGCAGATGACCGAAGGCTTCCGTTACAAGACCGGTTTCGATTTGACCGACTACGAAGACGGCACCGAAAACCCCCACGACGATGCAGCGGTTGAAGCCGCGATGACCGACAGTGGCGCCAGTTTTGCCGCGATCCAGCAATGGCAGCACGACCTCGACGGTTTTGCCGCGTTGCCTGCGCAAGAGCGCGACCACATCATCGGCCGCCGCCATGGTGATAACGAAGAGTTGCAAGACGCACCCGAGTCCGCCCACACCAAACGCACGGCCCAGGAAAGCTTCACCCCGGAAGCCTTCGTGGTGCGCCGCTCGATGCCTTGGGCCGAGAACGGTCAGGCGGGGTTGATGTTCCTTGCCTTTGGTCATTCCTTTGATGCGTTTGAAGCGCAACTGCGGCGCATGAGCGGGTTGGAGGATGGGATTGTGGATGGGTTGTATCGCATCAGCACGCCGTTGACCGGGGGTTATTACTGGTGCCCGCCGCTCAAGGATGGGCATCTGGACCTGAGTGCAATCTGCGTTTAGGCGCACATCTGAAACTGTGGGAGAGGGCTTGCCTGCGATGCAGGCAGCTTGGTATCCATGCAGCGCCGGCTATTGGGCCGCGACATGAAAATGACCCGCAGCGAAACCAAACGCGAACGCAAAGACATCGACGGCAACCCGCTGATCAAGCGAACGGCGGCGCAGATTGCCCGAAAAGCTGTGCCTGGCGACTCGGAGTCCGGGGCGCTGAAAGGGGTTTCGTTGCGGTGGCGCAATGGGTTCAGCAAGGCCAATTATCTGCGTGACATGAATGAAAACCGCGTGATCGTCGGTTATACCGTGGCGCTTTGGTGATGACCGTGTTCCGGGAGGAGTGTGCCGGGGTTAAATGTGGGAGCTGGCTTGCTCGCGAAAGCTATGTGTCAGGCGCTAGAGGTCTTGGGTCGGAGTACATATCCGTTGCTTCGGTTATGGCCGCTATGGGTTCCGCTCTTACAGCGGGTCACTGTTGGAAAGCCCGGAAGCCGGC
Organism: Pseudomonas sp. IB20; assembly: GCF_009707325.1. NCBI lineage: Bacteria > Pseudomonadati > Pseudomonadota > Gammaproteobacteria > Pseudomonadales > Pseudomonadaceae > Pseudomonas > Pseudomonas gelidaquae. The sequence continues at coordinate 3,102,406 of NZ_CP046103.1, read as the reverse complement.
CCAGCCAAAAGTAATCCAAAGGTCTTCGCCCACCACTCGGCACCTCGCCTAGGCTCGGTGTGCCCTCACTCCGGCTTTGGACCGTGGGCCGCCGCCATGGGCCATCCTTGGCCCATCGCGGCTAAACCGGCGTCCTGCCGGTTTACCCCCGCTCCAAAGCCGAGAGTGGACGCGGAGCGTCTATGGAGCGATCACACTGGCGGTGCTGGAAGCGGGGCAGGGAGGCGATGCGCAGCTTGGGCTCCTGCAACCGCGCCAAGTCCGTCGCAATCTGCGCCTGTCACAACAAGCCCGCTCTCCACAGAAAGCCTTCTGCTCACTATCGCTCCACAGTGAACATGAAAACTTTGACAGACAGGCAAACGGCCACTGAAAAATTTCCCGGCTGCCCGTAATCTAAACGCCTTTGTTACCAGCGCCAGGTTGTTCATGTCTTCTGTTGCCGATGGGTTGCCCGCCAATAAACGCCTGCCGGCAGTGATCGCCCTTTCTTTGGGGATCGGCATGGCCACCCTGGACACGGCTATCGTCAATACGGCGCTGCCGACCCTGGCCGAAGGCATCGGCACCGACTCCGCCTCGGTGATCTGGGTGGTCAACGCCTACCAGTTGGCGATTATCGCCACGGTGCTGCCGTTCGCGTCGTTGAGTGATGTGCTGGGGCACCGTCGGGTGTACCTCGGCGGGTTGCTGCTGTTTATTATCTCGTCGCTGTTTTGCGGGCTGGCCGGGTCGCTGCTGACGCTGACCGCCGCGCGCGTGGCGCAAGGCCTGGGCGCGGCGGCGGTGATGAGCGTCAACACCGCGTTGCTGCGGCATATCTACCCTTCAAAAATGCTTGGGCGTGGCCTGGGTTATAACTCGTTGGTGGTGGGGCTGGCGTTCACCCTCGGGCCGACCGCTGCGTCGGCGATTCTGTCGGTGGCGACCTGGCATTGGTTGTACCTGATCAACGTGCCGCTGGGGCTGCTGGCCCTGGGGCTGGGCCTGCGTTCATTACCCACGCTGCCCATGACCGGCCACGCCTTCGACCGTCTCGCCGCGTTGCTATGTGCCGGGTTGTTTGCCCTGCTGGTGCTGGGCCTGGGCACGGCGGTACACGGTGCCCAGGGCGCACTGACCTTGGGCCTGATCGCCGTGGCGCTGATGTGCGGCGCGGTGTTGCTGCGCCGCCAGGCCGGTCATCCGGCGCCGATGCTGGCTCTGGATTTGTTCAAACGGCCGGTGTTTGCGCTGTCTTCCCTCACCGCGATCTGCGCGTTCAGCGCCCAGGGCCTGGCCTTTGTGTCGCTGCCGTTCCTGTTGCAGGCGGTGCTCGGCCATAGCCAGGTAGAAACCGGGTTTCTGATGACGCCGTGGCCGGCAGTGGTCGCCGTCATGGCCTTGGTGGCGGGGCGCCTGGCGGATCGGGTGTCGCTGGGCGTGTTGTGCGGCGTCGGCTTGCTGATGCTCAGCGTGGGCATGGCCGCGTTGGCGAACTTGGGCAATGGCGCGTCAGCCTTTGATATTGGTTGGCGCATGGCCCTGTGCGGCGCCGGGTTTGGCTTTTTTCAATCGCCCAACCTCAAGGCGATCATGACCAGCGCGCCGTTGGCCCGCAGCGGTGGGGCCAGCGGCATCGTCGCGATTTCGCGGTTGCTGGGCCAGACGCTGGGGGCGTCGTTGGTGGCGTTCTGTTTTCATCTGTCCCTGGGCAGTGGCCCGCAATACGCGCTGTGGCTGGGTTGCGGGTTTGCACTGGTGGGCAGTGTGGCCAGCGGCCTGCGTTTACTGCCCTATGGAAAAAAGCCGGATAGATCGTTGTAAAACCCGGCGTGAGAAGGCTAACGTTGCGACCTGAATATTTCGGGATGTTTCAGATTTATGCCCAGCCTGGCCCAACGCACTGCTGATCTCACCTCCCGACGCGCCGCGCTGACCCTCGCGTTATGCCTGCCCAGTGACGTGCTGCTCTACTTGCTGCTGCCCATGCAATCCCAGGCCTTTGGCATCACGCTGGCCCAGGCCGGGGTGTTGCTGGCAGCCAACCGCCTGGTGCGGATTTTCGGTTACCGGCATGTGTTGAATTTCTACGCGCGCAACGGCGACCGGCTGACCTGCATGATCGCCGCCGGTGCTGCCACGGTGTGTGCCTTGGGCAACTCGCTGTTGTCGGGTTTCGCCGCATTGCTGGGGTTACGACTGATCTGGGGCCTGTGTTTTGCCGCGTTGAACCTCTCGACCCAAGTGTTGGCGACTTCCGAACCCGCTGGCGCAGCCCGCCGTGCGGGGCGTTCACGCGCGGTGATCGCCCTCGGGCCGATGCTGGCGTTGCCGCTGGGTGGCTGGCTGACCTTATGGGCCGGGCCGCGCCCGATCTTTGTGATTCTCGCCGGTTGCTGCCTGGTCGGCCTGTGGGTGGCGCGCGGCTTACCCACCGCAAGCCATGACTTGCACAGCACCGGGCGGCGCTTCAAGTGGCCTGACAGTGTGGCAACCTGGTCGTTTATCGAAGGTGTGGCGCTCGATGGGCTGTTTATCTTTGGCTTGTCGATCCAGGCACAGAAGCTTCTCGGCGGCGATGCGGTGCTGATCGCCGGTGGCCTGATGGCCCTGCGGTATGCCTCGGAGATGCTCCTGAGCCCGTTGGGCGGCCGGGCGGCGCAACGTTTTGGCGCGACCTCGATGCTGCTGCTGTTTTCGTTTTTGAGTGCACTGGCCCTGACCGCGTTCGGCAGTTATTGGGTGATCGTCGGCGCGGCGGCGGTGCTGGTGCTGCGCGCGCTACAACTGCCGCTGGTGACCACCTTGGTGGCCGAGCGAAACCCCGGTTCGATGCGCGTTTCAGCCCTGGCCTCCAACGCAGTGTGGCGCGACGTCGGCGCCGGCCTCGGGCCTTTGCTGGCCGGCCTGTTGCTGCCCGTGGCCTCGGCGCCCTGGGTGTTTGGCCTGGCTGGCGCGGCAATCGCGGTGAGCGCGGTGTTCTGCTGGCGAACCAAGCTTTCTAACTGACGCTGTCAGGCCTTTTTAACGCTGCCTAGCCAGGCGGGGTCGAGGCGGGTTTGCTCGGTGTCGATCCCCAAGGCCTGCATCTTCGCGGTGTGTACGTCGATCTCGCCGACCAATTGCGCCTGGGCGCTGGAGTTGGCGTCCAGTTCATGCATCTGCGTGAGCCCCAAGTGGTAAAAACGCAGCAGTTTGATCGCCGTCGGGTCGTTGGCTTGCACGCGTTCGGTGACCTTGTGCATCACGTTGGTGACGCTCATCAAGCTGCGCTTGAGCTGCCAGCCATACACCGCCGGCGCCAGCCAAGGCTGAGTCCAGAACGGGCCGCGCACCAGGGCGACGGTGATCAATACGCCGGCGAACACGCCGCCGACATTGAAGCGAAAGTTGTCACCGCCGGGCGTGCCAAACAGCATCACCGCCAGGCTCGACAGCAGCATTGCCAGGGCCACGAACAGCACGGCGATGATAAGCGTGCTGCGTCGGGTCTGTTGGCGGAAGGTGGCAGGGTCGCAGGGTTTGAGCTCGAACATCCGGGTCAGGTCTCAAGAAGGGGCGGGGTGGCATCTTCGCACGCTTTGCGCAATCAAGTTGAACGATGGCTCGCGGCGGTTTCTCTAAACCTGTGTAGCCACCGTGAGGTAGACCATCATGCCCGATTATAAACAGCCACCGCCTGGTACACCCAACCCCGACCGCACGCCCGGCGAAGAGGAACGTGACAACGATGCGTTGCGTCCCAATGACCCGGCCCAGCGTCATGACGACGATGTGGAGCGGGTCGAGGAAGACCTGGAAAACCTGCACGACAAAGCCCGCCCGCTTTAAGTTTAGGAGGTCACTGTGAGCAATCCCCCGAAAGGCCCGCGTTCAAGCGAGCATGCCAGCGGCAAGGACGAACTGGGCTTTGACCCGGATTCCCCCGACGTGTCCGACCCGCAGGTCGACCCCATCGGGCCTGCGATAGCCCCGCTGGACAAGGAAAAGCAGCCGAAAAAAAAGCCGCCCTACGATCCGTTGGGCGACTTGAAGACAACGTGAAGCACCCGCATCAGACCCGCCATCGCGGGGCTGATGTTTATGGGGCTTGTTTATGCGGCTGTGCTTACTTGGGCGGTACCCAAGTGACCTCGGTAATACCGAACTTCTCCGCCCAAGGCCGGGTGGTTTTTTTCACCTGTTCGTGACCTACACGCCCAATGCGGCTGACATGGGCGATGTCGGCATCCACCGCGGCCCAATGCCAGGCCTCGGCGTTGTTCATGACTTCTGCGCGCACCACAAAGGACTTCGGTTGACCGTGCAGCTGATAGTTGATGGTGTAGATTTTTGCGGTACTCATGTTGCCTCCCTGTCTTGTTATAGATGGATAGGCAAGTGTTCAAAAAGGTTCAGTCAAAATGACAAGTCGCAGGCTGGCACGGCATAGTGACGCCTTCGCCACGCGCTCAAGGATCGCGCCATGCCCCGATTGACTCACCGTCAGCTCTACCTGCAACGCCTGGGCTATGACTCGCCGCCACCGCCAACCTTGCAAACCTTACGCGAACTGCAGTTGCGCCATGTGTGCACCTTCGCCTTTGAGAGCCTGTCGACACTGCTGCGCACCCCGGTGCCAATCGACTTGCCGAGCATCGAGCAAAAGGTACTGCTCGACGGGCGTGGCGGGTATTGCTTCGAGCTGAACCACATGTTTCTGACGCTGTTGCAGGAATTGGGCTTCGAGGCGCGCGGCCTTACCGGCTGGGTGGTGATGGGCGGGCCAGCGGATGCGCGCACCGGTCGCACCCATCGCCTGAGCCTGGTCACCCTGGATGGCGTGCGCTACGTCACCGACGTCGGCTTCGGCGGCATGGTGCCGAGCAGCCCGTTGCAGTTGGACACGGACGCAACCCAGGCCACCGCCCATGAACCCTATCGCCTGACGTTCAATGGCGCCGATTACACCTTGTGGGCCCAGGTCGGCGAGGAGTGGCGTGGCTTGTATGTGTTCGACCTGCAAGAGCAGGCGGATATCGACTATGAAATCGGCAACTGGTACGTGTCGACGCACCCGGCTTCAACGTTTGTCGGTCAACTCAAAGCCGCGCTGCTCGCGCCGGGCAAACGCTACACCTTGAATAACGCCAACTATGCCGTCCACTACCTGGATCGGCCCAGTGAAAAGCGCGCAATCGAGAGCACCGATGAGCTGTTGACAGTGCTGCACGAGACCTTGGGCATTCGTCTGCCGGCCCATCCTCTGCTTCGCGAAGCCCTTGATGGCTTAGTAATGGCTAACTCGAAAGAGACTTGAGGTAGAGCCTTCACTGAATCGTTTTTGCTCCAAGTCGACGCAAATTAATTCGAACCTTTGGCGAAAGCCGGGGTTCGAACCGTTTCCTGAATAATTTGCTCACCAGACAAGGAGATGTAAAAGCATCCATGTTCTGTACTTAGCCTGCGTATAGTTTGGTGGCCCACTCGCCATGGGTCAAGTGACCTGGTTGTGGGAACTTTCCTAAAACGCAACCACCATACGGCGGCCTTCGGCGCGCAGATGCCAGATGCAGAGGCAGATAGAGAAGGAAATTTCGGCGAGTAGGGGAGGGTAAAACTACCTGCCCCCAGAAACGCAAAACGGCGCCCGAAGGCGCCGTTCTGTTTACCGCATGTTACTAAGCGATCAAACGCCCAGCACCGCGTGCTGCACCAGGGTGAGCAACGGTTGTGGGTACACACCCAGGAAGAACGCGAGCAGGGCGATAGCCAGCAGCATCACGCCACCGGCTTTCTGTTCCCAGTGCAGCTCGGCATCCACACGGCGCAGGTTTGGCTCGATCAGGTACAGGGTGACCATCACGCGCAGGTAGTAGAACACACCGATGGCGCTGCCCAGTACCAAGGACGCAACCAACCACCATTCGTGGGCTTCAACGCCGGTGGCAACGATGTAGAACTTGCCGATAAAGCCTGCGGTCAGCGGGATACCCGCCAGGGACAACATCATCACGGTGAGTACGGCGGTCAGGTACGGACGGCGCCAGAACAGGCCGCGGTATTCGTACAGAGCGTCGGCATCACGGCCTTTGAACGGCGAGGACATCAGCGTGATCACACCGAACGCGCCGAGGCTGGTGATCACGTAGGTGACCAAGTACACGCCCATGGCTTCCACGGCCAGGCCTTTGCTCGCCACCAGGGCGATCAGCAGGTAACCGAAGTGGGCGATGGACGAATAGCCCAGCAGACGCTTGAGGTTGTTCTGGGTCAGGGCCAGCAGGTTACCGAACAGGATCGACGCAATCGCGATAATGGTCAGCACGTTGCTCAGCACGCCGGTGTTGGCGGCAGGGGAGATCTGGAACAGACGCACCATCACCGCAAACACCGCAACCTTCGACGCGGTGGCCAGGAACGCGGCCACTGGCGCCGGGGCGCCTTCGTACACGTCCGGGGTCCACAGGTGGAAAGGCACCAAGGACAGCTTGAACGCCAGGCCGATCAGCATCATCGCCAGGCCCAGTTGGGCAATCGGTGCAGGGCTATTGGTAGTCGCCAGGGCGTGACCGATACCGGTGAAGCTCAGGCTGCCGGCTTCTGCGTAAAGCAGGGCCATACCGAACAACAGGAACGCGGAACCGGCGGCCGACAGCACCATGTACTTGATGCCGGCTTCCAGGGAGCGCTTGTTGAAGAAGGCGTAGGCCACCAAGCCGTAAGTCGGGATCGACAGCAGCTCCAGGCCGATGAACAAGCCGGCCAGGTGCTGCGCGCTGACCAGCACGATACCGCCGGCCGCAGCCAGCAGGATCAGCAGGTACAGCTCTTCCTTGTTGCCTGGGTAACCGGTGCCGCCTTCGCCGAGGTAGGCGTGGGCGAGGGTGACGCAGGCCAGGGTGGCGACGAGGATCAACGCGATATACAGCAGCGCGAAGTCATCGACCATCATCAGCGGGGTGACCGCCAGTGGTGCAACCTTGAGGGCCGGGATGATCGACAGCAGGGCCAGGTTCAAACCGGCACAGGACAGCAGGAACGTTTGTGAGTGATTGCGGCGCCAGGCGATCGCCAGCATCACCGCTACAACGGTGAGGCTGGTGATCAGCAGCGGCGCAAGCGCGATAAAGTGTTGGATCGTGAATTCCATAGCGCTCTTACCGTGCCGAAGCGAGTTGAGTGAAGGCGGTGCTGAACCACTGCTGCACGCCATGCATCGTCGCGGCAGAAGTGTCCAGGAACGGTTGCGGGTACACGCCGATGTAGATCAGCAGTACCGCAAGGCCGAGCACCATGATCAGTTCGCGAGCATCCATCCCTTGCAGAACGGTGTCGGACTTGGCCGGGCCGAAGTACGCGCGGTGGATCATGATCAGCGAGTAGACCGAACCGAACACCAGGCCGGAAGTAGCAATGGCGCTGATCCACGGCGTGTGCACGAACGAACCCATCAGGATCAGGAACTCGCCGATGAAGTTACCGGTACCCGGCAAGCCCAGGGACGCGGCGGCAAAGAACAGGCTGATCGCCGGCAGGTACGCGATCCGCGACCACACGCCACCCATCTCACGCATGTCACGGGTGTGCAGGCGCTCGTACAACTGGCCGCTGAGGATAAACAGCGCGGCGGCCGAAACACCGTGGGCCAACATCTGGATCACTGCGCCTTGCAACGCCAGCTGGCTGCCGGAGTAGATGCCGATCAGTACGAAACCCATGTGGGAAACGGACGAGAAGGCAATCAGACGCTTGATGTCGGTTTGGGCGAAGGCCAGGAACGCACCGTAGAAGATCCCGATCAGACCCAGGGTCATGGCGATCGGCGCAAACTCGGCCGAGGCATTCGGGAACAGCGGCAGGGCGAAACGCAGCAGGCCGTAGGCCGCGGTTTTCAGCAGGATACCCGCCAAGTCCACGGAGCCTGCAGTCGGCGCCTGGGCGTGCGCATCCGGCAGCCAGGAGTGGAACGGCACCACCGGCAGCTTCACCGCGAAGGCGATGAAGAAGCCCAGCATCAGGATGTACTCGGTGGTCAGGGACATCTTGGTTTTCAACAGGTCGGCGTAGTTGAAGGTAATCACGCCCGTGCTGTTGAAGTTGACCAATACCAGACCCAGGATCGCCACCAACATGATCAGGCCGGAAGCCTGGGTGAAGATGAAGAACTTGGTCGCCGCGTAGATCCGGGTTTTCTTGCCGTCCGAAGAACTGTGACCCCAGAGCGCGATGAGGAAGTACATCGGCACCAGCATCATTTCCCAGAAGAAGAAGAACATGAACAGGTCCAGCGCCAGGAACACGCCGACAACACCGCCCAAAATCCACATCAGGTTCAGGTGGAAGAAGCCCACGTGACGCTGAATCTCTTTCCAGGAGCAGAGTACCGAGAGGATACCCAGCAGGCCGGTCAGCAGGATCATCAACAGCGACAGGCCGTCGAGGGCCAGGTGCACGTTAATGCCGAAGCGCTGGATCCACACGTGCTTGAATTCAAGCGCGAAGGTTGGATCGGCACCCGGTGCCGGAGCGAATGAATAGTCACCATGGGCCCACAGCCAGAGGCCGAGCGCGAGTTCCAGGGACATGGTCAGCAACGCAATCCAGCGGGGCAGGGTGGCGCCGAAGCGTTCACCCATCCAGCAGAGCAGGCCGCCGATAAAGGGGATCAGGATTAGCCAGGGCAGAATCATGACGGGCTCGTTTCCTTTCGCAAGTTCGCAAAGTGCATAGACATAGTCAGACCGCTACCACCACGATGGCGCCGATCACCAGAACGGCACCGGCCGCCATGGAAGCTGCATACCAGCGCAGTTGGCCAGTCTCGCTGCGGCTCAGGGCGGTGTGACCGGCCTTGGCGGCGCGCGGGATCAAACCGATGGTCTGGTCGAGCGGGTCTTTGCGCAGTACATGGCTGATGGCTAGGTAAGGCTTGACGAACAGTTTGTCGTAGATCCAGTCGAAGCCCCAGGCAGCGAACCACCAGGCCGACAGGAAGCGCCCGATGCCGCTGTTGGCAACAGCCGTAACGAAGCGACGCTTGCCGAGGAACAGCAGGGCCGCCAGCAGGATACCCGCGATGGCGATGGCGCCCGAGGCGATCTCCAGGCTGTGCTTGGCGGCGCCACCGGCATGGCCGGCGCTTTCCGGCAGTACACCGGCCAGTGGTGGGGTGATCATGGCGCCGATGAAGGTCGACAGGATGATCAGCACCGACAGTGGCAACCAGTGGGAGATACCGTGGCCTGCGTGTGCTTCGGTCTTGGCTTCACCGTGGAAGGTGATGAAGATCAGGCGGAAGGTGTACAGCGAGGTCATGAAGGCACCCACCAGGCCTGCGTACAGCAGGTTCTGGTTACCGCTGGCAAAGGCTTCCCAGAGGATTTCGTCTTTGGAGTAGAAACCTGCGGTCACCAATGGCAGGGCAGCGAGTGCGGCACCACCGACGATGAAGCTGGCGTAGGCCAACGGCAGTTTCTTCCACAGGCCACCCATCTTGAAGATGTTCTGCTCGTGGTGGCAGGCAACGATCACCGCACCGGAGGCAAGGAACAGCAGGGCCTTGAAGAAGGCGTGGGTCATCAGGTGGAAGATCGCCGCGTCCCAGGCACCCACGCCCAGGGCCAGGAACATGTAGCCGATCTGGCTCATGGTCGAGTAGGCGAGGATACGCTTGATGTCGGTCTGCACCAGCGCGGCGAAGCCGGCCAGTACCAGGGTCACGCCACCCACCAGGCCGACGAGATGCAGAATCTCCGGCGCCAGGGTGAAGAGGCCATGGGTTCGTGCAATCAGGTAGACACCGGCAGTTACCATGGTTGCCGCGTGAATCAGTGCGGAAACGGGAGTAGGACCGGCCATCGCATCCGCCAGCCAGGTTTGCAGCGGCAGTTGCGCGGATTTACCCACGGCGCCACCCAGCAGCATCAGGGTCGCCAGGGTGATCCAGAAGTCACCGACCTGGAACTTCTGCGGTGCCAGCACCAGCAGTTCCTGGATGTTCAGCGTGCCCACTTGTTGGAACAGGATGAACAGGCCGATGGCCATGAACACGTCGCCGATGCGGGTGACGATGAACGCCTTGAGTGCCGCGTTACCGTTGTTGCGGTTGCTGTAGTAGAAACCGATCAACAGGTAGGAGCACAGGCCCACACCTTCCCAGCCGAAGTACAGGAACAACAGGTTATCGCCCAGCACCAGGAACAGCATGCTGGCGATAAACAGGTTGGTGTAGGCGAAGAAACGCGAGTAACCGGCTTCACCGCGCATGTACCAGGACGCGAACAGGTGGATCAGGAAGCCCACACCCACCACCACGCCGAGCATGGTGATCGACAGGCCGTCGACGTAGAGGGCGAAGTTGGGCTTGAAGCCTTCCACCGACATCCACTGCCACAGCACCAGGGTGTAGTGGCCGCCTTCCGGCGGCGCCACGTTGAATTGCCAGATGACGTAGGCGGCGACAATTGCCGACAGGCCAATGGAGCCCACACCCACCAGGGCGGACAGGTTTTCCGACCAGCGTCCACGGGAGAACGACAGCAGCAGGAAACCGATCAGGGGAAATACGAAAGTCAGAAAGATCATGTTCATCCGCGCATCTCACTGGCAGCGTCGATATCAAGCGTGTGGAAGCGACGATACAGTTGCAGCAGGATCGCCAGGCCAATACTGGCCTCGGCGGCTGCCAGGCTGATCACCAGGATGAACATGACTTGCCCATCCGGCTGGCCCCAACGTGCACCTGCAACGATGAAGGCCAGTGCGGCGGCGTTCATCATGATTTCCAGGCTCATCAACACGAACAAAATGTTACGGCGAACCATCAGGCCGACCAGGCCAAGGCAGAACAGGATGCCGGCGACCGCCAGACCATGCTCCAAAGGGATAGCAGGCATCGTCATTGCTCCTTGGCTTCGTTGCGGCCCAAGTGGAAGGCGGTGATGGCTGCAGCCAGCAGCAGCATCGAAGCCAGTTCGACCACCAGCAGGTACGGGCCGAACAGGCTGATGCCCACGGCCTTTGCGTCTACGGTGGTGTGGCCGATGGCCTGGCCGCTCTGGTGAGCGAACAGCACATACAACAGTTCACCCAGCAGCAGGGCTGCCAGGATGACCGGGCCGAGCCAGATGCCGGGCTTGAGCCAGACGCGTTCCTGGGCGACCGAAGCCGGCCCCAGGTTGAGCATCATCACCACAAACACGAACAGCACCATAATGGCGCCGGCGTAGGCGATCACTTCCAACACACCGGCGAACGGTGCGCCGAGGCTGAAAAAGGTCATGGCCACGGCGATCAGCGAAATGATCAGGTAGAGCAGGGCGTGCACGGGGTTGGTGTTGGTGATCACGCGAAGCGTGGACACCACTGCAATACCCGACGCGAAATAGAAAGCGAATTCCATCTTTCTTCCTTAAGGCAGCAAGCTCTTCACGTTGATCGGCTCGGCTTCGTTTTGTGCGGCGCCCTTCGGCTTACCGGCAACGGCCATACCTGCAACACGATAGAAGTTGTAATCAGGGTTTTTACCGGGACCAGAGATCAGCAGATCTTCTTTCTCGTACACCAGGTCCTGACGTTTGAACTCGGCCATCTCGAAATTCGGTGTCAGCTGGATCGCGGTGGTCGGGCAAGCTTCCTCGCAGAGGCCGCAGAAAATGCAGCGCGAGAAGTTGATGCGGAAGAAGTCCGGGTACCAGCGACCGTCTTCGGTTTCAGCTTTCTGCAGGGAGATGCAACCCACCGGGCACGCCACGGCGCACAGGTTGCAAGCTACGCAACGCTCTTCGCCATCGGGGTCGCGGGTCAGCACGATACGGCCGCGATAGCGCGGCGGCAGGTACACCGCTTCTTCCGGGTATTGCAGGGTGTCGCGTTTGCGAAAGCCATGGCCGAAAACCATCACCAGGCTTCGCAACTGGGTACCGGTACCCTTAACGATGTCGCCAATATATTTGAACATGGGTCAAATCCTCACTGAACCGCGCCGGCTGGCGTGTTCAACAACACAACAGCAGCCGTCACCAGCAAATTGATCAGGGTCAGCGGCAGGCAGAATCTCCAGCTGAAATCCATCACTTGGTCATAGCGTGGGCGCGGAATAGACGCGCGCAGCAGGATGAACAGCATGATGAAGAACGCCGTCTTCAAGAAGAACCAGAAGAACGCCAGTTGCGGCAGGATGTTGAAAGGGCCGTGCCAGCCGCCGAAGAACAGCGTGACCAGCAATGCCGAGATCAAGATGATGCCGATGTATTCACCGACGAAGAACATGCCCCATTTCATGCCGGCGTATTCAATGTGGTAACCGTCGGCCAGTTCCTGCTCCGCTTCCGGCTGGTCGAACGGGTGACGGTGAGTCACGGCGACGCCAGCGATGAAGAACGTACAGAAGCCAAAGAACTGCGGAATGATGAACCACAGGTTCTGCGCCTGGTACTCGACGATGTCGCGCATGTTGAACGAGCCAACCTGCACCACGATGCCCATCAGCGCCAGGCCCATGAACACTTCGTAGGACACGGTCTGGGCCGACGCCCGCAAGCTGCCCAGCAGGGCGAACTTGTTGTTACTGGCCCAACCGGCGAACAGCACCGCATAGACCGACAGACCGGCCATGGCGAAGAAGAACAGCAAGCCGATGTTCAGGTCCGCCACGCCCCAGGTCGGGGTGATCGGGATAACGGCGAAGGCAATCAGCAAGGCGCTCATGGCCACGACCGGTGCCAGGGTGAAGATCACCTTGTCGGCAAACGGCGGGGTCCAGTCTTCCTTGAAGAACATTTTGAGCATGTCGGCAGCGATCTGGAACATGCCGAATGGGCCGACGCGGTTCGGACCGTAACGGTCCTGCCACCAGCCCAGCAGGCGACGTTCGACGAAGCTGAGCAAAGCGCCCGCGACGACCACGGCCAACAGGATCACGATGGCCTTGACGACCGAGATGATCACGTCGATCACTTCAGGGGTGAACCAGGTCATTGCGCTGCCTCCTGCAGACCGTCAACGGTTTGGCCAAAGATCGCCGGTGGAATACCCGCGAGGCCTTTTGGCAGTGCAACCAGGCCGGCACCTAACTCATCGCTGATGCGCAGCGGCAGACGCAGGGTCTTGCCACCCACGTTCAAGCTGAGCAGGGCACCGTCGTTGACGCCCAGGCGGTCGGCTTCGGACTTGGCCACGGACACATAAGCGGCGGGGATGCGCTGTTGAACCGGTGCGGCTTTGGAAGAGGTCTCTTCGCTGCCGAACAGGTGGAAGAACGGCACAACCTGCCAGGTGCCCTGTGCCGGGTTGAATGGACGCGGTACGGCGGCAAACCAGTTCAGCGAGTCACCGGTGCTTTCGATCAGGCGGGTGCCCGGGTCGCCAGCGCGGATGTGACCACCGACTTCGTCCTGGAACTTGTTCCAGGCTTGCGGCGAGTTCCAGCCCGGCGACCAGGCAAATGGCACCTGCTGACGTGGCTCGACCGAACCCGAGTAACCTTCCATGGAGAAGGCGAACGCGGTGTCGATGTCTTGCGGCGTACGCGGTTCATGCACGCTGATATCAGCACGCATGGCGGTACGGCCGGAGTAACGCAGCGGTTCACGGGCCAGTTTCATGCCCTTGATGCGGAACGATGCAGACGGTGCAGCGTCGACAATCCGCGCCAGCTGCGGCGCGCTGGCAGCGGCGGCGGCTGTTACGTGGTCGAGCTGGGTCCAGTCGATCGGCTGGTTCAGCAAGGTTGCGCGCAGGGCATGCAGCCAGCGCCAGCCTTCGTGAACCAGAATGCTGGCGTCCATGTACTTCGGATCGAACACCTGGAAGAAGCGCTGGGCGCGACCTTCCTGGCTGACCAGGGTACCGTCGCCTTCGGCGAAGGTGGCGGCTGGCAGTACCAGGTCGGCGCGATCGCTGGTGGCGGTCTTCTGGTGGTCGGCAACGATCAGCACTTTGGCGGCATCCAGCGCGGCGTCGACCTTGGCCGAATCCGTGCGGGTGTACAGGTCGTTTTCCAGTACCACAATGGCGTCAGCGTTGCCGTCGATCACGGCTTGCAGGGCTGCGTCCAGCGATTCGCCACCGAGCATGGCCAGGCCGAGGCTGTTGGCTTCCGGCACGACCAAGCTGATGGAGCCGTTCTTGTCGCGCAGCTTCAAGGCTTTGGCGATGTTGGCGGCGGCTTCGATCAGCGCTTTGGAGCCCAACGAGGTACCGGCAATGATCAGCGGGCGCTTGGCGGCCAGCAGGGCGTCGGCGATGCGTTGGGCCAGTTCAACGGCTTCAGTGTCCAGGCCTTCGACGGCAGGCGCGCTGGCGTCCAGGGCGTGGGCCACGGCGAAACCGATGCGGGCCAGGTCGTCAGGTGCGGCGTGGACGCATTCTTCGGCGATGTCGTCGAGTTTGGTTTCTGCAAGGCTTGCGATAAACAGCGGGTTCAGCGCGTGCTGGCCGATGTTTTTCACCGCGGCGTCGAGCCAAGGCTGTACGCGCATGGCGTCGGCCATCTCTTCGGCCTTGCCTTTGACCGACTGGCGCAGCGACAGCGCGATACGCGCGGCGGTCTGGGTCAGGTCTTCGCCGAGCACGAAGATCGCGTCGTGGTCTTCGATGTCACGCATGTTCGGAACCGGCAGCGGGCTGTCGTTCAGCACTTGCAGGACCAGGCGGATGTGCTCCAGCTCTGCGGCTTCGATACCGCAGTAGAAGTGCTCGGCGCCGACCAGTTCGCGCAACGCGTAGTTGCTTTCGAGGCTGGCGCGTGGCGAACCGATACCGACGATGTTGCGGCCGCGCAGCAGGTCGGCGGCTTTATCCAGCGCGTCGTCCAGGCTCAGCTTGGCGCCATCGGCCAGCAGTGGCTGGCGCGGGCGGTCTTCGCGGTTGACGTAGCCGTAGCCGAAACGGCCACGGTCGCACAGGAAGTACTGGTTGACCGAGCCGTTGAAGCGGTTTTCGATGCGACGCAGTTCGCCGTAGCGCTCGCCCGGGGAGATGTTGCAACCGCTGGAGCAGCCATGGCAGATGCTTGGCGAGAACTGCATGTCCCACTTACGGTTGTAGCGCTCGGAGTGGGTCTTGTCGGTGAACACACCGGTCGGGCAGACCTCGGTGAGGTTGCCGGAGAACTCGCTTTCGAGCACGCCGTCTTCAACGCGACCGAAGTACACGTTGTCGTGGGCGCCGAATACGCCGAGGTCGGTGCCGCCAGCGTAGTCTTTATAGAAACGTACGCAACGGTAGCAGGCGATGCAGCGGTTCATTTCGTGGGAAATGAACGGGCCGAGGTCCTGGTTCTGGTGGGTACGCTTGGTGAAGCGATAACGGCGCTCGTTGTGGCCGGTCATCACCGTCATGTCTTGCAGGTGGCAGTGACCGCCTTCCTCACAGACCGGGCAGTCGTGGGGGTGGTTGGTCATCAGCCATTCGACAACGCTGGCGCGGAACGCCTTGGATTCTTCATCTTCGATGGAGATCCAGGTGTTGTCGGTGGCTGGGGTCATGCAGGACATGACGATACGACCACGGGTGTCGTTTTCGTCGGTGTACTGCTTGACCGCACACTGGCGACAGGCGCCAACGCTACCAAGGGCTGGGTGCCAGCAGAAATAAGGGATGTCGAGGCCTAGTGAGAGACATGCCTGTAACAGGTTGTCTGCCCCATCGACTTCGAGCGCTTTGCCGTCTACGTGGATAGTGGCCATGGTTCAAAGTTCTTCGTTGGCCCGTTGTCAGCGGGCGTGGCTAATGGAATCTTGTTATTCATGTGCATCAACACAGCCATAAAGGCGTCAGCACATGAGAAAGCGAAGGGCACGGACCCTTCGCCTTTTAAAGCGTTACGCGCCGACTACGATCGGCCTTGCCAGAGGCGGGACGGCGGCGCTGGTAGGCGCGATGCCGGCTTCGAACTCCGAGCGGAAGTATTTGATTGCGCTGCCCAATGGTTCCACGGCGCCCGGTGCGTGAGCACAGAAAGTCTTGCCTGGACCGAGGAAACCGACCAGACCCAGCAGGGTCTCAATGTCACCTTGCTGGCCTTCGCCTTTCTCGATCGCCATCAAGAGCTTCACGCTCCAGGGCAAACCGTCACGGCACGGGGTGCAGAAACCGCAGGATTCGCGGGAGAAGAACTGCTCCATGTTGCGCAGCAACGAGACCATGTTCACGGTGTTGTCCACCGCCATCGCCAGGCCAGTCCCCATACGGGTGCCGACTTTGCCGATGCCGCCGGCATACATTTGTGCGTCGAGGTGCTCAGGGAGCAGGAAACCGGTGCCGGCACCGCCTGGCTGCCAGGCCTTGAGGGTGTAGCCGTCGCGCATGCCGCCGGCGTAGTCCTCGAACAACTCGCGAGCGGTCACGCCGAACGGCAGTTCCCACAGACCTGGGTTCTTGACCTTGCCGGAGAAGCCCATGAGCTTGGTGCCCATGTCTTCGCTGCCTTCGCGGGCCAACGATTTGTACCAGTCCACGCCGTCGGCGATGATCGCCGGCACGTTGCACAGGGTTTCAACGTTGTTCACGCACGTCGGCTTGCCCCACACGCCCACGGCGGCAGGGAAGGGCGGCTTGGAACGCGGGTTGGCGCGGCGGCCTTCGAGGGAGTTGATCAGTGCGGTTTCTTCACCGCAGATGTAACGCCCGGCGCCGGTGTGCACGAACAGTTCGAAGTCAAAACCGGAACCGAGGATGTTCTTGCCCAACAGGCCGGCGGCCTTGGCTTCTTCCACGGCACGGGTGAGGTGCTTGGCGGCGGTGGTGTATTCGCCACGCAGGAAGATGTAGCCACGGTAGGTTTTCAGCGCGCGGGCGCTGATCAGCATGCCTTCGATCAGCAGATGGGGCAGTTGCTCCATCAGCATGCGGTCTTTCCAGGTGTTCGGCTCCATTTCATCCGCGTTGCACAGCAGGTAGCGGATGTTGATGGATTCGTCTTTGGGCATCAGGCCCCATTTGACGCCGGTGGGGAAGCCGGCGCCGCCGCGACCTTTAAGGCCGGCGTCTTTCACGGTCTGGACGATATCGTCCTGGGCCATGTCGGCGAAGGCTTTACGCGCAGCCGCGTAACCGTTCTTGGCCTGGTACTCGTCGAGCCAAACGGCTTCGCCGTCGTCACGCAGGCGCCAGGTCAGCGGGTGAGTCTCGGCCGAACGCTTGATCAGGTTGGCCGGGCCGAAGGAAGTCAGGGTCATGGGTAGCCCTCGAGCAATTGGGTCACGCCAGCAGGCTGCACGTCACCGAATGTGTCGTCGTCGATCATCAACGCCGGCGCCTTGTCGCAGTTGCCCAGGCAGCACACCGGCAGCAGCGTGAAGCGGCCGTCCGGGGTGGTTTCGCCGAGGCCAATGCCCAGCTTGTTCTGGATCTCGCTGACCACGGACTCGTGGCCGCCGATGTAGCAAACCATGCTGTCGCACACGCGAATGATGTGGCGGCCCACTGGTTGGCGGAAGATCTGGCTGTAGAACGTGGCCACACCTTCAACGTCGCTGGCCGGGATGCCGAGGATCTCGCCGATGGCGTAGAGGGCGCCGTCGGGCACCCAGCCACGTTCCTTCTGGACGATCTTCAGGGCTTCGATCGACGCCGCGCGCGGGTCTTCGTAGTGATGCAACTCGTGCTCGATGGCCGAGCGCTCGGTTTCACTCAGGGTGAAACGGTCTGTTTGGATAAGCGTGCTGTTCATGCTTAGCGGTCCACGTCGGCCATAACGAAATCGATACTACCCAGGTACGCAATCAAGTCCGCGACCATCTCGCCTTTGATCACCGAAGGGATCTGCTGCAAGTGCGGGAAGCTTGGGGTGCGAATCCGGGTGCGGTAGCTCATGGTGCCGCCATCGCTCGTCAGGTAATAACTGTTGATACCCTTGGTCGCTTCGATCATCTGGAAGGATTCGTTGGCCGGCATCACCGGGCCCCACGAAACTTGCAGGAAGTGCGTGATCAGGGTTTCGATGTGCTGCAGCGTGCGTTCTTTAGGCGGCGGCGTGGTCAGCGGGTGATCCGCCTTGTACGGGCCTGCCGGCATGTTGCGCATGCACTGCTCGATGATCTTCAGGCTCTGGCGCATTTCTTCGACGCGCACGATGCAACGGTCGTAGGCATCGCCGTTGGCCGCCAGCGGGACTTCGAATTCGAAGTTCTCGTAGCCGGAGTACGGGCGCGCTTTACGCAGGTCGAAATCGCAACCCGTTGAGCGCAGACCGGCACCGGTGACGCCCCATTCCAGGGCTTCTTTGGTGTTGTACTGCGCGACGCCGATGGTGCGGCCCTTGAGGATGCTGTTGTCCAGGGCGGCTTTCTGGTACTCGTCCAGACGCTTGGGCATCCAGTCGATGAACTCCTTGACCAAGCGTTCCCAGCCATTCGGCAGGTCGTGGGCCACACCGCCGATGCGGTACCAGGCCGGGTGCAAGCGGAAACCGGTAACGGCTTCGATGACCTTGTAGGCGCGCTGACGGTCGGTGAAGGTGAAGAACACCGGGGTCATGGCGCCGACGTCCTGGATGTAAGTACCCAGGAACAGCAGGTGGCTGGTGATCCGGAAGAACTCGGCCATCATGATGCGGATGGTGTCGACGCGGTCTGGCACCTTGATGCCGGCCAGCTTCTCGACCGAGAGCACGTACGGCAGGTTGTTCATCACGCCGCCGAGGTAGTCGATACGGTCGGTGTACGGGATGAAGCTGTGCCACGACTGGCGCTCGGCCATCTTCTCGGCACCACGGTGGTGGTAGCCGATGTCCGGCACGCAGTCGACGATTTCTTCGCCGTCCAGTTGCAGGATGATACGGAAGGCACCGTGAGCCGAAGGGTGGTTCGGGCCCAGGTTGAGGAACATGTAGTCCTCGTTGGTGCCGGAGCGCTTCATGCCCCAGTCTTCCGGGCGGAAGCGTGCTGCTTCTTCTTCAAGCTGTTGCTTGGCCAGGGTCAGGCTGAAGGGATCGAATTCGGTGGCGCGCGCAGGGTAGTCCTTGCGCAGCGGGTGACCTTCCCAGGTCGGCGGCATCATGATGCGCGTCAGGTGCGGGTGGCCGGGGAAGTCGATGCCGAACATGTCCCAGACTTCACGCTCGTACCAACTGGCGTTCGGCCAGATACCGGTGACGGTCGGCACGCTCAGGTCGCTCTCGGACAGGGCGACCTTGATCATCACGTCGCTGTTACGCTCGATCGACAGCAGGTGATAGAACACGGTGAAATCGGCGCCGCTCGGCAGCCCTTGGCGCTTGGTGCGCAGACGCTCGTCCACGCCATGCAGGTCATAGAGCATGACGTACGGCTTGGGCAGGTTGCGCAGGAAGCTCAGGACTTCGACGAGCTTGGCACGCGCCACCCACAGCACCGGCATACCGGTGCGCGTGGCCTGGGCGGTGAAGGCGTCAGGGCCAAAACGGTTATTGAGTTCGACAACCACATCCTGGTCGTCTGCCTTATAAGGCGGGATGCGTCGAGCACTGCCTGTAGTCATGGTTTTTTATCGCTTTCGGTCAACGTAAAGAATGAAGCCAGGTTTTCGTTCTATTTAAGAAGCGGTGCTGGATCAGACTTCGTCGGGGCTGCGCAGGTTGGTGACTGCGATTCGCTGTTCGCGGCGCGCATCCTTTTGCGAAGGCATCTCGGCGCGGTACACGCCTTGATCGCCGACGACCCAGGAAAGTGGGCGACGCTCCTTGCCAATCGATTCCTGCAACAGCATCAAGCCTTGCAGAAAAGCTTCAGGGCGGGGCGGGCAGCCAGGCACGTAGACGTCCACGGGCAGGAACTTGTCCACCCCTTGAACGACGGAGTAGATGTCGTACATGCCACCGGAGTTGGCGCACGAACCCATGGAGATGACCCACTTTGGCTCGAGCATTTGCTCGTAGAGACGCTGAATGATCGGCGCCATCTTGATAAAGCAGGTTCCGGCGATAACCATGAAATCCGCCTGGCGCGGTGATGCCCGGATAACTTCGGCGCCAAAGCGCGCGATGTCGTGGGGCGCCGTGAAGGCGGTGGTCATTTCCACGTAGCAGCACGAAAGACCGAAGTTGTACGGCCACAGGGAGTTCTTACGTCCCCAGTTGACCGCGCCACTCAGCACGTCTTCCAGCTTGCCCATGTAGATGTTTTTGTGGACTTGATCTTCTAACGGATCGGAAACGGTTTCCCGTTCGCCGATAGGGTACTGATCGTTAGGAGCATCCGGGTCGATCCTGGTGAGATTGTATTGCATCGCCAAAGCCTCATTGTTTCAGCTTCGCTTGCCGCTTGCGACGAGCTTCCGGAGCCCAATCAAGGGCGCCCACTCGAAATAGGTAGACAAGGCCTGCCAACAGAATTGCTATGAAAACGAGGGCTTCGACGAATCCGGTCCAGCCGCTTTCGCGGACGGACACAGACCAGGCAAAGAGAAAGAGGGCTTCGATATCGAAGATCACGAACAGCATCGCGACCAGATAGAATTTGGCTGAGAGCCGCAAGCGGGCGCCACCTGTAGGCAGCATGCCGGACTCGAACGGTTCATTTTTGCTGCGCCCCCAGGCTTTTGACCCGAGGAGGCTGGAGACACCGAGCATGAAGGCACAAAGGCCGACAACACCGAGGAGGAAAATGGCAAAGCCCCAGTTGTGGGCCATGAGTCCTGTCGCTTCGGTCATGCTGGAAATCCTTAACAGAGAGCAAAGGTCTCTGAGCTCGAATAAGTAACGATGCAGTGACGATATGTCGCACTGCAATCAATCGCGGTGATTTTATGGCTAAACACCGGGCAAGTAAAATTTCGATAGCGAAATTATTCGATGGAATAAGGACATAGTGCACCTCTTTGGGGCTGTAGCCCTTATGGGACGGGGATTAGCGGGCATTTAATCAATTCTGTTTTGTTTAATGAGTAACGAAGTTTTCATCCGCCAAATGATAATGAATATTGTTTGCGCGGAGTTTAAGCGAATGTTTCTCGTGTAGCGGGGGAAGTTGCCGTTACTTGCTTGAGTACCGCTAGTTGCTTGAAGGGACCTTTTAACCGATTTGATCCGAGCACATACCGCTCTGGATCAATGTTTTACGCAAATCGTCTTGGTTCACCGGATCATCAGGGGCGAGTCCCTTTCGCCGCAGCGATGAGCGCGCCCAGGTGAGGGCGCGCAGAGTGGCGCATCTGCACTATCCAGTGCCGTTTGACGCCGGTAGTACCGTGCTGGATAAAACTGTTGCAAAAAAAAACGCCCCGAACCAGTCGGGGCGTGATTGTTGTGCGGCACTGCGGTTAGGTCTTCCATGCGGCCGCAGTGGCCGTGTACTCGGTGCTTAGTGGAACTGCTCTTCTTCGGTCGAACCGGTCAGCGCAGTCACGGACGAGGTGCCGCCCTGGATCACGGTGGTCATGTCGTCGAAGTAGCCGGTGCCCACTTCCTGCTGGTGCGCCACAAAGGTGTAGCCTTTGGAGGCGTCGGCAAATTCCTGCTCCTGCAGCTTCACGTAGGCGGTCATGTCGTTGCGGGCGTAGTCGTGCGCCAGGTTGAACATGCTGTGCCACATGTTGTGAATGCCAGCCAGGGTGATGAACTGGTGCTTGTAGCCCATGGCCGACAGTTCGCGCTGGAACTTGGCGATGGTTGCGTCGTCCAGGTTCTTCTTCCAGTTGAAAGACGGCGAGCAGTTGTAGGACAGCAGTTGGTCCGGGTATTCCTTCTTGATCGCTTCGGCGAAGCGACGGGCTTCGTCCAGGTCCGGCTTGGCGGTTTCGCACCAGATCAAGTCAGCGTACGGCGCGTAGGCCAGGCCGCGAGCGATGGCCTGGTCAAGACCGGCGCGAACTTTATAGAAGCCTTCCTGGGTGCGTTCGCCGGTCACGAATGGCTGGTCGTACGGGTCGCAATCGGACGTCAGCAAGTCAGCCGCGTTAGCGTCGGTACGGGCCAGGATGATGGTCGGCGTACCGGCCACGTCGGCAGCCAGGCGCGCAGCAGTCAGCTTCTGTACGGCTTCTTGGGTCGGTACCAGTACTTTGCCGCCCATGTGGCCGCATTTCTTCACCGATGCCAGTTGGTCTTCGAAGTGCACGCCGGCAGCGCCAGCCTCGATCATGCTCTTCATCAGTTCGTAGGCGTTCAGTACGCCGCCGAAACCGGCTTCGGCATCAGCCACGATCGGTGCGAAGTAGTCGATGTAGCCTTCGTCGCCCGGGCCTTTGCCGGCTTTCCACTGGATCTGGTCGGCACGGCGGAACGAGTTGTTGATGCGCTTGACCACGGTTGGCACCGAGTCCACCGGGTACAGCGATTGGTCGGGGTACATGGATTCAGCGGAGTTGTTGTCCGCTGCCACTTGCCAGCCGGACAGGTAGATCGCCTGGATGCCGGCTTTCACCTGTTGGACTGCCTGGCCGCCAGTGAGGGCGCCCATGCAGTTGACGAAATCTTTCTCGGGACGGAAGGACGGCTTGGCACCCTGGGTGACCAGCTTCCACAGTTTCTCGGCGCCGAGTTTTGCAAAGGTGTGCTCAGGTTGAACCGAGCCACGCAGGCGGACGACGTCAGCAGCGGAATAAGCGCGGGTTACGCCTTTCCAGCGTGGGTTTTCAGCCCAATCTTTTTCAAGGGCTGCAATTTGCTGTTCGCGTGTCAGTGCCATGGGGAAAAACCTCGTCGCGTCTTTTATGGAAAATCTACTAGGTTGAAAATTCCGTTTGCCTACCACGTAATCAGTGCGTGGTTATGGCTGCTCGCTGACCAGAAGCTTAGGCGGTCAAGTCAGGTTTGGCGGGGAAGGCGACGGGATGAACGCGTTGCGAGAGGAGGAGTTGAGCAGGTAAGGGCGAACTGCGAACGGTCTTCGGGCATCGTGGGCCTTTGTACGGTTCATCAGTGTGTAGCCGGGTTACCTGGTTAGCTTCCGTCCCTCGGGACAACTTCGTTCCAGTCGCAACCTCGTCAAACACACCTTGTGGGCGGTACAGACACGAATCGGCTCAGGTGGGTAACGTTTAGAGCGGCGATCCGAAGGCCCTTGCCAGGGCCCCTGATTAGCGGGAGCGAGGCCATCATGCCCAGGCTTTTTGGGATCGTCAAATGTTTTGTAGTGCTTATTTTAAAGCACTACATCTTTAGTCTAAGACGACTCATCAGTCAGTTTTTGGTGCTTCAGTTCAGGGTGTCGACCTTGACCCGTAAAGTCAGGTCGTCGCGGCCCTGAGTAGAGTAGTTGCGGGTTGTAGAGGATTTGTCGGCTTGGGTCTCACGGTTGATGCCGGCCAGCGGGATCCACTCCCCCAGGCGGCCGCTGACTGTTGTGTCGGTGCTTTGCACGTTCACTACATCAGGACGTTCTTGGCTCATACGGTCACGGTTGGTGCTGATCGCCAAGTGTACGGTCTCGCCGGTAACGCTGGCGGTCACGTAAAAGCCCTGGGTGACGTTGCGATACTGGGTCTGGTTTTGCAGGCGGCCATAGCTGTCCTGCTGCGTCGTGGTTAGAGGTACGCTCTGGCCCACCTGGATCAGTGCGGGCACGCCTTCGCTGGCTTGGATCTGCTGGATGCCGCCATCGCGGCTGGCGGTGCCGTAACTGATGATGCGGGTCTGGCTGTCGCCGCTGTTCTGCTGATTGTTTTCGTTGGTGTCGACGGTGATCAGCAGGCGTTTGGCGGGCGTGTCCAGCTGCGCGAGCAGTGCGCGCAACCCCTCGATCTTGTCTGGGTCAGCTTTCACAATCAGCTGGTTGCCGTAGGCGCTGACGCTGCCGTCCTTGCCGATGAAGTTCTGCGCCACCGGCAGCAGGTCGGCGCTGGTGCGATTGCTCAGGTTGACGACTGCGGTGTCGGCGATTGCCCAGGTGCTGGCAGTCAGGAGGAGGGCGGTGAGCAGGGTGCGTAGGGACATGTCCGTTATCTCTGCGAGTCATTTAGCGTGATAGTGCCAGTTTGTCGGCCTGGCAGGTCGCAAGTTGAATCTTAGACGGCAAAATGCCCTGGCAGGCAGGGCATTTTGGGTGTTGCTGATGGCGCTATCGCAGGTCTCGGATCAGCCCTCGCGCACCATATCCACATGCGGAATCCCAACTTCAAGTCCTATCGCAGGTCTCGGATCAGCCCTCGCGCACCATATCCACATGCGGAATCCCAACTTCAAGAAACTCATCACTGACGATCTTGAAGCCTAGCCGCTCATAAAACGGCGCCGCATACACCTGCGCACTCAGGAACTGCTTGGTCTGGCCGCGTTGCTCGGCCAGCCCAATCACGGCTTCCATCAGCTTGTCGCCGACCTTCAGCCCGCGCCAGTCCTTGAGTACCGATACGCGGCCGATTTCGCCGCTGGGCAGCAGGCGCGCAGTGCCAATCGGAAAGTCGCCTTCGAACGCGAGAAAATGCACCGCGTCGGCGTCGTCCGAATCCCACTCCAGCTCAGGTGGAACCGATTGTTCGGCGATAAATACCGCTTCACGAATGCGCCGAATCTCAGCGATATCCTTTTGCCAGTCCGCGACACTTACGTGAATCTTATTCATCGGCAAATCCCAGGCTTCCTTGCTTGACCAGTTCGCACAGCAGGTCGCGGCCATCTTCGTCTGCGAGCCATGCGCCAAGGTTTTCGCTGTGCAATGCATCCGCCGAGCACACCAGCTTCAGCAACTCGCGCAGCTTGCCTGGCAGGTAACGGCTCTGGCCGCTGGCAAACAGCAGTACGTCGTCGTCGACTTCCGACCACGCCATGCGCGCGCTTGGGTTGCGCACCAGAATCGCGCCGCCTTCCAGGCTGCTGAGGAAGTCTTCTTCGCCCAATTCTTCGCCCGCCACCAGTTCCGGGTAGCGCGGCTCGGTCATGAACTGGCCGAACCAGGTCAGCAGCATGCGCTCATCGCTCATGTGCTCGGCCAGCAGGCTTTTCAGGCGGTCGAGCGCGTCGCCCAGGATCTGGTGCGGGTCGCTGACCGGCTGGGCGTCGGCGTCGGTGTAACGCTCTTCGTCCGTCAGGTATTGGCTGAGGAAGTCGGTGAAGTGGGTCAGCACTTCAGCGGCGCTCGGCGCGCGAAAGCCGACCGAGTAGGTCATGCAGTCATCTTCGGCAATGCCGAAGTGCGCCAGGCGCGGCGGCAGGTAGAGCATGTCGCCCGGTTCCAGCACCCATTCTTCACTTTGTTCGAATTCGGCGAGGATGCGCAGGTCGGCGTGTTGCAGCAACGGGCTTTCGGAGTTGCACATCTGGCCGATCTTCCAGTTGCGCTTGCCTTGGGCTTGCAACAGGAACACGTCGTAGTTATCGAAGTGCGGGCCAACGCTGCCGCCGGGTGCGGCGAAGCTGATCATCACATCGTCGATGCGCCAGCTTGGTAGGAAGCGGAAGTGCTCCAGCAGCTCGGCCACTTCCGGCACGAACTGGTCGACGGCCTGCACCAGCAGGGTCCACTCACGCTCCGGCAGGGTGCTGAAGGCGTCCTCGGCGAACGGGCCGCGGCGCAGCTCCCACGGGCGCTCGCCGTGTTCGATCACCAGGCGCGATTCGACTTCCTCTTCCAGGGCTAAGCCTGCCAGTTCGTCGGCGTCTATCGGGCTTTCGAAATCAGGGATGGCCTGGCGGATCAGCAGCGGTTTTTTCTGCCAATAGTCGCGCAGGAACTCGCGTGCCGTGATGCCGCCCAGAAGTTGAAGAGGAATATCAGGATTCATGTGTAACCTATTGAAAGAAAGCACTTTTAAGACAGGAATAAAAACGCCCGGCGCGGCCGGGCGTCTCAAGAGGGCTTGCGCTACATCAGATGCGTTTGGCTTGGGCCACCGCGTTGCCGATGTAGTTGGCCGGGGTGAGCAGTTTCAGCTCGGCCTTGGCGGCGGCTGGCATATCCAAGCCGTCGATGAAAGTTTGCAGTGCTTCAGGGCTGATGCCCTTGCCGCGCGTCAATTCTTTCAGCTTCTCGTAGGGGTTTTCGATGTTGTAGCGGCGCATCACGGTCTGGATCGGCTCAGCCAATACTTCCCAGCACGCATCCAGGTCAGCGGCGATTTTCTGCTCGTTGAGTTCCAGCTTGCTGATGCCTTTGAGGCTGGCTTCGTACGCGATCACGCTGTGAGCAAAGCCCACACCGAGGTTGCGCAGTACGGTGGAGTCGGTCAGGTCGCGCTGCCAGCGGGAGATCGGCAACTTGCTGGCCAGGTGCTGGAACAGGGCGTTGGCGATGCCGAGGTTGCCTTCGGAGTTTTCGAAGTCGATCGGGTTGACCTTGTGCGGCATGGTCGAGGAACCGATTTCACCGGCAATGGTGCGCTGCTTGAAGTAGCCCAGGGAGATGTAGCCCCAGATATCGCGATCGAAGTCGATCAGGATGGTGTTGAAGCGCGCAATGGCGTCGAACAGCTCGGCGATGTAGTCGTGCGGTTCGATCTGCGTGGTGTACGGGTTGAAGCCCAGGCCCAGCTCGTCTTCGATGAAGGCGCGGGCATTTTCTTCCCAGTCGATTTCCGGGTAGGCCGAGATGTGGGCGTTGTAGTTGCCCACGGCGCCGTTGATCTTGCCCAGCAGCGGTACAGCGGCCACTTGAGCGATCTGGCGCTCCAGGCGGTACACCACGTTGGCCAATTCTTTGCCCAGGGTGGTCGGCGAGGCCGGCTGACCGTGGGTGCGCGACAGCATCGGCACGTCGGCGAAACGGATCGCCAGTTCGCGGATGGCGTTGGCGGTCTGGCGCATCAGCGGCAGCATCACCTCATCACGGCCTTCGCGCAGCATCAGGGCGTGGGACAGGTTGTTGATGTCCTCGCTGGTGCAGGCAAAGTGGATGAACTCGCTGACCTTAGCCAGTTCCGGCAGCTTGGCCGCTTGCTCTTTGAGCAGGTATTCGATGGCTTTAACGTCGTGGTTGGTGGTGCGCTCGATCTCTTTCACACGCTCGGCGTGCTCCAGGGAGAAGTTTTCCGCCAGGGTGTTCAGCACGGCGTTGGCCTCGGCGGAAAACGCCGGCACTTCGCTGATGGCAGGGTGAGCGGCCAGGCGCTGGAGCCAGCGCACTTCAACCATAACACGAGCACGGATCAAGCCGTATTCGCTGAAAATAGGGCGCAGGGCCTGGGTTTTGCCGGCGTAGCGGCCGTCTACAGGGGAAACCGCAGTGAGCGAAGAGAGCTGCATGGGGTGTTCTCGGACAGTCGGGCAACGAAATGGGGCGCGTATCATACATGAAAAAATCCGCCGGTCCGTTGCCAACTGACCGGCGTATTACGCGTGAGGCTATAAAAATCGGGTTGCTGCGACTTATTCGTTGCGCATCAACGGGTAAAGCTCTTTAAGCAATTTGCGCCGGCTGATCACCAGCTGCCAGCGATGACCGCCCAACTGCCGCCACAACCGTGCCGAACGAATACCGGCCAGGAGCAGGGCGCGGATTTTCGAGGCGTTGTTAGGTTGCTGCAGGTTGCGCATGTCGCCGTGCACCTGGATCCGTTGGCGCAAGGTGCTCAAGGTGTCCTGGTACAGCGCGCCACAGGCGGCAATCACGTTTTCGTGAGCCGGACCGAAGTGTTCCACTTGGGATTGGATCTGCGGCAGGCGTTTGCCGATGGTTTCCAGCATGTCCTCGCGCTTGGCCAATTGGCGCTCCAGGCCGAGCATCGACAGGGCGTAGCGCAAGGGCTCGCGCTGCAGGGTGCTGGGGTCGCGCTCCAGCGCGCCAATCAGCGCGCGATAGCCTTCACGCAGTGTCAGATCGTCGCCGCCGTAGACTTCCAGGGTGTCCTTGGGGTCGCGGATCAGCAGGCTGCCGAGCATGCAGGTCAGGCCCGCCTCGGTGACCTGGCCGGTCTTGGCGATCTTGTCGACCAGCACCGCGGCTAGGAAAACCCCGCCCAGTGCGGTCAATTGCTCCTGGGTCGGGCTCATGCTGGGTTGCTCCAGGCTTCGGCGACTTCAATCACGCCGCCGCCCAGGCAAATTTCGCCGTCGTAGAACACCACGGACTGGCCAGGCGTGACCGCGCGTTGCGGGTCATCAAAGGTGGCGCGATAGCCGTTGGCAGTTTTTTCCAGGGTGCAGGGCTGGTCGCTTTGGCGATAACGCACTTTGGCGGTCAGGCGGCGTGGGGTGCTCAGGTCGATCGGGTTGACCCAATAGATCTCGGAAGCGAGCAGGGCGCCGGAAAACAGCAGCGGGTGTTCATTGCCTTGGCCAACGATCAGCACGTTGTTCTCAAGATCCTTAACCAGCACGTACCACGGCTCTTCACCGGCGTCTTTCAAGCCGCCGATGCCCAGGCCCTGGCGTTGGCCGATGGTGTGGTACATCAGGCCATGGTGGCGGCCGATGACGTCGCCTTCAGTGGTCTTGATTTCGCCCGGCTGTGCCGGCAGGTACTGCTTGAGGAAGTCGCTGAAGCGGCGCTCGCCGATAAAGCAGATCCCGGTGGAATCCTTTTTCTTGGCGGTGGCCAGGCCGTGTTTCTCGGCGATCTTGCGCACTTCGGGTTTTTCCAGCTCGCCCACCGGGAACAGGGTCTTGGCGATCTGTTCGCCGCCGACGGCGTGCAGGAAGTAGCTCTGGTCCTTGTTCGGGTCCAGGCCCTTGAGCAGTTCGGTGCGACCGTCGATGTCGCGACGGCGCACGTAGTGGCCAGTGGCGATCAGGTCGGCGCCGAGGATCATGGCGTAGTCGAGGAACGCCTTGAACTTGATTTCGCGGTTACACAAGATGTCCGGGTTCGGCGTGCGGCCGGCCTTGTATTCGGCCAGGAAGTGCTCGAACACGTTGTCCCAGTACTCGGCGGCGAAGTTGGCGGTGTGCAGCTTGATGCCAATCTTGTCGCA
Organism: Pseudomonas sp. IB20; assembly: GCF_009707325.1. Taxonomy (NCBI): domain Bacteria; kingdom Pseudomonadati; phylum Pseudomonadota; class Gammaproteobacteria; order Pseudomonadales; family Pseudomonadaceae; genus Pseudomonas; species Pseudomonas gelidaquae. The sequence continues at coordinate 3,073,678 of NZ_CP046103.1, read as the reverse complement.
AACGGCCTGGGCGTCGGCCAGGTCGTCCATGGCGGTGCAATATTCCGTTCCATCGTCTTCTTCCCAGTTCTTCATGAACAGGCCTTCCACCTCATAACCCTGCTCCATGAGCAGAACGGCGGAAACGGAAGAATCCACGCCGCCGGACATACCGACGATGACGCGCTTCTTTTGTGTGTCAGAAGGGGCTGGATCACGCATAGGGTTTCAACGGGTGTCTTGAAAAAGGACGCGATTCTAGCAGGCTCGCGCCCGCAAGGCTAAAGAGAAGGGCGGATCAATTCCAGACTGTGGCGCACACCTGCCAGATAATCATCGATGCAGCGGATGATCAGCTCGCTGCGCCAGTCGTCGCGCAGGGCCATTAGCTCATCACGGGTCAGCCAGCGGGCGCGCACGATGCCTTCGTCGAGCTGGTAGTGCGGGTGGTGTTTCAGGGGCTTGCCGATGAAGCACACGCGCTGATAGGTCACGCCATTGCTGGGTGCGGTGTACAGGTAGATCCCGACGATGCCGGTGGCTTCCACGTCCCAACCGGTTTCTTCGAGGGTTTCACGCACGGCGGCCTCGGTCAGGGTTTCATGCGGGTCCAGGTGGCCGGCCGGCTGATTGAGCACGGCGCGCCCGCCCTTGAGCTCTTCGACCATCAGGAAGCGGCCGTTGTCTTCGACAATGGTGGCGACGGTGATGTGGGGTTGCCAGGTCATAAAGCGGCCTCAAGTTGGGGGTGGCTGGAGAAACCCAATCAAATCGGTGCTGGGCACAACAAGGAAGCGGCCGTTGTCTTCGACAATGGTGGCGACGGTGATGTGGGGTTGCCAGGTCATAAAGCGGCCTCAAGTTGGGGGTGGCTGGAGAAACCCAATCAAATCGGTGCTGGGCACAAACAGAAACCCCGGCACGGGGCCGGGGCTTCTTTGCATCCTTACAACCTTACTTCAACTTGGCAATCGCCGCGTTGAGGGTGTCGCTTGGGCGCATGGCTTTGCTGGTCAGCTCTGGGCTCGGCGCGTAGTAGCCGCCGATATCCACTGGCTTGCCCTGTACGGCGTTCAGTTCGGCAACGATGGTCGCCTCGTTGTCGCTCAGGGTTTTGGCCAGTTCGCCGAACTGCGCTTGCAGTGCAGTGTCTTCGGTCTGGGCGGCCAGGGCTTGAGCCCAGTACAGCGCCAGGTAGAAGTGGCTGCCGCGGTTGTCGATGTTGCCGACTTTGCGCGATGGCGACTTGTTGTTGTCGAGGAACTGGCCGGTGGCCTGGTCCAGGGTCTTGGACAGCACCAGGGCTTTCGGGTTGTTGTAAGTAACACCCAAATGCTCAAGGGAAGCTGCCAGGGCCAGGAACTCGCCCAGGGAATCCCAGCGCAGGAAGTTTTCTTCAACCAGTTGCTGCACGTGTTTCGGTGCCGAACCGCCGGCGCCGGTTTCGAACAGGCCACCGCCGTTCATCAGCGGCACGATCGACAGCATCTTGGCGCTGGTGCCCAGTTCCATGATCGGGAACAGGTCGGTCAGGTAGTCGCGCAATACGTTACCGGTCACCGAGATGGTGTCCAGGCCCTTGCGGGTACGCTCCAGCGTGAACTTCATCGCGTCGACCGGCGACATGATGCGGATGTCCAGGCCGTCGGTGTTGTGGTCTTTGAGGTAGGTCTGAACCTTCTCGACCACGACGCCGTCGTGCGCGCGCTGTGGGTCCAGCCAGAAGATGGCCGGGGTGTTGCTGGCACGGGCACGGTTGACGGCCAGCTTGACCCAGTCCTGGATCGGCGCGTCCTGGGTCTGGCACATGCGAAAGATATCGCCGGCTTCGACTTTCTGTTCCATCAGCAGGTTGCCCTTGCTGTCGGTGACGCGGACAACGCCGTCAGCCTTGACCTGGAAGGTCTTGTCGTGGGAACCGTACTCTTCGGCTTTTTTCGCCATCAGGCCAACGTTTGGCACGCTGCCCATGGTGGTTGGGTCGAAGGCGCCGTTGGCTTTGCACTCTTCGATCACCGCCTGGTAGATGGTGGCGTAGCAGCGATCCGGGATCACAGCCTTGGTGTCGTGCAGTTGGCCGTCGGTGCCCCACATTTTGCCGGAGTCACGGATCATGGCCGGCATCGAGGCGTCGACGATGACGTCGCTCGGCACGTGCAGGTTGGTGATGCCTTTGTCGGAGTTGACCATCGCCAGCGATGGGCGAGCGGCGTAGACCGCTTGAATGTCAGCTTCGATCTGCGCTTGTTGATCGCTAGGCAAAGCCTTGATGCGAGCGTACAGGTCGCCGATGCCGTTGTTCAGGTTGAAGCCGATCTGTGCAAGCAACGGGGCGTGCTTGGCCAGGGCGTCTTTGTAGAACTCGGCAACGATCTGGCCGAACATGATCGGGTCGGAGACCTTCATCATGGTGGCTTTCAGGTGAACCGACAGCAGCACGCCTTGTTTCTTGGCGTCTTCGATTTCAGCGGCGATGAAGCTGCGCAGGGCTTTTTTACTCAGCACGGCGGTGTCGATAATCTCGCCGGCCTTTACCGAGGTCTTTTCTTTCAAGACGGTCGCAGTGCCGTCTTTGGCGATCAGCTCGATCTTCACGGCGTCAGCGGCTTCGATCTGTACGGCTTTTTCGCTGCCGTAGAAGTCGCCGTTGTTCATGTGCGCGACGTGCGACTTGGAGTCGGCAGCCCAGGCGCCCATTTTGTGCGGGTGCTTGCGCGCATAGTTCTTGACCGACAGCGGTGCGCGGCGGTCGGAGTTGCCTTCGCGCAGTACCGGGTTCACGGCGCTGCCCTTGACCTTGTCGTAACGTGCGCGGGTTTCTTTTTCCGCGTCGGTGGTTACGGTTTCCGGGTAGTCCGGCAGGGCGTAGCCCTGGGCCTGCAGTTCCTTGATCGCGGCTTGCAGCTGCGGGGTCGAGGCGCTGATGTTAGGCAGCTTGATGATGTTGGCTTCAGGCGTAACGGCCAGGTCGCCCAGTTCGGCGAGGTGGTCCGGGATAGCCTGTGTACCCAGTTGCTCGGGGAAGCTTGCGAGGATGCGCGCGGCGAGGGAGATGTCGCGGGTTTCCACAGCAATATCAGCGGAAGCGGTGAAGGCCTCTACGATAGGCAGCAGTGAATAGGTGGCGAGGGCTGGGGCTTCGTCGGTGAAGGTGTAGATGATCTTCGAGCGGGTGGGCATATTCGGATTAACTCTCTTCTTTGCTGAAAGCGTGCGCAGAAACTCGAGATGCGCCGGGTGGAGCGCGTTCGTTCAAAGTCATCCATGAGCGAAATGTCGAGGTTTCTTCGCGGTGATGTTGGGTTGCATCAGTCGAGCGTCAAGCGGGTGGGCTATTGTAATAGCCCTGCTTTCTGGCTGAAGGCTACTGTCTAGAGCGGTCAGCGGTCGTGACTCTTGGGTCAGCGGCGGCATTATACATAGGTCGCTATGCTTACGCCGAGCCTTCATACAAAAGGTGTGTCGTCCATTGGTCTAAAGGTCGCAGGGGCCCAAGTGCTACCAAAGTCGCACGATGTGCTCAAGATTGGCGATTTTGCCTTTGCTTTCAGGCTTGTAGGCGACTAAATATGCTGTTTTCGATGCAAATGAGCATGGCGCGAGGTTTCAGTCGCCATTTATCTGGAGTAGGCTCGAACGCAGCCAGATGTTCAATCCATAGATGGAGTTCAGCATGGGATACAAGAAGATTCAGGTTCCGGCAGTCGGCGACAAAATCACCGTCAATGCAGACCATTCTCTCAATGTTCCTGACCAACCGATCATCCCTTATATAGAAGGCGACGGTATTGGCGTCGACATCAGCCCGGTGATGATCAAGGTGGTCGACGCAGCTGTTGAAAAGGCCTACGGCGGCAAGCGAAAAATCTCCTGGATGGAGGTTTACGCCGGCGAGAAAGCGACTCAAGTCTACGATCAGGATACCTGGCTGCCCCAGGAAACCCTGGATGCGGTCAAAGATTACGTGGTTTCCATCAAGGGGCCGCTGACCACACCGGTCGGTGGTGGCATTCGTTCGCTGAACGTGGCCCTGCGCCAACAACTCGACCTGTATGTTTGCCTGCGCCCGGTGCGTTGGTTTGAAGGCGTGCCCAGCCCGGTCAAGAAACCTGGCGACGTCGATATGACTATCTTCCGTGAGAACTCCGAGGATATTTACGCCGGTATCGAATGGAAGGCCGGCTCGCCGGAAGCGATCAAGGTGATCAAATTCCTCAAGGAGGAAATGGGCGTCACCAAGATCCGTTTCGACCAGGATTGCGGGATTGGCATCAAGCCGGTCTCCAAAGAAGGCACCGAGCGCCTGGTGCGTAAAGCCCTGCAATATGTAGTGGATAACGACCGTGATTCGCTGACCATCGTGCACAAAGGCAACATTATGAAGTTCACCGAAGGTGCCTTCAAAGAGTGGGCCTACGGTATCGCCGAGAAAGAATTTGGTGCGACCTTGCTCGATGGTGGCCCTTGGATGCAGTTCAAGAACCCGAAGACCGGCAAGAATGTGGTGGTAAAGGACGCTATTGCTGATGCCATGCTCCAGCAGATTCTGCTGCGTCCGGCCGAATATGACGTGATCGCCACCCTTAACTTGAATGGTGACTACCTCTCCGATGCCCTGGCGGCGGAAGTGGGCGGTATCGGTATTGCGCCGGGTGCCAACCTGTCGGATACCGTGGCCATGTTCGAGGCCACCCATGGCACGGCGCCCAAATACGCAGGCAAGGACCAGGTAAACCCGGGTTCATTGATTCTGTCGGCAGAAATGATGCTGCGTCATATGGGCTGGACTGAAGCGGCAGACTTGATCATTAAAGGCACGAATGGCGCCATTTCGGCCAAGACCGTGACCTACGACTTTGAGCGCTTGATGGAGGGTGCCAAGTTGGTGTCGTCGTCTGGCTTTGGCGATGCGTTGATTTCGCATATGTGAGTCTAAGGCTATAAAAAAACCGGCGATCCTGAAGAATCAGGACAGCCGGTTTTTTTTGAGTTGCTCAAGCGCTGATCAGGCCGTTTGTTTCTGTTTTGAAGGGGTAGCCTTTAGTTCCTTTTCGTGGGTTTCGTCGTGGGCCTTTCCAGGTTCGGCCGCGCATGCTGCGCAAATTTCGACAGCGTGCAGGCCTTTGGGGCCCTGAATGATGTCAAACTCCACCTTTTGACCCGCCTTCAGCGTCTTGTATCCCTCCATGGTAATCGCTGAGTAATGCGCAAAAAGATCCTCATCGGGATTTCCTTCGGCATTAATGAATCCATACCCCTTAGCATTGTTGAACCACTTGACCTTGCCGTTGATCTTGACGCCAGACATAACCATATCCCTCTGCACCAGACTCCATCACTGGAGTATCATCCAGTTTATCCGTCCTAACCCGAATAAATAAGGTTGACTGCGCGGACCTTTTTTACCCACTGTGGGCTCTATTGGTTGTAACACCGATTTGCCGATAGTCAAGGCGACCGTATAGTCAGAGTTGAAATTCCGGCAGGTCGCCCCCACCACTGTATTTGAACCACTGACGAACCTTTCTTTCCATGCATGCAAACAGCCAGATTCGACTAACATTCAATCAGGATCGCCCGGATCAGGAACATGACGAGGACGGCTCTGCAGGCATTGCTGTTCAGGAGGCGAAGCCCGCTCTACAGGCGCCGCCGATGTACAAGGTGGTTTTGTTCAATGATGACTACACACCGATGGATTTCGTGGTCGAAGTGCTCGAGGTGTTTTTTAACCTGAACCGCGAGTTGGCGACCAAGGTAATGCTGGCCGTTCACACAGAAGGACGGGCAGTATGTGGAGTGTTTACCCGTGACATCGCCGAGACAAAGGCAATGCAGGTCAACCAGTACGCCAGGGAAAGCCAGCATCCGCTACTCTGTGAAATCGAGAAGGACGGTTAACGCCGACCACTTGGGTATGAGGTGAAGCTATGTTAAACCGCGAGCTCGAAGTCACCCTCAATCTTGCCTTCAAGGAGGCTCGTTCGAAGCGTCATGAATTCATGACCGTCGAACACCTGCTGCTGGCACTTTTGGATAACGAAGCTGCCGCCACCGTTCTGCGTGCGTGCGGCGCCAACCTCGACAAACTCAAGCATGACCTGCAGGAGTTTATCGACTCCACTACGCCACTGATCCCCGTGCACGACGAGGACCGCGAAACCCAGCCAACCCTGGGCTTCCAGCGGGTATTGCAGCGCGCTGTGTTCCACGTACAGAGCTCCGGTAAGCGTGAAGTCACAGGCGCCAATGTGCTTGTGGCGATCTTCAGCGAACAGGAAAGCCAAGCGGTGTTCCTGCTCAAACAGCAGAGCGTTGCCCGTATTGATGTCGTCAACTACATCGCCCACGGTATCTCCAAAGTGCCTGGGCACGGCGATCATTCCGAGGGTGAGCAAGAGATGCAGGACGACGAGGGTGGTGAGTCTTCTTCTTCGGGCAATCCACTGGATGCCTATGCCAGCAACCTCAATGAACTGGCGCGCCAGGGGCGGATCGATCCGCTGGTGGGGCGCGAGCTTGAGGTTGAGCGTGTAGCGCAGATCCTCGCGCGTCGTCGCAAGAACAATCCGTTGCTGGTGGGTGAGGCGGGCGTGGGTAAGACCGCGATTGCCGAAGGCCTGGCCAAGCGCATTGTCGATAATCAGGTGCCTGACCTGCTGGCTAACAGCGTCGTCTACTCCCTGGACCTGGGCGCGTTGCTCGCCGGGACCAAGTACCGTGGCGATTTCGAGAAGCGCTTCAAGGCGCTGCTCGGCGAGCTGAAAAAACGCCCGCAGGCGATCCTGTTTATCGATGAGATCCATACCATCATCGGTGCCGGTGCGGCCTCCGGTGGGGTGATGGACGCCTCCAACCTGCTCAAGCCGTTGCTGTCGTCGGGTGATATCCGCTGCATCGGTTCGACTACGTTCCAGGAATTCCGCGGCATTTTCGAGAAAGACCGTGCCTTGGCGCGCCGCTTCCAGAAAGTCGACGTGTCCGAGCCTTCGGTAGAAGACACCATCGGCATTCTGCGCGGGCTCAAAGGGCGTTTCGAAGCGCACCACGGCATCGAGTACACCGATGAAGCGTTGCGTGCCGCTGCTGAGCTGGCATCGCGCTACATCAATGACCGGCACATGCCCGACAAGGCCATCGACGTGATTGACGAGGCGGGTGCCTACCAGCGCCTGCAGCCGGTCGAGAAGCGCGTGAAGCGCATCGACGTGCCTCAAGTCGAGGACATCGTGGCGAAGATCGCGCGTATTCCGCCAAAACACGTCAACAGTTCCGACAAGGAGCTGCTGCGTAACCTGGAGCGCGACCTCAAGCTCACCGTGTTCGGCCAGGATGCTGCCATTGACGCGCTGTCCACCGCGATCAAGTTGTCGCGTGCGGGCCTCAAGTCGCCGGACAAGCCAGTCGGTTCGTTCCTGTTCGCAGGCCCGACCGGCGTCGGCAAGACCGAAGCGGCGCGGCAGTTGGCCAAGGCCATGGGCATCGAGCTGGTACGCTTCGACATGTCCGAATACATGGAGCGTCACACTGTGTCGCGCCTGATCGGTGCGCCTCCGGGCTATGTCGGTTTCGACCAGGGCGGTCTGTTGACCGAGGCAATCACCAAGCAGCCGCACTGCGTATTGCTGCTCGATGAAATCGAGAAGGCCCACCCGGAAGTCTTCAACCTGCTGCTGCAGGTCATGGACCACGGGACCCTGACCGACAACAACGGGCGCAAGGCAGACTTCCGCAACGTGATCGTGATCATGACCACCAACGCCGGTGCCGAAACGGCCGCGCGGGCTTCGATTGGCTTTACGCATCAGGATCACTCATCCGATGCGATGGAAGTGATCAAGAAGAGCTTCACGCCGGAGTTCCGCAACCGCCTGGACACCATTATCCAGTTTGGTCGCCTCAGCCATGAGGTCATCAAAAGCGTGGTGGACAAGTTCCTTACCGAGCTTCAAGCGCAGTTGGAAGACAAGCGCGTGCAGCTGGACGTCACGGACGCGGCGCGCAATTGGCTGGCCGAAGGTGGCTACGACGCGGCAATGGGCGCTCGCCCAATGGCGCGACTGATCCAGGACAAGATCAAGCGGCCATTGGCCGAAGAGATCCTGTTTGGCGAGCTTGCCGACCATGGCGGCGTGGTGCACATCGACTTGAAGGACGGCGAGCTGACCTTCGAGTTCGAAACCACGGCTGAAATGGCCTGACAGCGGGCTGCAACAAAGCAAAAGGCGCCGAAAGGCGCCTTTTTGCTGTCTTGAAAACGATGGGGGTCAAATGTGGGGGCAGGCAAGTCAGCTCCCATTCTGTTGAAAACGATGGGGGTCAAATGTGGGGGCAGGCAAGTCAGCTCCCACATTGACACCTGAGGTGTTTGGGAAATAGCGCGCACACAAAAACGCCCGGCAGAACCGGGCGTTTTGTATTGACTTGATTAACGAGCGCGGTAAGTGATGCGCCCTTTGCTCAAGTCATAGGGCGTCAGCTCGACGCGCACTTTGTCGCCGGTAAGAATACGAATGTAGTTCTTGCGCATCTTGCCGGAGATATGCGCGGTTACGACGTGCCCATTTTCCAACTCCACACGAAACATGGTGTTGGGCAGGGTGTCGACGACAGTGCCTTCCATTTCGAAGCTGTCTTCTTTCGACATGCAGTAAAGCCCTCGGTATCCAGTGAATGGCCCGGTGCAACTGCGCCAGGCAAAAGCGGCGTGCATTGTGCCCGAAAAAGGGTGTTTAAGCCAAGGGGTTCTAGTTAAGCGTTACCCATCTTTGATTAATTAGTAGCTCGATGGGCCGATATTGGGTCTTGTAGTTCATCTTTTTGCAGTTTTTGATCCAGTATCCGAGGTACACCGCTTCCAATTCCTGGCGCAGGGCTTCGCCGATTTGCCACAAGATCGCAAAGCGTCCCAGGCTGCGGCGTTCTTCGGCCGGCTCATAGAAGGTGTAGACCGCCGACAGGCCATTGGGCAGCAGGTCGGTTACGGCTACCGCCAGCAGGCGCCCGTCCAGGCGGAACTCGTAGAAGCGCGAGAAGGGCAGGTCACGCACCAGAAACGTCGAAAACTGATCGCGGCTGGGCGGGAACATGTCGCCGTCGGCATGACGTTGCTCGATGTAGCGCTGGTAAAGGTCGAAATATTCTTCGCTGAAATGCGGCTTGGTGGCGGTGATTGTCAGGTCGGCATTGCGCTTGAGGATGCGTTTCTGATTGCGGTCCGGCAAAAATTGCGCAACCGGGATACGTGCCGGCACGCAGGCATTGCAATTCTGGCAATGGGGGCGGTACAGGTGGTCGCCGCTACGCCGAAAACCCATCTCGGACAGGTCGGAATACACATGCACATCCATTGGCTGGCTGGGGTCGAGGAACAGCGTGGTGGCCTGCTCGTCGGGCAGATAGCTGCAAGAGTGGGCTTGAGTGGCATAAAACTTCAAGCGCGCCAGCTCGGTCATGATCAACCCTCGGGGTAAGCTTTGAAATAAGTGTAAGCCACGTGCGCGGATGTCGCCTAGGAAACCCACGGTCCAGAGCTGGGTTGGTCCAAATGGTTATGCAAGAAAGCCGCGAACTCACTGCGTGGTATGGCGCGGGCGCCCAGGCTGTGCAGGTGGTCATTGGGCATCTGGCAGTCGATCAGCACGAAACCCCAGGCCTGCAACTGCCGCGTCAGTGTGGCGAAGCCGAATTTCGACGCGTTGTCGGCACGGCTGAACATGGATTCGCCAAAGAACAGTTGGCCCATCGCCAGGCCATACAGGCCGCCGACCAGCTCGCCCTGGTCCCACACCTCCACGGAATGCGCGTAGCCACGCTGGTGCAGCGCCAGGTAGGCGCTTTGGATGCCTTCGGTGATCCAGGTGCCATCGGCATAGCTGCGTGGCGCAGCGCACGCCTGGATGACGGCAGCGAAGTCCTGGTCGAAGGTGACGGTGTAACGCTGCTGGCGCAACAGTTTGCCAAGGCTGCGCGAGACATGCAGTTCGTCGGGAAATATCACCGTGCGTGGGTCCGGCGACCACCAGAGGATCGGCTGGCCTTCAGAGAACCACGGAAAGCAGCCGTGGCGGTAGGCCTGAACCAGCCGTTCGGCTGACAAATCGCCACCGGCGGCCAGCAGGCCATTGGGTTCACGCATGGCCTTGGCCAGCGGTGGAAAAGTCAGTGAGTCGCGTTGCAACCAGGTCAGCATGGCATCCAGGCTTACGGAAGGGGAGGGGAGTGGCGGGTATGTCACCTGCCGCGCGAGGGGTGATTATTGTCGACACAGCGCTGTGGGACCAGCCCGAATCGGGTATTCATCAGGATTAGCGTGAGCGCGTGTTGCTGCAACTCTGCCCCGTACACGCGGTCGTAATCGGGTCTGGCGCATGCAGGCCATTTGCCAAGCTTGCCTGGATTGCTAAAAACAGCTCATAAGCCTTTGTCAGCAAAGACAATGCATGCTCAAATTGAACATGCTGTGACACTTCAATTGTCCAGGCTGCTGGCTGATAGGCAAGGGCGTGGCATCGCGGGCGCAAACCCGTACAATGCGGCCATTGTGGCGTTATCGCCATTTCACCCAGTCATCACCCAGTGTTAAAAGTAGATTCAACGACGTTCGTTCATTTTTCAGCTGCTCGGATTGAGCAGTAGTGTGCAGTCATTCAACGATGGACGCGCTAAAGGCGCAGGAAAAGACCCGTTTTGAAGAAATCCGCCGCAACACCTAAAGCAGCAGTCGTGCCGGCCTGGCGCCAGCACCTGCACTACCGACTCAAGGAAGGGGCGCTGATCGCCATCGGCGCCCTGTGCCTGTTCCTGATGATGGCCTTGCTCACCTATGGCAAGGACGATCCGGGCTGGAGCCACAACAGCAAGATCGAAGACGTGCAGAACTTCGGCGGGCCTGCCGGCTCCTACAGCGCCGATATCCTGTTCATGGTGCTGGGTTACTTCGCCTACATCTTCCCGCTGCTGCTGGCGATCAAGACCTGGCAGATCTTCCGTCAGCGTCACGAGCCGTGGCAGTGGAGCGGCTGGCTGTTCTCCTGGCGCCTGATCGGCCTGGTGTTCCTGGTGCTGTCTGGCGCAGCGCTGGCGCATATTCATTTCCACGCACCTACCGGTTTGCCGGCGGGCGCAGGCGGTGCGCTGGGCGAAAGCCTGGGCGACCTGGCGCGCAAGACCCTGAACATCCAGGGCAGCACCTTGATGTTTATCGCGCTGTTCCTGTTCGGCCTCACGGTGTTCACCGACCTGTCGTGGTTCAAGGTGATGGACGTGACCGGCAAGATCACCCTCGACCTGCTCGAATTGTTCCAAAGCGCGGCCAACCGTTGGTGGTCGGCCCGCGTTGATCGCAAACGCATGGTTGCGCAACTGCGTGAGGTGGACACCCGCGTCAACGAGGTGGTGGCCCCGAGCACACCGGACCGGCGCGAGCAAGCCAAGGTCAAGGAGCGCTTGATCGAGCGCGAGCAAGCTCTGAGCAAACACATGTCGGACCGCGAGAAGCAGGTGCCGCCCGTGATCGCCCCGGCGCCGCCCAAAGCCCCCGAGCCGAGCCATCGCGTACAGAAAGAGAAACAGGCGCCGTTGTTTGTCGACAGCGCCGTGGAAGGCACCTTGCCGCCGATCTCGATCCTCGACCCAGCCGAAAAGAAACAGCTCAACTATTCCCCGGAATCCCTGGCGGCTGTCGGCCACCTGCTGGAAATCAAGCTCAAGGAATTCGGCGTCGAAGTTTCGGTGGACTCGATCCACCCAGGCCCGGTCATCACCCGTTACGAAATCCAGCCGGCAGCTGGCGTCAAGGTCAGCCGCATCTCCAACCTGGCGAAAGACTTGGCCCGTTCCCTGGCCGTGACCAGTGTGCGCGTGGTGGAAGTGATCCCCGGCAAGACCACCGTGGGCATCGAGATTCCCAACGAAGACCGTCAGATCGTGCGCTTCTCCGAAGTGCTGTCGACGCCGGAATACGACAACTTTAAATCCCCGGTCACCTTGGCCCTGGGCCACGATATCGGTGGTAAGCCAGTAATCACCGACTTGGCGAAAATGCCGCACTTGCTGGTTGCCGGTACCACTGGTTCGGGTAAGTCGGTGGGCGTGAACGCGATGATCCTGTCGATCCTGTTCAAGTCTGGCCCGGATGACGCCAAGCTGATCATGATCGACCCGAAGATGTTGGAATTGTCGATCTACGAAGGCATTCCGCACCTGCTCTGCCCGGTGGTCACCGACATGAAGGACGCCGCCAACGCCCTGCGTTGGAGCGTGGCCGAGATGGAACGCCGCTACAAGCTGATGGCGAAGATGGGCGTACGTAACCTGTCGGGCTTCAACGCCAAGGTCAAGGAAGCCCAGGACGCCGGTACGCCGCTGACCGACCCGTTGTACAAACGCGAAAATATTCACGACGAAGCGCCGCTGCTGGTCAAGCTGCCGACCATCGTGGTGGTGGTCGACGAATTCGCCGACATGATGATGATCGTCGGCAAGAAGGTTGAAGAACTGATCGCACGTATCGCCCAGAAGGCACGTGCTGCCGGTATTCACTTGATTCTCGCGACTCAGCGGCCGTCGGTGGACGTGATCACCGGTCTGATCAAGGCCAACATTCCTACGCGCATGGCGTTCCAAGTTTCCAGCAAGATCGACTCGCGCACCATCATCGATCAGGGCGGCGCCGAGCAACTGCTGGGCCACGGTGACATGCTCTACATGCCGCCGGGCACCAGCCTGCCGATCCGGGTTCACGGCGCGTTCGTTTCCGATGACGAAGTACACCGTGTGGTGGAGGCCTGGAAACTGCGCGGCGCACCGGAATACAACGACGACATCCTCGCCGGTGTCGAAGAGGCCGGCAGCGGCTTCGACGGTGGCAGCGGCGGTGATGATGACGCTGAAACCGATGCGCTGTACGACGAGGCCGTGGCCTTCGTACTCGAAAGCCGTCGCGCCTCGATCTCCGCGGTGCAGCGCAAACTCAAAATCGGCTACAACCGCGCCGCCCGCATGATCGAATCCATGGAAAACGCCGGCGTCGTGACTGCAATGAACACTAACGGCTCGCGCGAAGTCATCGCCCCCGGGCAGATGCGCGACTGATCACGTGCCGCGTGGCAACACGCGGCACGCCCTAACGACTCAATGAGGATTCCCATGCGTCTTATCCGCATGCTGTTGTTGCCAGCCCTGGCCCTGACCGCTGTTTCGGCTCACGCCGACCCCGCTTCCGTGGCCAGCCTGACCAACCTGTTGGACAAATCCAAGACCCTGACCGCGCGCTTCTCCCAGTTGACCCTGGATGGCGGCGGCACTCAGTTGCAGGAAACCGCCGGTGAAATGGCCGTGCAGCGCCCAGGCCTTTTCTACTGGAAAACCGACGCGCCGAACGAGCAGACCATCGTGTCCGACGGCCAGAAAGTCACCCTGTGGGACCCTGACCTGGAACAGGCGACCATCAAGAAACTCGACCCACGCCTGAACCAGACCCCGGCGCTGTTGCTGTCGGGCGATGTGTCGAAGATCAGCGACAGCTTCGAGATCACCTCCAAGCAAACCAGCAACGTGATTGAGTTCACCCTCAAGCCCAAATCCAAGGACACGCTGTTTGACAGCCTGCAACTGTCGTTTGGCAACGGTGTGATCAACAACATGCGCCTGATCGACAGCGTCGGTCAGCGCACCGATATCCTGTTCTCCGCGGTCAAGGCCAACGGCGTTGTGGATGCATCCAAGTTCAAGTTCGTCATCCCCAAGGGTGCCGACGTGATCCAGGAATAACCTGCCGAGAGGTTTCAAGCGCTGCCCATGGATTTGTTTCGAAGTGACCCGATTGCTCAACCCTTGGCCGCGCGTTTGCGTTCGACCAACCTGGATGAGTACGTCGGGCAAGAACACCTGCTCGCTCGCGGCAAGCCTCTGCGCGAAGCCCTGGAGCAGGGTGCGCTGCACTCGATGATTTTCTGGGGGCCGCCGGGCGTGGGTAAAACCACCCTGGCGCGGCTGCTGGCGAAAGTCTCGGATGCGCACTTCGAAACGGTGTCGGCCGTGCTGGCCGGGGTCAAGGAGATCCGCCAGGCAGTGGAAGTCGCCAAGCAGCAGGCCGGGCAATACGGCAAGCGCACCATCTTGTTCGTCGACGAAGTGCATCGCTTCAACAAGTCGCAGCAGGATGCGTTTTTGCCCTATGTCGAAGACGGCACGCTGATATTTATCGGCGCTACCACTGAAAACCCCTCGTTTGAACTCAACAACGCTTTGCTGTCGCGTGCCCGTGTCTATGTGCTCAAGAGCCTGGACGAAGCGGCGATGCGCAAGCTGTTGCAGCGTGCGTTGAGCGAAGACAAGGGCTTGGGCAAGCGCCAGTTGAGCTTGAGCGACGAAGGTTTCAAGATTTTGCTGAGCGCCGCCGATGGCGACGGTCGGCGCTTTCTCAACCTGTTGGAGAACGCTTCCGACCTGGCCGAAGACAACAGCGAGATTGGCGTCGACCTGTTGCAAAGCCTGCTCGGCGACACTCGCCGGCGCTTCGACAAGGGCGGCGAAGCCTTCTACGACCAGATATCGGCGCTGCACAAATCCGTACGCGGCTCCAACCCCGACGGTGCGTTGTACTGGTTTGCGCGGATGATCGACGGCGGCTGCGACCCGCTGTACTTGGCGCGCCGCGTGGTGCGCATGGCCAGTGAAGACATCGGCAACGCCGACCCGCGCGCGCTGAGCCTGTGCCTCGCTGCCTGGGAAGTGCAGGAACGCCTGGGCAGCCCGGAAGGCGAGTTGGCGGTGGCCCAGGCCATCACCTACTTGGCTTGCGCGCCGAAAAGCAACGCGGTGTACATGGGCTTCAAGTCGGCTCTGCGCGCCGCCGCCGAACACGGCTCGCTGGAAGTGCCGCTGCACCTTCGCAACGCCCCGACCAAGCTGATGAAGCAGCTGGGCTACGGCGACGAATACCGTTATGCCCATGACGAGCCGGACGCCTATGCCGCCGGCGAAGACTATTTTCCCGATGAGCTGGAACCACAGCCGTTCTACCAGCCGGTGCCCCGTGGCCTGGAACTGAAGATCGGCGAAAAGCTCAATCACCTGGCTCAACTCGATCGCCTCAGCCCCAAACAGCGGAGAAAGTAGTGCTCAAGACGATTCTTGCCGTGTCCGTAGCCGGCATCGCTGGTACATTATTGCGTTTCGCCACCAGTACGTGGGTGAGCGCCAACTGGCCAAAGCATTTTTATGCGGCGACCTTGGCGGTCAACTTGGTGGGTTGTTTGATTATCGGGCTGTTGTACGGCTGGTTCCTGTTGCGCCCGGAAGTGCCGATTGAGATTCGCGCCGGCTTGATTGTCGGCTTTGTAGGCGGTCTGACGACCTTTTCATCCTTTTCACTGGATACGTTGCGCCTGCTGGAAAGCGGGCAAGCTCTGGTGGCCTTCGGGTACCTGGGCATCAGCGTGTTCGGCGGGCTGCTCGCCACCTGGGCCGGCCTGTCCTTGACCAAACTTTGATAAACGAGAGACCGACATGCTCGATTCCAAACTGTTACGTAGCAACCTTCAGGACGTAGCGGACCGCCTGGCATCCCGTGGCTTTGCCTTGGATGTTGCGCGCATCGAAGCGCTGGAAGAACAGCGCAAGACCGTCCAGACCCGCACCGAAGCACTGCAGGCTGAGCGTAATGCGCGTTCCAAATCCATTGGTCAGGCCAAGCAGCGCGGTGAAGACATCGCGCCGCTGATGGCGGACGTCGAGCGCATGGGCACTGAGCTGTCTGACGGTAAAGTCGAGCTGGAAGGCATTCAGAGCGAGCTGGACTCGATCCTGCTGGGCATTCCCAACCTGCCGCACGAATCCGTACCGATTGGCGAAGACGAAGACGGCAACGTCGAAGTGCGCCGCTGGGGCACCCCGAAAGCTTTTGATTTCGAGATCAAGGATCACGTTGCGTTGGGCGAGCTGACCGGTGGCCTGGATTTCGAAACCGCCGCCAAAATGTCCGGTGCGCGCTTCGCTTTGCTGCGCGGCCCCATCGCGCGCATGCACCGTGCCCTGGCACAGTTCATGATCAACCTGCACACCGGCGAGCACGGCTACGAAGAAGCCTACACCCCGTACCTGGTGCAGGCGCCGGCGTTGATGGGCACCAGCCAGTTGCCGAAATTCGAAGAAGACCTGTTCAAGATCAGCCGCGATGGCGAAGCCGATCTGTACCTGATCCCGACCGCCGAAGTGTCGCTGACCAACATCGTGGCTGGCGAGATCCTCGACGCCAAGCAACTGCCGATGAAGTTTGTCGCCCATTCGCCGTGCTTCCGCAGTGAAGCCGGTGCTTCGGGTCGTGATACTCGCGGCATGATCCGCCAGCACCAGTTCGACAAGGTCGAGATGGTGCAAGTGGTTGAGCCGTCGACCTCCATGGAGGCCTTGGAAGGCCTGACCGCCAATGCCGAGCGCGTCCTGCAACTGCTGGAGCTGCCGTACCGCGTTCTGGCGCTGTGCACCGGCGACATGGGTTTCAGCGCCGTGAAGACCTACGACCTCGAAGTGTGGGTGCCGAGCCAGGACAAATACCGCGAGATTTCGTCGTGCTCCAACTGCGGTGATTTCCAGGCCCGTCGCATGCAGGCGCGTTTCCGTAACCCGGAAACCGGCAAGCCGGAGCTGGTGCACACCCTCAACGGTTCGGGCCTGGCCGTAGGCCGTACCCTGGTGGCGGTGCTGGAAAACTACCAGCAGGCCGACGGTTCGATCCGTGTGCCTGAGGTGCTTAAGCCGTACATGGCGGGCGTTGAGGTCATCGGCTAAATGGAATTTCTGCCGCTGTTTCATAACCTGCGCGGCAGTCGTGTGTTGGTCGTCGGTGGCGGGGAGATTGCCTTGCGCAAATCCCGGCTGCTGGCCGACGCCGGTGCGTTGCTGCGGGTGGTTGCTCCCCAGATCGAAGACCAGTTGCGTGAACTGGTGCTGGGCAGTGGCGGGGAACTGATTTTGCGCGGTTATCAGGAGCCCGACCTCGATGGTTGCACCCTGATCATCGCCGCGACCGACGACGAGCCACTGAACGCGCAAGTGTCCAGTGATGCCAAGCGTCGCTGCGTACCGGTCAACGTGGTGGATGCGCCGGCCTTGTGCAGCGTGATCTTCCCGGCGATTGTCGACCGTTCGCCATTGGTGATTGCAGTCTCCAGCGGCGGCGATGCGCCGGTGCTGGCGCGCTTGATCCGCGCCAAGCTGGAAACCTGGATTCCGTCCACCTATGGCCAGTTGGCCGGGTTGGCGGCGCGTTTTCGTGCCCAGGTCAAAGGTTTGTACCCGAATGTGCAGCAGCGCCGTGCGTTCTGGGAAGAGGTTTTCCAAGGCCCGATTGCTGACCGCCAGTTGGCCGGGCAGGGCGATGAAGCCGAGCGTCTGCTGATTGACAAGGTCAACGGCGCGCCGCCGCATGCGCCGGGCGAAGTCTACTTGGTGGGTGCCGGCCCAGGCGATCCTGACCTGGTGACCTTCCGTGCCTTGCGCCTGATGCAGCAAGCCGACGTGGTGCTGTATGACCGCTTGGTAGCGCCGGCGATTCTCGAGCTGTGCCGTCGTGATGCCGAGCGCATCTATGTCGGCAAGCGTCGCGCCGACCATGCTGTGCCGCAGGACCAGATCAACCAACAATTGGTGGACTTGGCCAAGCAAGGCAAGCGCGTGCTGCGTCTCAAGGGTGGCGATCCGTTCATCTTTGGCCGGGGCGGCGAAGAAATCGAAGAACTGGCGGCTCATGGCATCCCGTTTCAGGTGGTGCCGGGGATCACTGCGGCCAGTGGTTGCGCGGCGTATGCCGGGATCCCGTTGACCCATCGCGACTATGCGCAGTCGGTACGGTTTATCACCGGGCATTTGAAAAACGGTACCTCGGACTTGCCTTGGCATGATCTCGTTGGCCCGTCGCAGACCTTGGTGTTCTACATGGGGCTGATCGGTTTGCCGATCATCTGCGAACAGCTGATCAAGCATGGGCGTGCGGCGGATACGCCGGCGGCGTTGATCCAGCAGGGCACTACGTCCAACCAGCGCGTGTTCACCGGAACCCTGGCGGACTTGCCGCGCATGGTGGCGGAGCATGAAGTGCATGCGCCGACATTGGTGATCGTCGGTGAGGTGGTTATGTTGCGTGAGAAGCTGAAGTGGTTTGAAGGCGCTCAGTCCCAGGTCTGACATCGCTCGTTCCCACGCTCTGCGTGGTAATGCACCCTATGACGCTCCGCGTCATGCTTTTAAGAGCGGACGCAGAGCGTCCAGGGCGGCATTCCCACGCAGAGCGTGGGAACGATCATCATCAGTTCCAGACGCCTTTGCCACTTAATCTCTCACGATCATGCCCAACATCAAAACGCTGCAACGGCCCCTTCGGCACAACCCCCGTCGGGTTAATCGTGCGATGGCTCGCATAGTAATGCCCTTTGATATGGGCAAAATCCACTGTCTCGGCCACTCCCGGCCACTGATACATCTCCCTCAGCCAGTTCGACAAGTTCGAGTAATCGGCAATCCGCCGCAAATTGCATTTGAAGTGGCTGTAATACACCGCGTCAAAGCGAATCAGCGTGGTAAACAGCCGCACATCGGCTTCGGTCAGGTACTCACCGGCCAGGTAGCGATGCTCGCCCAGGTGCTGCTCCAGGTGATCCAGCTCGGCAAATACCTCATCAAACGCGCTTTCATAGGCCTTTTGCGAGGTGGCAAAGCCTGCGCGGTACACGCCATTGTTCACGGCTGGGTAGATGCGATCGTTCAGCGCGTCGATGCTCGGGCGTAACACCTCGGGGTAGAAGTCCAGGGTATTGCCGGTTAGTTGGTTAAACGCACTGTTGAACATGCGGATGATCTCCGCCGATTCATTACTCACGATGCGCTTGAGCTTCTTGTCCCACAGCACCGGCACGGTCACGCGCCCGGTGTAGTCGGCGGTGTCGGCGGTATAGCGTTGGTGCATAAAGTCGAAACCATCCAGCTTGTCGCCGGTAGAGCCGTGGGCCTTGTCGAAGGTCCAGCCGTTTTCCAGCATTAACCAGCTGACCACGGACACGCCAATCAGGCTTTCCAGGCCCTTGAGCTTGCGCAAAATCAGAGTGCGATGCGCCCAGGGGCAGGCGAGGGAAACGTACAGATGGTAGCGACCGGCTTCGGCCTGAAAGCCACCTTCGCCACTCGGCCCAGGTTGGCCGTCGGCGGTGACCCAGTGGCGGCGCTGGGCCTGTTCGCGCTGGAACGCGCCGTCTGCGCTACTTTCGTACCACTGGTCTTTCCAGTGTCCTTCGATCAGCAAACCCATGACTGGCTCCTTGGCTAATAAGCGTTGGAGCCCAGTCTAAAGGGATGAGTTCGAACTAAAAGCGCAAAGACCGGGCGTGAATAATCGATTAAATCGATTTGTCCCGTGCGTCCCAGTATTGCTGGGCCAATTCGAAGGCCTGCACGCGTGGGTGGCCGAGGCCGCGCAAGGCCAGGGCCATGGTGGCGATCAGGGCCAGTTGCGGGTAGCTGTCTTCGATATCGCCACGCCAGAGTGCCTTCAACTGTTCAGGCTCAAGGGTCGCGGGTTTAACATGGCGTTGAGCGGAGAGCGCAGGCCACTCTTCGTCCCAGCTTGCGCCGCCGGTGGTGCCATACAGGTGGCTGATCGTGTCCGGGTTGATCTCGACCTCGCCGCCATCGCCTTTGACCACAATCACGTTGTCGCCAAGCAGGCCGCTGGCATCGCGGTGCACGCCCTGGTAGCCAGGGTGGAAAATACTTTGCAGGCCGCAACGGGCGCTCAGCGGGTTGAGCAAGCGCGCCAGCGAGTGGATCGGCGAGCGCAGGCCCAGGGTGTTGCGCAGGTCGATCATGCGCTGCAATGGCGGCGCCCAGTCACCCAGCGGGATAAACGCCAGGTTGCCTTGCTCAAAAGCCGTCTCGACCTGCTGCCAGTTACGGCACAGCGGGATTTGCAAACCTTCCAGCAATTGCTCGGTGTACAACCGGCCAGCGGTATGGGCACCACCGCCATGCATAAGGATGCGTACACCGTTTTGCGCCAGGCACTTGGCTGCCAGCAAATACCACGGCAGGTGGCGCTTTTTACCGGCGTAGGTTGGCCAGTCGACATCCACGTTCAGCGCCGGCGCATTCAAACGCTCGCGCACGGCCTCGGTGAAACCGGCGAGTTCTTCCGGGCTTTCTTCCTTGTGGCGCAGCAACATCAGGAAGGCGCCGAGCTGGGTGTCTTCGACTTTTTCGTCGAGCAGCATGCCCATGGCTTCGCGGGCTTCCTCACGGGTCAGGTTGCGCGCGCCGCGTTTGCCTTTGCCCAGGATGCGCACGAACGGCGCAAACGGGTGCTCGGCAGGGGTTTCAAGGGTCAGCGGGGCAAAGTCGGTCATAAGCAATTCGTCGGCCTGGGCAGGCCCGCCAGCTTGGCGGCGAGTTTGGCGGGAGTGCCGTTAAACAGTTTGTTTAAGTGCAGGCTGTTGCCCTTTTCCGGGCCCAGCTTCAAGGCGGTGTACTTGATCAGCGGGCGCGTGGCGGGGGACAGCTGGAATTGTGCATAGAAACCGCGCAGCAGTTCGAGGATTTCCCAGTGCGCGGCGGTCAATTCCAAGGGTTCGGCTGCGGCCAAGGCTGTGGCGACCTCGGCGGACCAGTCATTCAGGTCGACGAGGTAGCCGTCCTTGTCCAGTTCGAGGGTGCGTGAACCTACGGTCAAGGTGTTCATAGCCAGGTGTTGACCTTGTCGTAATCGATCGACAGCTGCACAAAGCCTGGGTAGTCCACGCTGTCGGCCCAGTCCGGCAGCGGCAAGTTGCGCGCCTGCATGTCTTCGGCCAGCACAAAGACCTTCAGGCCCTTGGTTTGCAGGGCCGGGTTGTGCAGGCCATAGGCGCCGTCGCCGCACAGCAGGATCGCGTCGGCGGCGCCGCACACGCGCAGGCAACTGGCGAGGCGGCTGTCGGTAAACGGGGAGTGAGACACCACATGTAAAGTCGACATCAGAGGGTAATCACCTGGTCGTAACGGTCAATCAGCTTGGAAATATCGTTGCTGCTCATGGCTTGAGCGCTGGCGGGAGGTGTGAGCCCGCGCTCGGCCAGGCTGTGGCTGCAGGCGAACACTTCATCAATGCCGAACAGGCCCAGTGCCTGCAGGTTGGCGCTGAGGTCTTTTTGCTGCACGGCCTTGGCGTTTTGGTGCGGCGCCAGTTGAAACACGCCGTCGTCCATAAACAGCAGGCCAATCGGCAGATCGAACGCGCCACCGGCCAGCACGATATCCAGTGCTTCGCGCGCACTCGGCCCGGACCACGGCGCCTGGCGGCTGATCACCAATAAGGATTTGGACATGTCACGGCCCTCCAAAACAGATCAGGCGGTCGGCGGCCTGGGCGGCGTCATGCAACTGCCCAAGGCCCGACAGCGCCCACTGCGCAGCCAGGTTCACCGCGCTGCGTTGATAACGCGTGGCTTCTTCGTTGTTCAGCACGCCACGGCGCAAGGCCGCGGCGATGCACACCACGCCGTCGAGCTGGTGCTGGCTGACGAACTCGCGCCATTGCCGGGCGATGTCTTGCTCATCCTGGGGCGCAACGATGTTATTGGCGGCGCTGTACACGCCGTCCTGATAAAAAAACAGCCGCACAATCTCATGCCCACCGGCAAGCGCCGCCTGGGCGAACAGCAAGGCGCGGCGCGAGGAGGGCGCGTGGGCGGCGGAAAACAGCGCAATCGCAAACTTCATGGAGCACTCTGCAAATAAACGTGGGCCAATGATAAAGCCGCCGCCGCGAAAAAGCCCGCCGTGATCAAAACGGTCACTGTCGCTGATCGTTCTGACGATTGCCGGTAGCGCCAAGCCTGCCTACGCTGTGGGCATTCAAAACCGAATTGGAGTGCTCATGTCAGGTCCCTTGGCGTCCCTCAAAGTGCTGGATTTTTCCACCTTGCTGCCTGGCCCCTTCGCGTCCTTGATGCTGGCGGACATGGGCGCTGAAGTGTTGCGCATCGAATCGCCCACGCGCATGGACTTGTTGCGGGTCCTGCCGCCCCATGATCAGGGCACGTCGGCGAGCCATGCCTACCTCCATCGCAACAAACGCAGCTTGGCGCTGGACCTCAAGCAGGCCGAGGCGCTGGAGATTGTGCGGGCGCTGGTCAAGGACTACGACATCGTCCTGGAGCAGTTCCGCCCTGGGGTGATGGAGCGTTTGGGGTTGGGTTATGCGGCGTTGAAGGCGATCAATCCCAGGCTGATTTATGTGTCGATCACCGGCTACGGTCAGACGGGGCCTTATAAGGACCGCGCTGGGCACGATATCAACTACCTCGCGCTGGCGGGCATCGCCAGTCACACCGGGCGCCAGGACAGCGGGCCACTGCCGCTGGGCGTGCAATTGGCGGATGTCGGCGGTGGCTCGCTGCACGCGGTGGTGGGTTTGCTGGCGGCGGTGATTGCGCGGCAGCACAGCGGGGTCGGCCAATACCTGGACGTGAGCATGACCGATTGTTCGTTCAGCCTGAACGCCATGGCCGGCGCCGGTTACCTGGCCTGTGGGGTCGAGCCGGGTTGGGAAACCCATGTGCTTAACGGTGGCAGTTTCTATGATTACTACCGCTCCCGGGATGGGCGCTGGATGTCGGTCGGTAGCCTGGAACCCGCTTTTATGCAGCAAATGTGCGCGGCCTTGGGGCGGCCGGAGTTGGCAGCGCAAGGCCTGTCTCCCCAGCCGGAACAGCAAAAAGCCCTCAAGCGGGCGCTGCAGGTTGAGTTTGAAAAGCGCAGCTTTGATGAATTGTGCGAGCTGTTTGCCGGGGTGGATGCGTGTGTGGAGCCGGTGCTCCGTTTGAGTGAAGCGGTGGAGCATCCGCAGTTGAAAGCGCGGGAGTTGGTCAGCCAGGTGCCACGCGGCGATGGCTCGGCCCAGGCGCAAATCGCCTGCCCGTTGAAATTTTCAGAGGGGTTGCCAGAGCCTCGGCATATTGGTGCGGCGGTGGGGGCGCATACGGATGAAGTGTTGGCTGAGCTGGGGATAGATGCTCAGCGGATAGCCGAGTTGCGTCGTGCCAGGGTGGTTGGGTAGGGCCTGGGCATGGGTATCTACCAATAAAAACTCGTCATCGGCCTAGCACGACACAAAAAGGATACCGATGCTGCGATGGGGCCATCACAGACACCAGCAATCACTCCACCCGAGTTTCCCCGGTGTACACCAAGGTATGCCGGCAGCGCCGACACAAATACCGTCGCCCCTGGTTTACCAACCCATGGCGCTGGGCCGAAAACGGGAAATCACTGTCGGCACACGGGCAGCGGTAGATATACCGGGTCACTTGCCGACGTTTGATTTCATAGGTGTGGCAGCGATCCGGCGGCAGTTCGTAAACCCCACGCATGATCAATTGCCATTCCTCACCATGGGGCTGAATGCGCTCGCCAAACAATTGGTGGGCGATCAGGTGCGCCACTTCGTGGGCCACGGTCTGTTTAAGGAAATGTTGACTGTTTTCGCGGTACAACTGTGGGTTGAAGCGCAGCAGGTTCTCGTGCAAATGCGCGACACCGGCCTTCTGGCCCCGCAGCTTGAGACTGACCTGGGGGCGTTTGAAGCTTCGTTTAAAAAAGGATTCGGCTTGCAGGAAACAATCTTCGACGCGGGTATTGAGTTGCTCGGGCATGCTGACCATCTCTCCAGAGGCGTCCAGTATGCCGCAAAAGCCGGTGTTTCCGAATCTGTCAGGCGCCGAATGGTCATGCATAACGCACAAAGCCACCTTGCGGTGGCTTTGCCTACGGTTTTATCCGCCTAGTTGGTGTAAATCGGACCAACGCCCAAGCCCCAGACAATCACGGTAAACGCCATGATTGCCACCAGCACCACCAAACCTACAGCGAGCACTGAACTGGAAAACAGGAAGCCCTCGTCGGGGTCGATGCTCATGAACGTTGGCAGCCCGACATAGAGCAGGTACACCGTGTAACAGATAGCCGCTGTGCCCACGACCATCCCCAGCCACATATGCGGATAGAGCGCTGACAGCCCGCCGATAAACAGCGGTGTCGCGGTGTAGGTGGCAAACGCCACACAGCGCGCCATGCTGGGGCTGGCGTCGTAGGTACGGGCCATCCAGTGAATGAACGCGCCCATCACCGCCACGCCGCCGAGCATGGCTGCGTACGACATGATCGTCATCCACAACGCACTTTCCTGGGTCAACATGACCGGGGCACGGTTGCCGATGACCCAGCCGACCTGTGTGGTGCCGATAAACGCGGAAACGGCGGGGATCGCCGCCAGAATCAGGGTGTGAGTGAGGTACATGTGGCCGATACTTTCTTCTTTATCGCCACGAATTTCCCGCCATTCCTGGTCGGGATGGGTAAACAGCCCCACGACGTGATGGATCATGCCAGTCACTCCTGTCGTTATTACCATCGCCCCCCATCGGAGCGCCCACGGGCCAAATGGCCTCAAAGGTCCTGGATAGTTATATGCGACCTTAAGTCGCAGTATAGGAAGTGATGACCGGAAAAACTGTAGGGCTTTAGAGCAAATTGCGCTGTAAACAGTGGCGCTAATCGCGCTGAGGTCTGTCAGTAATGACTCGGTCGACTGGGGGCTGAAGGTAAAATAACCGGCTTTTCGTCACACACCTTTAGCGGATCCAAGCGCCATGGGCACTCTTACGGTCAACCAGAACAAACTGCAAAAACGCCTGCGTCGCCTGGCCGGTGAAGCGGTCGCCGATTTCAACATGATCGAGGAGGGCGACAAGATCATGGTCTGCCTCTCCGGCGGCAAAGACAGCTACACCCTGCTTGACGTGCTGCTGCACCTGCAAAAGGTCGCACCGATCAAGTTCGAGATCGTCGCCGTCAACATGGACCAGAAACAACCAGGCTTTCCCGAGCACGTGCTACCGGCCTATCTGAAAGCATTGGGCATCGAGTACCACATCGTCGAAAAAGACACCTACTCGGTGGTCAAGGAGCTGATCCCGGAAGGCAAGACCACCTGCTCGCTGTGCTCGCGCCTGCGCCGTGGCACGCTGTACACCTTTGCCGATGAGATCGGCGCGACCAAGATGGCGCTCGGTCACCACCGCGATGACATCGTCGAAACCTTCTTTCTCAATATGTTCTTCAACGGCTCGCTCAAGGCTATGCCGCCCAAGCTGCGCGCCGATGACGGGCGCAACGTGGTGATCCGCCCGCTGGCGTATTGCAACGAGAAGGACATCCAGGCCTACTCCGACCTCAAGCAATTCCCGATCATCCCGTGCAACCTGTGCGGCTCCCAGGAGAACCTGCAGCGCCAGGTGGTCAAGGACATGCTGGTGGACTGGGAGCGCAAGACCCCGGGCCGTACCGAAAGCATCTTCCGCAGCCTGCAGAATGTGCAGCCGTCGCAGTTGGCTGACCGCAACCTGTTCGACTTCACCCGCCTTAAAATCGACGAGACTGCCGCCTCGCGTTTCGTCAATGTTGTGAACCTCTAAGACGTTTCAACGCTCTGAAAGACGGCGCTCACGGGCGCCGTTTTCAATTCAATTGCCAGGAGAGGGCATGCGCGATTACAAGTGGCTGCACGAATATTGTCTGAACCGCTTCGGTTCAGCGGCCGAGCTGGAAGCCCACCTGCCTGTACCCAAGACCCCGGCGCAATTGCGCAAGATCAGTGATGATCGCTACCTCTCGACCCTGGCGCTGCGCGTATTCCGTGCAGGCTTGAAGCACAGCGTGGTGGACGGCAAGTGGCCGGCGTTCGAGCAGGTTTTCTTCGGCTTCGACCCGGAAAAGGTCGTGCTGATGGGCGCCGAGCACCTGGAGCGGCTGATGCAGGACACGCGCATCATCCGTCACCTGGGCAAGCTCAAGAGCGTGCCGCGCAATGCGCAGATGATCCTCGACATCGAGCAGGAAAAGGGCAGCTTCGGCGCGTTTATCGCCGAGTGGCCGGTGACCGATATCGTCGGGTTATGGAAATACCTGAGTAAGCACGGCCACCAGTTGGGCGGGCTGTCGGCGCCGCGTTTCTTGCGCATGGTGGGCAAAGACACGTTTGTGCCGAGCTATGACGTGGTGGCGGCGTTGAATGCGCAGAAGATTGTCGACAAGGCGCCGACCAGCCTGCGGGATTTGGCGACGGTGCAGGGCGCGTTCAACCAATGGCATGCCGAGAGTGGCCGGCCGATGTGCCAGTTGTCGATGATGTTGGCTTACACCGTCAACCATTGAGACCGAGGTGATGCCTTCGCGAGCAAGCCCGCTCCCACATCACAAAGTGGGAGCGGGCTTGCTCGCGAAGACTGACCATCAGGCGCCGAATCTCTATCAGGCCTCAGCCAACCGCCGATTCAACTGATGCCGCCACCGCACATACAACAACGCGGTGCAAAACACCGCCAGGCTCGCGAGCATTTCCAGCACCCCGAACCACTGTCGGTTCGGGTCATACGCGGCCAGCGCGCCCTTGATGAAATACAAATTCACCGCAAAGCACATCCACGAATGCCCGCGTGCGCTGCCCAGCAGCATCCCCGGCGCCAGCACCAGCAGCGGCACCAGTTCGATCAGCAGGATCACCCACGGGCGCGCGCCGTGCAGGTCGGCGATGAACAGGTAATACCCGCACAGCAACCCCACCAACCCAAGAAACGCCAGCAGGCTCAGCGCGCGTGCGACCTTGACCCGGGGTTCCAGCCACGCCTGGGGCGGTAGGACCTTAGGCTTTCTGGCCACGGCCGTTCTCCAACAGTGTGGCGGTGTTGGCCAGGCGCAGGCCGAGGGCGCGGCACAGGGTGATTTCGTGCGGGTCGAGCAGGCGCTTGCCGTCGGGCCCGGCGTGGTGGCTGGCGCCATACGGCGTGCCGCCGCCCTGGGTGTCGAGCAGCGCTTGTTCGCTGTAAGGCAGGCCAGTGATCAGCATGCCGTGGTGCAGCAACGGCAACAGCATCGACATCAGCGTGGTTTCCTGGCCGCCGTGCAAGCTGGCGGTGGAGGTGAACACGCCGGCCGGCTTGCCGACGAGGGCGCCGGTCAGCCACAGGTTGCTGGTGCCGTCGAGGAAATACTTGAGCGGCGCGGCCATGTTGCCAAAACGCGTCGGGCTGCCAAGGGCCAGGGCCGAGCAGTTTTTCAGGTCATCGAGCCTTGCATACAGCGCGCCTTCGTCCGGAATGCTTGGCGCCACGGCTTCGCACTCGGTAGAAATCGCCGGCACGGTACGCAGTCGCGCTTCCATTCCGCCCTGCTCGATGCCCCGGGCAATCTGCCGGGCCATTTCGCTCACCGAGCCATTGCGGCTGTAATACAACACCAGCACATACGGCGCGGTCACGGCAGCAGCTCCAGCACGTTTTCCGGCGGGCGGCCAATGACGGCTTTATCGGCGGTTTCCAGGATCGGGCGTTCCATCAGCTTGGGATGTTCGGCGATGGCAACAATCAGTTGCGTTTCACTGAGGCTGGCGTCGGCCAGGTTGAGGGTTTTGTATTCGTCTTCGCCGGTGCGCAGCAGTTGGCGCGCGCTGATGCCCAGTTTGGTCAGCAGGGCCTT
The DNA here is from genome assembly GCF_009707325.1 of Pseudomonas sp. IB20. Lineage (NCBI taxonomy): Bacteria > Pseudomonadati > Pseudomonadota > Gammaproteobacteria > Pseudomonadales > Pseudomonadaceae > Pseudomonas > Pseudomonas gelidaquae. Next base: position 3,046,138 of record NZ_CP046103.1, on the reverse strand, counting down.
TATTTGCGCGGCATTCAGCGGCGTTTCCAGGTAGCGCACGACGGTGGGATTCAGGCCGCGGGCTTCCAGCAGTTCGAGCGCACCGCGGGATTTCGAACAGCGCGGGTTGTGATAAAGCGTCAGATCGGTCATGTGCGGGTCGCATCTTGCGTAAGGTGGCGGGTATTCTACCTGCGCAGCGTCCCGTCCTTAAACCGTAAGAGGCGATAGGTCGCAGCCAACGTTCATTTTTTGCGAAGGATTACCCCATGACAAGGCGACTGATCGGTGCATTGGCGATCATCACAACCCTGCTGCTAAGCGGCTGCGGTAACGACTACGGCGTTGACCAGTACGGCAAGAAAGTCGCGTCCGAACGCTTGGACAAGCAATGGGCGGTGGTCAACTACTGGGCCGAATGGTGTGGCCCGTGCCGCACGGAAATTCCGGAACTCAATGCCCTGGCCGAGCAGTTGAAAGGGCAAAACGTCGGCGTGTTCGGGGTTAACTTCGACAATGTGCAGGGTGAAGAGCTCAAGGCCGCCAGCGAGAAGCTGGGAATCAAGTTCACCGTGCTGGCCCAGAACCCTGAAGCGATTTTTGATATTCCGCGCAGCGAGGCATTGCCGGTGACCTACATCATTGATGACAAGGGCAAGGTGCGGGAACAGTTGATGGGTGAGCAGACGGCGGAAGGGGTGCTCGCCAAACTTAAAGCCTTACGCGGTTAAAAGTGTTGGAGTGGGCTTGCCTGCGATGCGGGCGACCCGGTACGTCTGTGATACCGAGTCGGATCGAACCGAGTCGATGCTATCGCAGGCAAGCCAGCTCCCACAGAAAGCCAGTTTGCAATTAAGGCGATCAGCCTTCTTCAAGCCACAACCGAATAGGCTTGCCTTCAGCCGGCCAGAAGCGCGTCTGTTCAATCGGCGAGATATCCCAACGCTGCACGCCTTGCAGGGCCTGGAAGAAGCGGTGCTCCTGCTCCATCAAGGCCTCGGCGCAGAGTTTGCGGGTGCTGCCGATCTTGCCGAAGTTCAGCTTTTTACCCTCGACGGTGTACGGTGCAAACCAGTGGTTGCAGCCGCCATTGCCGTAGGCGCGACCATCGGCGCCGAGGGTGACGGTCAGGTGCGCGTAATCCATCAGCGGCCGTTCGCCAATCCATTCCACCACGTAGCTGTGGTCCTGCTTGAGCTTCACCGCATCGCCGGCGCAGCCGGTTAGGCCAACCCCGACGGCCGCGAGTAGAAGCAGGCCTTTCATTGCGCGGCCTGCTGGCATTTCGGGCAGCGGTGCTTGTCGCCTTCGCTGGCCCAGCCCAGTTCCTTGATGCGCGCGTTGGCAGCCGGCTGCAGCGGCTCTTTGGTCAGCTTGGTTTCCACCGCGAATTCAAACTCCAGCACGCTCTCGCAGCTGTCGCAATTGACCTTCCAGGTGTGAATCTCCAGCTCGCCGAACTTCGGCCCGTGGGCCATGGCGACCCATTGGCCCGCCGGGCGGATGGAGTAGCGCGCGTCACCTTCGACGGTCAGGCGCATCGACAGGGTTTTACTGCCGCGCAGGGTGACGATCAGCACGTCGCCGTGCTTGATCGAGCCACCGTTGCCAGTGACTTGATAACGGCCCGGCACCAGGGCGCGGCATTCGATCAGGGTGTGTTGCGGGCTCAGCAAGCTGAAGCGGAAATCGTGTTCGGCCATGGATCCTCCAAATAGGCGCGGCATCCTATCACGGGTGCCGGCCCATCATGAGCCTGGTATGTGACCGCTGATCAACCTTCGACTCGATTTTGCGGCTGGCCCAAGGCCCATGCGGCAATGTTGCTCAACGTGGTGCCGGCAATCGCCGCCAGGGCCTCGCGGGTAAGGAACGCCTGGTGCGCGGTGATGATTACGTTGGGGAAGGTCAGCAGGCGCGCGAGTACGTCGTCCTGCAGCGGCAGGTCGGAACGGTCCTCGAAAAACAGCTGGGCTTCCTCCTCGTATACATCTAACCCCAGGTAGCCGAGCTGGCCGTCCTTGAGCGCTTCGATCAAGGCCGGGGTGTCCACCAGGCCGCCGCGACCGGTGTTGATCAGCATCGCACCACGTTGCATCTGTGTCAGGGAACCGGCGTTGATCAGGTGTTTGCTGTCGGCGGTCAGCGGGCAGTGCAGGCTGATGATCTGTGCTTGCGCCAGCAGCTCGGGCAGGCTTACGTAGTGGGCGCCGAGGGCCAGGACCTGCGGGTTGGGGAAGGGGTCGTAGGCCAGCAATTGGCAGCCGAACCCGGCCATGATCTTGGCGAAGGTGGCGCCGATCTGCCCGGTGCCGACCACGCCGACCGTTTTACCCACCAAGTCGAAACCGGTCAGCCCGTGCAGGCTGAAATCGCCATCGCGGGTGCGGTTGTAGGCGCGGTGCAGGCGGCGGTTGAGAGCGAGGATCAGGGCCACGGCATGTTCGGCCACCGCGTGGGGCGAGTAGGCCGGCACGCGCACGATGGTCAGGCCTAGGCGCTGGGCGGCGGGCAGGTCGACATGGTTGTAACCGGCCGAGCGCAGGGCAATCAGGCGGGTGCCGCCTTTGGCCAAGTGCTCCAGCACCGGGGCGCTGAGGTCATCGTTGATAAAGGCGCAGACCACTTCGTGGTGTTCGGCCAGGGCCACGGTGTCGAGGTTGAGCCGGGCGGGCTGAAATTGCAGCTCAATGCCTGCCGGCAGCGGCTCGCCGAGAAAACTGTCGCGGTCGTAGGTCTGGCTGCTGAAAAGAATGACGCGCATGAAAAAAGCTTCCTGCTCTCACTGAATAAATCCGGAAGCTTTAGACGCTGACGCGCGCCTCACTGGCCAACCGGGCAATCGCCATGTCCAGCTCATCCAAGGCGGCCATGGCCTTGGCATCGTCTTGCTTGAGCAAGGTTTCCGCGCGTTGGCAGGCGGCGCGCAATTGCGGCACGCCGCAGTAGCGCGTGGCGCCGTGCAGGCGGTGGACACGTTCAATCAGAGCGTTGTTGTCATTGGCTTCGCGCGCAACGGTAATCGCCAGGCGGTCAGCTTCCAGAGACGCCAGCAACATGGCGAGCATATCGGCGGCCAGGTCGGCCTTGTTGGCAGCCAGGCGCAGGCCTTCCTCATGGTCCAGCACCAGCAGTTTTGTGCTGGCGCCCAGGCCGTCAGCCGCGCGATCCGGGCCTTGGTTGCGTAGGGCCAGGCCGGTCCATTTCAGCACCACTTGGGCCAGTTGGCGTTCGCTGATGGGTTTGGTCAGGTAATCGTCCATGCCGCTTTGCAACAGGGCGCGTTTTTCGTTGGCCATGGCGTGGGCGGTGAGGGCGACTACCGGCAACGGCGTGCCGTGGCGCTCGCTTTCCCATTGGCGGATTGCCTCGGTGCTTTGGCGGCCGTCCATGCCGGGCATTTGTACGTCCATCAATACCAAGTCGAACGTTTCCTGCTTCACGGCGTCGACAGCGGCATAACCGCTTTCCACCGCCTGGACCTTGGCGCCCATATCTTCGAGCAGGGTTTGCACCAGCAGCAGGTTGGCAGGGTTGTCGTCCACGCAAAGCACGCGTGGCGCACGGCTGGACAGTGGCTCGCCGGGTTCGTTGCGCGTAGGGCGTGGGCTGATCAGGTCGGCGAGGGCGCGACGCAGCTTGCGTGTGCACGCAGGCTTGGCCTGCAATTGGCTGTTGGGGTTGGGCACCGATTCGTTGAACAACATCTGTTCGGTGGTCGGGCACAGCACCAGCACTTTGCAGCCCAGGTGCTCAAGGTCCCACAGGTGCTGGTTGAGGCGCTCGGGCGGAATGTCATTGGCGGTCACGCCGAGTACCGCCAGGTCAATCGCCTGTTCTGTTTGATGCGCGCTGGTGATGCCGTTGGTCAGGCTTTCCAGGGTGTTGAACGACGTGACTTCCAGGCCGCAGTCTTCCAGCTGATGTTGCAGCGCCTGGCGTGCCAGTTCGTGGTTTTCCAGCACGGCCACGCGGCGGCCGAGCAGCGGCGGGGAGGGCAGATCGTCGACGTCGTCGCGGGTCTTGGGCAGGTTAAGGCTGATCCAGAATTCCGAGCCTTCGCCCGGTGTGCTGTCGACGCCGATTTCGCCGCCCATCTGCTCAATCAAGCGCTTGGAAATCACCAGGCCCAGGCCGGTGCCGCCCGGTTGGCGCGACAGCGAGTTGTCGGCCTGGCTGAAGGCTTGGAACAACGCGCGTACATCTTGGTTCGACAGGCCAATGCCGGTGTCCTGCACGCTGATGCGCAGTTGCACGCTGTCTTCCTGTTCGTCCTCGATCATCGCCCGGGCCACGATGGTGCCTTCGCGGGTGAACTTGATCGCATTGCTGATCAGGTTGGTGAGGATCTGCTTGAGGCGCAACGGGTCGCCGACCAGCGCCAGCGGGGTGTCGCGGTACACCAGGCTGACCAGTTCGAGCTGCTTGGCATGTGCCGCGGGTGCGAGGATGGTCAGGGTGTCTTGCAGCAAGTCGCGCAGGTTGAACGGCACGCTGTCGAGGACCAGCTTGCCGGCTTCGATTTTTGAGAAATCAAGGATTTCGTTGATGATGCCCAGCAGGTTGTCGGCGGACTTTTCGATGGTGCCCAGGTAATCCAATTGGCGCGGCGACAGTTCGCTTTTTTGCAACAAGTGAGTGAAGCCGAGGATGCCGTTGAGCGGCGTGCGGATTTCATGGCTCATGTTGGCCAGGAACTCCGACTTGATACGGCTGGCTTCCAGGGCTTCCTTGCGTGCCAGGTCCAGTTCGATGTTCTGGATTTCGATGGTTTCCAGGTTCTGGCGCACGTCTTCAGTGGCCTGGTCGATGCTGTGTTGCAGTTCTTCCTGGGCATTTTGCAGGGTCTCGGCCATGCGGTTGATGCCCGAAGCGAGCTGGTCCAATTCCTGGCTGCCCAACGGCGGCAAGCGGGTTTCCAGGTTGCCGTCCTTGAGTTGAGCCACGGCCTGTTTGATCTGGCCGATCGGTGAGTTGATCGTGCGGCTGATGCGCATTGCCAGCGCCGCGGTGCAGATCAGGCCGATGGCGATCAATAGCAGGCTGGCGAACAGGCTGCGATAGCCACGCAGCAGCATGCCATTGTGCGACAGTTCCACCTCGACCCAACCCAGCAGGCGGTCGGCTTCATCGGGAATCAACTCGCCCGCGAGGTTGCGATGGCGGCCAAACACCGGTAGCAGGTAGCGCGTAGCGTCATTGCCGGTGCGCTGCAGCAGGTGGGAACTGTTGCCGATGGGCGGCTGGTTGAGCATGGTCGGGCCGGCGTGGGCCAGGGGCGAGCGGTCCGGCGCCAGGAACGACACGGCGCGCACGTCCGGTTGTTCCAGGGATTGGGTGGCGATGCGTTCCAGCAAGTCCGTGTTTTTACTGCTCAGGGCCGGGGCCACCAACGGCGCCAGTTGTTCGGCGATCATTTCGCCGCGTTGCAGCAACTGGGTTTGCAACTCCGAGAGCTGCATCCAGGTGAAATAGCCCCCCAACAACAGGGCCATCAGGCTGGTCGGTAACAAGGTCAGCAACAGTACGCGGCCTTTTATCCCCATTCTTCTAAGCACGCCACTCTCCTGCTACCACATGGTTTTCAATTATCCACGCGGGCATCCGGCCCACGCCACCTGCGCAGTGTAGCCATTTGCGCAGTCTGGAATCTCGCAAATTAATCACAGAGCGCAATCTTCGGGCCATTGGGGGCCGGGTGGCGATTGCCTGTGGCCGTTTAATCTTGAATAATCGGCCATTGAGAATGACTTGCAGACGCTAATGAATCCCGCAGTTGGCTTACCCAGTATCCTGACAATCGAAGATGACCCTGTGCTTGGCGCCTACGTCCATGAGCACCTGGGTCGCTGTGGCTTCCAGGTTACTTGGTGCCAGGACGGCCAGCAGGGCCTGCAAATGGCCCGCGATCAGGCGTTTGACGTAGTGTTGATGGATATCCTGCTGCCGGGGTTGGACGGGTTGTCGATCCTCACGCACCTGCGCCAGAGCCATGCGACCCCGGTGATCCTGATGTCGGCCCTGGGCGCGGAAGCCGATCGCGTCAGCGGTTTTCGCCTCGGCGCCGACGACTACCTGCCCAAGCCGTTCAGCATGATCGAACTGCGGGTGCGCATCGAAGCCATCCTGCGCCGCGTGGCCCTCGACCGCCGTTCGTTGCCGAGCCTCTCGCCGCCACGCGACGACACCCGCACGCTGCGCTTTGACGATCAATTGTGCGACGTCTTTTATCAGGGCCACTTTGCCGGGCTGACTCGCAGCGAATATCGCCTGCTGGAAACCCTGCACCGTAATGCCGACGAAGTCCTCAGCAAAGCCTTCCTCTATCAGCACGTATTGCAGCGTGGTTACGCAGCCCACGACCGTAGCCTCGACATGCATATCAGCCAGATTCGTCGCAAGCTCAAGGCCATCGGCTACGTCGAGCAAGCAGTGCGCACGGTGTGGGGCAAGGGCTATGTGCTGAGCGGTCATGATGAAGCGCTTTGAGCGGCTGCTCAAACAGTTGCCCGGTAAGCATTCGTTATTCTGGAAGCTCGCCTGCCTGTTGATTGCCTTCTGTTTGCTGATGATCTGGCTCAGTTGGTCCTGGGGCCGGTACATGGAACAGCAAAATGCCTACCTGGCCGACGAGTCGCGCGAGATTCTGCGCAGCTATGCGGCCGGTGCCGAGCTGGCGTGGAGCACCCAGGGCAGTGCGGGCGTCGATGCCTGGCTGCAACTGATGGCCACGCGCGAAACCACGTGGATCGGTGTGATCGGCAATGACTTGCAATCGTTGAGCAGCACGCCGTTGAGTAACAAGGAAAGCCAGCGTTTGACCTTCTTGCGCGGACTGGAGTGGCCGGTCAGCCGGCATGTCAAAGGCCTGCCGTGGTTGAAAATCCCGTTTCCAGTGGACCCGGGCGTCGGCTCGCTAGTGATTGAATTGCCGCAACGCTTCAAGCCTGGGCGCTATCAACTGTTCTGGCGGGTGGTAACCAATGGCGTGATCCCCGGCCTGTTTACCTTGTTGCTGTGCGTGGGCCTCTATCGCCTGCTGATCATGCCCCTTAACCAACTGCGCGAGCAGGCCAATGCCTGGCGCGCTGATCAATTGCACACGCGCATGTCTCGCGAGGCCACCAGTCGCCAGGATGAGTTGGGCGAGCTGGGCCGCGCCTTTGATCACATGTCCGAGCGGTTGCAGGGCACGGTGGTGTTGCAGCAACAGCTGTTGCGGGACATGTCCCATGAACTGCGTACGCCGCTGAGCCGTTTGCGCGTGGCCTGTGACAGCGAGCAGGATCTGGCGCAGTTGCGCGAGCGGCTGGGGCGCGAAGTCGACGCCATGCAACGGCTGGTGGAAGACAGCCTGCAACTGGCCTGGCTGGACAGCGAAAGAACCCCGCTGCCCAATGAAGAGATTCAGCTCCAGGCGTTGTGGGACATGCTCCGGGAAAACGCCTGTTTTGAAAGTGGCTGGCCAGCCTCGCGCTTGCCTTGCCTGTTGGCGGGCGACTGCTGGGTGCGCGGCAACCTGAATGCACTGGCCCAGGCCGTGGAAAATATCCTGCGCAACGCCATTCGGCATTCTCCCGCGCACGGGCTGGTCACGCTGGACGGGTGCCGAGAAGGTGATTATTGGCACATCTGGCTGGAGGATCAGGGCGGCGGCATTGATGAGCAAGACCTGGAACGTATCTTCGCGCCCTTTACCCGTTTGGACGGCTCACGGCCCGGTGATGGCGGTTTTGGGCTGGGCCTGAGCATCGCGCGCAACGCCGTGCAGCGCCAGGGTGGCCGCTTGTGGGCGGAAAATACCGGGCAAGGTTTGCGGGTGCATCTGCGCCTGCTGGCCCGATAATCTTCAAGCACGGCGCTGTTTGCGTTTCTTCCACTGGTGCGCAACCCACCAACGCCAATAGCCCATGGTCAGGCAATAAGCCAGTGCGCCCAGCACCACCCCCAGCACCACCGAGCCCAGCAGAAACGGCTGCCACAGCGTGCTCAACTGGCTGCTGATCCATTCCCAGGTCAGGTGGTCGGGCAGGCTGCGCGGCGGCACATTCATCAGCCAGGCGCCGGTCATGTAGGTGCAAATAAACACTACCGGCATGGTGATCGGGTTGGTCAGCCATACCAGGCTGACGGCGATGGGCATATTGCCGCGCACCGCAATCGCCAGGAACGCCGCCAACAACATCTGCAAGGGAATCGGGATAAATGCCGCGAACAAACCCACCGCCATGGCGCGCGCCACCGAGTGCCGGTTCAGGTGCCAGAGGTTGGGGTCATGCAGCAGCGTGCCGAGAAATCGTAAGGACTTGTGTTCCCTGATACTCGTGGGATCGGGCATGTACCGTTTGAATAAGCGCCGGGGCATAAGGGGTCCAGGTCAGTTCGAGGGGCAAGTATGCCCGCATTCTATAAACAGAAAATTCAGACTTTGTTACAAAACATCATAGTCGGTGCTGGGTACCCGACTAAGACTGAGTGGACCACAGGAAAAGGATGATTCATGAGAACAGGGATGTTTGCGCTCGGACTTGGACTGCTTTCACTGCGATTTTTCCCGTCTCTACCGCCGGCCGGATGGCTACTGGCGATGTTGGCGGTGGCCTTGATGCTGTTGCCTTTTCGCACCCACCCGCTGGCGTTCTTCCTCGTGGGCTTGTGCTGGGCCTGTATCAGCGCGCAGTGGGCGCTGGATGATCGCCTCAAGCCAGCGCTGGATGGGCAAACGCGCTGGGTGCAGGGGCGTGTGATCGGGTTGCCGCAGCAGACCAGCACCGGCGTGCGCTTCGAACTGGCCGACAGCCGGTCGCGCACTGCGCGAGTGCCCAAGCGCATCCGGGTGTCCTGGCACGGTGGCCCGCGGGTCAATAGCGGCGAGTATTGGCGCTTGGCGGTGACGTTGAAGCGGCCGTCGGGGTTGCTCAATTTTCATGGCTTTGACTACGAGGCCTGGCTGCTGGCCCAGCGCATCGGCGCAACCGCCTCGGTAAAAGACGGCCAGCGCTTGGCGCCGGCTCGCAACGCCTGGCGCGACAGCCTCCGCCAGCGCCTGAAAGCCGTGGATGCCCAGGGCCGCGAGGCTGGCCTGGCGGCACTGGTGCTGGGCGACGGCTCAGGGCTGGCCGCTGAAGATTGGCGGGTGCTGCAGGACACCGGAACCGTACACCTGCTGGTGATTTCCGGCCAACACATCGGTTTGTTGGCGGGGCTGATCTACGGCTTGGTGGCCGGGCTGGCGCGCTACGGTTGCTGGCCCCGAGCCATGCCGTGGCTGCCGTGGGCGTGCGGCCTAGCGTTTGCCGCCGCGCTGGGGTACGGCTTGCTGGCGGGGTTTGGCGTGCCGGTGCAGCGGGCATGTGTGATGGTCGGGTTGGTCCTGCTCTGGCGTTTGCGCTTTCGGCATTTGGGCGTCTGGTGGCCGTTGTTGCTGGCGCTCAATGGCGTACTGATATTGGAACCATTGGCCAGTTTGCAGCCAGGATTCTGGCTGTCGTTTGCCGCCGTTGGGGTGCTGGTGCTGGCCTTCAGCGGGCGCCTGGGGCCATGGAACTGGTGGCAAGCATGGACGCGTGCGCAGTGGATGATCGCCATCGGCTTGTTTCCAGTTTTGTTGGTGCTCGGCTTGCCCATCAGCTTCAGTGCGCCCGTGGCTAACGTGTTTGCCGTGCCGTGGATCAGCCTCGTGGTGTTGCCCTTGGCGCTGGTCGGGGCTGTGCTGCTGGCGGTACCGTTTGTGGGCGAGGGCTTGTTGTGGCTGGCAGGCGGGGCGCTGGATGGGCTGTTCAGGGGCTTGGCACTGCTGGCAGGGCAGCGCCCGGCCTGGATACCGGCCGAGGTGCCCTTGGGTTATTGGTTAGTGAGCCTGGCGGGCGCGGTACTGCTGCTGTTGCCCAAAGGCGTGCCGTTTCGGCTGCTGGGCTGGCCGATGCTATTGCTGGCGGTCTTCCCGCCCAGGCAACTGGTGCCTCATGGGCAAGTAGAAGTAACGCAGTTGGATGTTGGCCAGGGGCAAGCGCTGATCCTGCGCACACGCCACCACACGCTGCTTTACGACGTAGGGCCGCGCTCGGGGGCATTTGACCTTGGTGAGCGCGTGGTACTGCCTGCGCTCAGAACGCTCGGAGTAGGGGCGTTGGACATGATGGTGATCAGCCATGCTCACGCTGATCATGCCGGCGGCGCGGCCGCGGTTGCCCTTGCGCTTTCGGTAAAGCGCGTCGTCGGTGGCGAAACCGAAGGGTTGCCGGCATTGCTTGCCACACAGCGCTGTATCAGCGGTGAGCAGTGGGAGTGGGATGGCGTGTCATTTGAACTGTGGCAGTGGCCTGGCGCCACTAGTAGCAACCCGAAATCCTGTGTGTTGCGGGTACAGGCTAACGGTGAACGACTGCTGCTGACCGGCGATATTGACCGCGCCGCCGAACAGGCTTTTCTCGCATCTCCCTTGGCCGTACCGACCGATTGGCTGCAAGCGCCGCACCATGGCAGTCGCAGCTCTTCGTCCGAGCCCTTCCTGGCGCGGCTTGCGCCTAAGTCGGTGCTGATTTCCAGTGGCCGTGGCAACGCATTCGGTCATCCCCATCCGCAGGTGATGCAGCGTTATCAGGCACTCAGCAGCCGGGTGTACGACAGCGCCGAGCAAGGTGCCGTACGTCTGCAACTGGGCGCATTTCAATCACCTGTTGTTGCGCGCGGTCAACGCCGTTTCTGGCGTGAAGCGTTACCGTGACTCGGCGTTACCAGTGGCCGAGGCCCGCGCCGGGCGGGTCTATGGCTGACGAGCCCCGCCGGCGAACCTATATGGTAAAGTGGCGCACTTTTTCGAGGGGACATTCACTGTGTGGGAATTGGTCAAATCCGGCGGCTGGATGATGTTGCCGATCATCATGAGCTCCATCGCCGCACTCGGCATCATCGCCGAACGCCTGTGGACCCTGCGCGCCAGTCGCATCACGCCTGAGCATCTGCTGGGCCAGGTCTGGGGCTGGATCAAGAACAAGCAACTGGACAAAGACAAGCTCAAGGAACTGCGCGCCAATTCGCCCCTGGGTGAAATCCTCGCCGCGGGCCTCGCCAACTCCAAGCATGGTCGCGAGATCATGAAAGAGTGCATTGAAGAGGCGGCCGCACGGGTCATCCATGAAATGGAGCGCTACATCAATGCGCTCGGCACCATCGCCGCCATGGCGCCGTTGCTTGGCCTGTTGGGTACGGTGCTGGGCATGATCGATATTTTCAGCTCGTTCATGGGCTCGGGCATGACCACTAACGCCGCCGTGTTGGCCGGCGGTATCTCCAAGGCCTTGATCACCACGGCTGCGGGCTTGATGGTTGGTATTCCCTCGGTATTTTTCCACCGGTTCCTGCAGCGCCGCATCGATGAACTGGTGGTCGGCATGGAGCAAGAAGCCATCAAGCTGGTGGAAGTGGTGCAGGGCGATCGCGATGTCGATTTCGTCGAGGGCCGAGTGTGAAATTTCGCCGTAAGCAACGGGAAAATGTTGATATCAACCTCGCGTCGCTGATCGACGTGGTGTTTATCCTGCTGCTGTTCTTTGTCGTCACCACCACCTTTACCCGGGAAACCCAGCTGCGTGTCGACTTGCCGGAAGCGGTGAGCGGCTCGCCGGCCGAGGACCAGGAAGTCAAGCAACTGGACATCGCCATCAGCGCCGACGGGGTGTTTTCGGTGAATAACCAATTGCTGGAGAAGAACGACCTCACCAGCCTGATGGACGCCCTGCAGAAAGAATCTGGCGGTGATACCAAAATGCCTCTTTCCATCAGTGCTGATGGCAAAACCCAACATCAAGCGGTGATCACCGCGATGGATGCCGCCGGCAAGCTCGGCTTCACCCATCTGCGCATGACCACCGTTGAGGCGGCGGCGCAACCCTGATGGCCCTGTCTGATCGTTTGCTCAAGGCGTGGTACGAAGGGCATCCGGCGCTGACGCTGCTGCGGCCGCTGGAGTCGTTGTATCGTCGGGTGGTGCAACGCAAGCGCGCGCGCTTCCTGGCAGGCGAGGGCGAGATCTACCAGTCACCGGTGCCGGTGGTGGTGGTCGGCAATATCACGGTGGGCGGGACGGGCAAGACGCCGTTGATCCTGTGGCTGATCGATCACTGTCGGCGCAGTGGCTTGCGCGTCGGGGTTGTCAGTCGTGGCTATGGGGCCAAGCCGCCACAGTTGCCATGGCGGGTCGAGGCCAGCCACAGCCCTGAAGTGGCTGGCGATGAACCCTTGTTGATCGTGCAGCGCAGCGGCGTGCCACTGATGATTGATCCAGACCGTAGCCGCGCGGTAAAAGCGCTGCTGGCCAGCGAGCCACTTGACCTGATCCTCTCCGATGACGGCCTGCAGCATTACCGCCTGGCCCGCGACCTTGAACTGGTGCTGATCGACGCCGCCCGCGGCTTGGGCAACCGCCGCTGCCTGCCAGCCGGGCCGCTGCGCGAGCCAGTGGAGCGTTTGCAGAGTGTCGATGCGTTGCTCTATAACGGCGCCGATGCTGATCGCGAGGGCGGGTTTGCCTTTCGCCTGGTGCCCACGGCACTGATCAACTTGAACACCGGTGAGCGCCAGCCGACCGATTATTTTCCGCTGGGCCAACAGGTGCATGCGGTTGCAGGTATCGGCAACCCGCAACGTTTCTTCAATACCCTTGAAACGCTACACTGGCGGCCGATACCCCATGCTTTTGCCGACCACGCGCCCTACAGCGCCGAGGTCTTGAATTTCACGCCGTCGTTACCGCTGGTCATGACCGAAAAGGACGCGGTGAAGTGCCGCGCCTTTGCCCAGCCCGACTGGTGGTACCTTGCGGTGGATGCGGTACCGTCGCCCGCATTTGTTGCCTGGTTCGACACGCAACTGATGCGCTTGCTGCCTGCCCGACTCTTGCCTTAAATCGCTTTTTTCCAGGAAACACTCATGGACACCAAACTGCTCGACATTCTCGCTTGCCCGATCTGCAAAGGCCCGCTCAAGCTCAGCACCGACAAAACCGAGCTGATCAGCAAGGGCGCAGGCCTGGCTTACCCGATCCGTGATGGCATCCCGGTGATGCTGGAGAGCGAAGCCCGTACCCTGACCACTGATGAGCGCCTGGATAAATGACCACCGCCTTTACCGTTGTCATCCCTTCGCGCTATGCATCGACACGCCTGCCGGGCAAGCCGCTGCAATTGATCGGCAACAAGCCGATGATCCAGCTGGTGTGGGAGCAAGCCTGCAAGAGCAGCGCTGAACGGGTCGTGGTCGCGACCGACGACCCGCGCATCGTCGAAGCCTGCAAAGGGTTTGGTGCCGAAGCGGTACTGACCCGCGAAGACCACAACTCCGGCACCGACCGCCTGGCCGAAGTCGCCATGCAGCTGGGCCTGGCGCCCGATGCCATCGTGGTCAATGTGCAGGGCGACGAGCCGCTGATTCCGCCGTGCGTGATCGATCAGGTGGCCGCCAACCTGGCTGCCCATGGCGAAGCGCGCATGGCGACCCTGGCTGAGCCGATTGAAGACATCGAAACACTGTTCAACCCGAACGTGGTGAAAGTGGTCAGCGATATTAATGGCCTGGCGCTGACGTTCAGCCGCTCGATCCTGCCGTGGGCGCGCGACGCCTTCGCCAAGAGCCCTGACGTATTGCCGCAGGGCGTGCCGTACCGCCGCCATATCGGCATCTACGCCTACCGCGCCGGCTTCCTGCAGGACTTCGTCAGCTGGGGCCCGTGCTGGTTGGAAAACACCGAAGCCCTGGAACAACTGCGTGCCCTGTGGCACGGCGTGCGTATCCATGTGGGCGATGCCCTGGAAGCGCCGCCTGCCGGTGTCGACACCCAGGAAGACCTTGAGCGCGTCCGTCGCCTGCTGGGGGCCTGATGGAGGTTCTGTTTGTCTGCCTGGGCAATATCTGCCGCTCGCCAACCGCCGAGGGCGTATTGCGCCATAAGTTGCGCGAGGCGGGCTTGGCAGGCCAGGTCGAAGTAGCGTCGGCCGGCACCGGTGAATGGCATGTCGGCAACCCGCCAGACCAGCGCAGCCAGCGTGCAGCGTTGGTGCGCGGTTATGACCTGTCGGCACAGCGTGCCCAGCAGGTCTCGCGCGCTGACTTTGCGCGCTATGACCTGATCCTCGCCATGGACCACAGTAACCTGCGCAACCTCAAGGCACTGCACCCTGGGCAAGGCAAGGCGCAGCTGGACTTGTTCCTGCGCCGGTTTGAGGCCGAAGTGGACGAGGTGCCGGACCCTTACTACGAAGGCGAACAAGGCTTTGAGCGCGTCCTCGACCTGATCGAGCGCGCCTGTGATTTATTGGTGATCGAATTGAAGGGGCGGTTATGACCTTGCAAGTGCTTGCGCAGGTATCGCTCAAACCATTCAACAGCTTTGGCATCGATGTGCGCGCCCAGTTGTTCGCCGAGGCCCGCAGCGACGCCGATGTGCGCGAAGCCCTGGCCTATGCGGCAGCGCAACGGCTGCCGCTGCTGGTGATCGGCGGTGGCAGCAACTTGCTGCTGACCCAGGATATCCAGGCGTTGGTGTTACGCATGGCGACCGAGGGTATTCGGGTGCTGCACGATGATGGCCTGCACGTGGTGGTCGAGGCCGAAGCGGGCGAAGCCTGGCATCCGTTTGTACTGTGGGCCCTGGAACATGGTTTGTGTGGCCTGGAAAACCTCAGCCTGATCCCCGGCACCGTCGGCGCTGCACCGATGCAAAACATCGGTGCCTACGGTGTGGAGGTCAAGGATGTGTTTGCCGGCCTGACCGCCTTGGATCGCCACACCGGCGAGCTGCGCGACTTCAGCCTGCAAGAGTGCGACTTTGCCTACCGTGACAGCCTGTTCAAGCACGATGCAGGGCGTTGGTTGATTCTGCGCGTGCGCTTTGCCTTGAGCCGCGTCAGCCATCTGAAACTCGATTACGGCCCGGTGCAGCAACGCCTGGCCGGGCAGGGCATCACCGAGGCGACGCCCAGCGACGTCAGCCGCGCCATCTGCAGCATCCGCCGCGAAAAACTGCCGGACCCGGCCCAACTGGGTAATGCCGGGAGTTTTTTCAAGAACCCACTGGTGTCCCAGGCGCTGGCCGCAGAGCTACAGGCGCTGTATCCAGACCTGGTGGCTTACCCGCAGCCCGATGGGCAGATGAAGCTCGCCGCCGGCTGGCTGATCGACAAGGCCGGTTGGAAAGGCTTTCGTGACGGCGACGCAGGCGTGCATAAGCTGCAGGCGTTGGTGCTGGTTAACTACGGCGCCGCCTCGGGGCACGACATTGCCAACCTGGCGCTGCGTATCCAGCAGGATATTGCCGAACGCTTCAAGGTCGATCTGGAAATGGAACCTAACCAGTACTGAAGCGCTGGAAACAAAAAGGCCCCGCATCTTTCGATGCGGGGCCTTTTTTATGCCGCTAGTAATCAGTCATCACGGCTCATGATGCCGAAGATCTGCAACAGGCTGATAAACAGGTTGTAGATCGACACATACAGGCTGATGGTCGCCATGATGTAGTTACGCTCACCGCCGTGGATGATGGCGCTGGTCTGGAACAAGATGCACGCGGAGGAGAACAGCACGAAACCGGCGCTGATCGCCAACTGCAGGCCGCTGATCTGGAAGAACATGCCCGCTACAACGGCTGCCAGCAGCACGAAGAAGCCTGCGGTGATGAAACCACCCAGGAAACTCATGTCCTTGCGGCTGATCAGCACGTAGGCCGACAGACCACCAAACACCAGGGCAGTCATGGCAAACGCCGAGCTGACCACTTCCGCGCCGCCGGCCATGCCGAGGTAACGGTTAAGGATCGGGCCGAGGATAAAGCCCATGAAACCGGTCAAGGCAAACGCCGACACCAAGCCCCAGGCCGAGTCACGCAGCTTGTTGGTCAGGAAAAACAGACCGTAGAAGCCGATCAGCACGACAAAAATATTCGGGTAGCCCACGCGCATTTGCTGCGCTACATACGCCATTACGCCGCTGAACGCGAGGGTAAGGGCGAGCAAGCCGTAGGTGTTGCGCAACACGCGGCTGACTTCAAGCTGCTCAGCCTGCGCGTTACCATTCACTGCGTAATTCTGTTCGCGCATGGCGACACTCCTTCAGTTTTGAAACATTCAGTCGCAAGGATCATAACAGACGCTCTGTAACAAACGATGGCAAGAGTTTGACAGTGTGTTTCATTCGGGTATTATGGCGCCCGCTGACACGGGATGGGCTACTATAATCCTGTGATGCAAAAGGGAAATTGGCAGAGTGGTTGAATGCACCGGTCTTGAAAACCGGCGAACGTTAATAGCGTTCCCAGGGTTCGAATCCCTGGTTTCCCGCCAAGATTTACACGAAAGCCTCGCTATTGCGGGGCTTTTGCGTTTCTGAGGTACGGGGATTCGTCACCGGTTTCCGCAGGCGTTCCATAGGGTTCCGAAACTTTGCCTATTTGGTGGGCTTGGCGGTCGCGCCAATCTTCCGGTAACCCGCTTTGTGATCTCCTGTTTACTATGGCCGAGCAGCAAGCTCGCATCGCCAATGTCGACGATTTCCGACGCGCTTTAGGCGATATCCGAATGAAACCCGCATTTGCGCAGCATGGGTCCCCTGGTCGATTGCTTCGGGCCTTCTCCCTTGCCTTGTCCCAGCGCAAGCGCAACATGCCCTTCGTCATTCTCTTTCCATGTTTGTTGATAAATAGGTACTTGGAAGAGTGGTGTGCATTCCTTTCTGAAATCTCCCTTATAAGTTTACCCAGGCTGTTTTCCCCGGCGTCAGTGCGCATTAAGATCCTGAGCTTCAGCCCAGTCTTGCCCTGCGTCGCCAGGACTGTTGCCCGCCTGCGCATGATGATCACGTCAGCTGGCCGCTGGCCGGTTAAGTAGCCAAGGTCCATGGCTTCCTTTAGTTCAGGCTCTGCCATACCGTAAACCGCATCCCAAACCACCGCATTGGCGTAGTAGTCGCGTGGAACTTCTTTATTTTTCCTTACGCCTTGGCAAGGGTTCTCCCGTTCGGTGAGCCCCCACTCGCGAGCCATATTGAACACATGTGACAGAAGAGCGATCTCCCTATTGGCTCGAACCTTGGCCGTTCGTGCATCGCGATAGCCTGCGATGTTGGCTGGCGTGATCGAGTCAATGGGAGCGCTATCGAACGTCGGCCTGAGTTGTTTGAGCTCTGCCAGGTTGTCGGTCTGTGTCCGAGCACCCTTTTTCGGAATGACATCTCGAACATAGCGGTCAAAGATGCCCTTCATGATTGTCAGATCACCAGGTTTATCTTTGGCCTCCAGTTCTGCCCATTTGAGTCGAGCTTTGTCCAGGTCCTTACCAAGGGGGATGTTGGGCGCTGAGGTGATCACTGCGGGCACGATGGTGGTGATCATGAGCGCGCCTTGGAACGGATTGTTGTTTTCTGCTGCAATGGCCTGAGTGCTGCTCAGCACCATGACGGCGATTGCCAGGGTCTTCCATGAATTCATTCTTCGATGCTTCCATTGCGATCAGAAGGGCCACCATAGCAGAGCAGGGCGCTTGTCAGAAACAAGAAGCCCGGCGCAGAGCCGGGCTTCGATGTGACAGTGTCAGAACCTAACGATGCTTGTTCTTGTGTTTATGCTTGTTGTTTCCTTTGTGCTTCTTACCATCAGATCGATGACTGCTCTCATCGTCCGCCAGGTTGTTTCCTAGGGCACCACCCGCAGCGCCGCCGAGACCTGCACCGATAGTCGAGCCAGTTGTGCCGCCGAGGCGGTTACCAATGAGCGAGCCACCAGCCGAGCCGATACCGCCACCTAATGCGGCTTCAGCTCTGTTGCCTCTCTGAGCGCCGACAGCACTGCCGGCAGCACCACCTACGCCGGCGCCTACCGCCGCGCCCGTTGAGCCGCCGAGCTGTTGACCTACGATATTGCCAAGTGCACCACCAACGCCGCCTCCAAGAGCGGCTGTGCCATCTCCGGCTGCCATCGCTCCTTGCGAAATGAGGACACCCAGAACTAGGGCGGGTAGTGTAATTTTCATTTTTGAACCTCTATGGGTTGTCAGCAGGCGCTCACGGTTTAAAGCACGCCCAGCATTAGGACTAGAGCAAAAGTTTGAAGTTCTTTGCGGGCGGAGCCTACAGGCAAATGGTTGTAACAAGATATGCCGTGATGGGGTCGGCTGCGGAGGGCGGGTTAAGCGGGTTTACCAGGAACTGGGATGACCAGAGGAGCCCAAGTGTGAAAGGGCAGAAACAAGTTCAACGAGAAAGACCATATCGATCTGGATGGCGAGCTGAAGCGGCTTGAGATCGAGCTGATTGCGAGGCTGCCGTCATGATCACCAACACCGGCAACTTGATGTTCGACCGCCAGGTGTCTCGCTGGTACGACATCACCAATTGGGATAACGACGGCAAACCGGAATCCACCCGGTACCGGTGGCGCTCGACGATCCACAAAGCACCGGATGACCAGGTGTATGAAGCGCTGACTGCAGCTCAGGAGCTGCTCGACGCAGAGGGATTAATCGAAGTTGTGTGGCTTAGCAAAGAGCCATTGCATGAGTGAGAGTGAAGATTTATCCATCCTGTCGATCTTGCGCGTCAGGGGTTGGCATTGAAAAGGCCCGGCTAATGTGCCGGGCTTTTTATTGCGCTCAGTGTGTGCAAAGCCGAAAATAGAGCTTCCGACTATAAACTGGGAGAGCGTCATGGTTTTGCGTGGCATGGCACAGATGCATGTCGACGACTTGGCGGAACGGTTCAAGAAGTTGGTTGTAGGGCAGGCTGGCAACGCGGATATTCAGTTTGCGTGGGTTGTTTTTTATCAGGGGCGAATGTTCGGGGCTTATTCAACGGCCGAGCTTGCGCTGCGGAAAATAACGGACATTGAGCACTGCATTAGCATCGACGAGGCCCCAGTCCCTCAAACCTCAAACGATTAAAGTTTTCATTAAGCCCCGCCTAGAGCGGGGTTTTTTCCGGTCCAGTGTTCGGCGCTCGCTGTGACCTGCCGACTACCCTGATTAAGCGCGGATATTCCGAGCGCCTGAACGGAGAGTCAGCATGGATATTGATAAGAATGCCCCAGGCAACATTTCGCAACAGGAAGTGACACGCGGCACGGACAACGAAGCGGGTCACGATCCTCGTCGGGATGAGCGCGAGATCCGGCCGCCTCAGAATGACGATCCCTCCCTCGAGGAGGATATGTCGGACGTGGACGCTGCCGATTCAGTGGCGAGTGAGCATCCAGACAACTGATGATTTTTAGATCGACGAACCCGGCCCTGAGTCGGGTTTTTTATTGCCCATGGAAAGGGCGATTCAACAAAAGGAATTTGCACATGTTGAAAGAATTCAGACGCGGTAACCGCAATAGGTGAAAAAATGTCTGTACGCGAGCTTGGCAAGAAATTCAAAAACCAAGCTATCAACGGCAATGCTAACCCCGTTACGGTTCTGATTTCCCCTTCGTAAAACGCAAATGGGGTCATTCTTCGGTCTTTTTATGGTGGCGGTGTCTTGGCCTTTGGACCAAAGGATAGCGCCATCTCAGTAATTAAAAACCGGTGCATAACGCGCTTCACGTTTCTTGAAGTGAATGGGCGCCATGGGCACTTTTTCGCCATTCACGAAAATAGCCGGAAAGGTCAGGGTGAAGTCGTCCAAATCGCCGTTGCCCAAGGGCGTGCCCTGGGTGCCTGAGCTGAATGTGACCCACGCGTTTCAACAAGCAACCCCTCTAGATCAACAGTTCCAACGCAATCCAGGGTTGCCACCTATGACTTTGGCCGCTAACCTGAAAATGTTTGAATTGTTACGAATAATTTCGGGTGCGGCCTGTTTTGGGTTGTGCGACTTCAGGACGAGGAACGAAAGATGTTTTCACACGAAGGTCCCGCAATAGAGCTGTTGCTACTCATTTTTGGCTTGGCAGGCCTGCTTTTGGTCGTCTGGTTCATTCACCACCAATACGAGCGAAAGATCGGGAAGGGCGTTAAAAAACAACAAAGTCGTAACAGAGGTCGCTCCGCGTAAGCCTTCATGCACTGACGTCAGCGGTCGGTATTGAGCCCGGCCGCCGGCAAGGTGGATCGCCATGCAGACAAAGAAAAGCCCACGATGGGGGCGCGGGCTTAAAGGTGTTCACTTAGGAGCTGAGTTGAGCCTAGGCGTCGCTCCGCGTAAGCCTTCATGCACTGACGTCAGCGGTCGGTATTGAGCCCGGCCGCCGGCAAGGTGGATCGCCATGCAGACAAAGAAAAGCCCACGATGGGGGCGCGGGCTTAAAGGTGTTCACTTAGGAGCTGAGTTGAGCCTAGGCGCCTGCCTGTGAAAACCGCGTGAAATACGCACGCCGGGTAGGCTTTTTTGCAACCCGGCAGCCTGCTCACGTACTGTGCGTGTTCCTTATCCAACCTCTGCGGTGGTGTGTTCATGTCAGATGAAGTGCGGCTTGTCGTCATTATCCATACCCAGCCCGGCAAAGGGTCGCAGCAGCTGGCCGCGTTTGAAAAGCTGGCGCCCCAGGTCAGGGCCGAGCATGGCTGTTTGCAATACGATTTACACCCGGTTGTCGGCAATAACGACAGCTTCGTGTTGATCGAAAAGTGGGCCTCCAAAGCCGCGTTGGACGCCCACCACCTGGCCGCGCATATGCTGGAAGCGGCCAAGCACACTCCATCTTTTCGTGCTGTGCCTGCGACCGTTTTGCTGTTAGAGGCGGCGGTGTAGGTTCACAACTGCACCCGGCGCAACCGGCCAGTCAACGATGCCAGCGTGTGATCGGGTGCCGGGACCTGCCGGCCCGCCAGCCCCATGCCTTCACTCACCAACACAGCACCCTGCACCACACATAAGTTGGACGGTGTATCCAAGCCGCGCGCGAGCACTTCAACTTGGCCGTTTTGCAGGTTGCACCGCAACAGTCGCCCGGCAAACCGGGTGAAGCCGCCATGCAGCGGCTCGCCGTTCCAGTTTGGCGGCAACGGTTGTTGCAGGTGGCTGCACAACTCCAGCACCAGCAGCTTGCCCTGCGGGCACAGCGCCAGCCCGGTGGGCAGTTGCAGGCCGCGTATCACCACCTCGATCTGCCCGCCTGCCGGGTGGGCTCGAATCACCTGCCCGGCGTAGTCGGCAAAGTCGATGCCTTTGCGGGCCGGGTCGCCGTGCAGTTCACCGGAGAACAGGCTGATCAGCACCGCGTCTGTTTGCGGTTCATACACCAGAGTAACGGGCACCGCTTCCTGGCCTTGGTCCAGCGCGGGCAGTTGCGCCAGTACGTGTTCGTCCTCGCCACTGCAAAACTCCACCAGTTGGTTGGTATCGGGCTTGACGGCCAGCCAGCTGCGCCGTGTTGGGTGGTAGCACAGCGCATTCAGGTTGCCCCGGCTGTGGAACACCGGTTCGGGCGGGCTGTATTGCAAGTCGAGCAGCCTGGAGCCGCCGATGTAATCGGTCTGGCTGGCCAGGCAGCGACCGTCACCGCAAGCAATGTCCGACACGCCCATGATTTCATCGCGCAGCATGCGCGCCTGCATGTTCATGCTGCGAAAACCCTGGGCGACGACTTCGCCGGGCAGGTAGGCGCCAGGCTGCTGCGGGTCGGGTTGCAGCCGGGTGATGCGGCCGCTAAACGGCTGGTCCGCTGAACCTGAGCCGGCTTCGGCCAACAACAGGCTGCCATCGGCTTGCAGGCACACGCCGCGAGGGTTGAGCAAACCTTCAGCGACAAAGGTGCTCGGGCGCAGGGCTTCAATGGGTTGAGCTGGGATATGAAGGGTCATCGGGTTTGCCTCCTATTGCGGCGGCTGCCACGGGCTGCCGGTGAGATACGCACGCAGCAGTGCACGCTGGGCGGGGGACATCGAGCGCACCACCGGCATGAACAGCGTGGTGCCTTTGTAGGCATCCGAGGTGCGCGCGAGGATGGCGTTTTTCGCCGCCATGATCGCGTCGGGCTGGTTCAGCGGCACGTAGCGCGACATGGCGGGGAAGGCCAGGTAGTGAAAACGCAGCACGTTCGGGTACACCTGCTGCCAGGTGATGATGCTGCCCTTGGCGATGCCGAAGTCGGTCTGCGCGTACTTGCGAAAGTTGGTGAAGAACGCACCGTTGTCCACGCCATTGGCCGTGCAGGTCAGCGCCACAAACCCCGCCTGGGCGGCGCTGCCGGGTTTAAGCGTGACGGGAAAACTCACGGCCTGCTGGCCGGCACTCACCGTCAGCGAACTCGGGAAGTTGAGGAAGTCGATGTATTGCTTCTGGTCGTAGACCCCAGGCGCGCTGGCGCCCAGGCTGACCGTGGTGGCTTTCGGCACCGGCCCGCCCAAGTAGCGCACCTGCAAATTGATCGTCAGGCCATTAGGGTAATCCTCCAGGTACAGGTTGCGCTGGTCGGCATACACCCGGTAGATGGATTCGCTCGCGCTAAGCGTCTTACCCGCCACCGGGTTAGGGCCGGTGATCTGTAGCGGCGTGGTCTTGACCGCTTGTTGCTGGCTGGCATTCAGGGGCACGTCGATGATGCCGCCGTACACGTAGTAATTGACCAACGGGCTGGCGGTCGGGTTGAGGGTTATCAGCGCGGTGGCCCCAGCTGAAATCGTCACCGGTCCATAGTTCGCATTTGGCCCGATGGGGCTGGTGATGTCGTCGCGCACGGCACGGAAGGTTTGCTTGGGAATCACGTTGACCATGTCCAGGCTCAGCAAACCGTTAGTGCCCAGCGCCGCGTAGGCCGCGTTGCCCGTGGACGCATTGACCAATTGCCGCCCCGGCTGGCAGCTCAGCGGCTCGCCAGCAAAGGCCGGCGCCAGTGTGCCGATGACCCGGCCGATACTCGGGTTCGGCGTGTATTTACCGGCGGCATAATCCGCATCGAGTTGCGCGGTGGTCATCTGCGGGCACATCTCGAACATCACGAAACGCAGGACAATACCCGTCGCCCCCGGCGCCTGGATGATCGCCTTGAGGCCACTGCTGTTCTTGTTCCAACTGACGATGCTGCTCAGCGGAAACGTCAGCTGGAACGTGCCGCTGGCGTGGAACGAGCCCGGTGCATCCATCTTCGCCGGCTCGAGTACGCGGCCGGTCACGTCGAAACTGCTGCACACCGCATTGCAGCGAATCAGCAGCTGGATATTCTCGCCGCTGCCGATTTGCAGGCCGCCGACAAAGATCTGCGTGGTGGTCGAGGCGCTGGGGTCCAGGTCGACCATCATCGGGCCGGACACGGGGCCTTGGCCGGTCGCCGGGTCCACCGAGCCAAGCAGGTACACCGGCTGGCCGACCTGATCGCCCGTGGTGCTGATGTTGCCGGGGCTGCCTTGGGAGCTGATCAAGGCGTTCTGCATGTCCACCACATGCTGGCCGTAGTGGTTCCAGCCGCCGGCGGTGTAGTAGTTGCCGGTGGGTGCGTTGATCATGTTGTTTAACTGGTCGTCGGTGTACGACTGCGCGCCGGGCGCCAGGGTTGATGTGGTCAGGTCGAAGAGCGGCCATTCATCATCGCCATTGAAAGGAATGGTCGGCGAGTTGTTTGGCAAGCTCACGTCCGTGCGGATGCCGCCCCAGAAATTCAGTCGTGGTCCATTGAGGATGCTCATGGTCTATTCCTTGTCCGTGGCTTGAGGGGTGAGAGGCGGGTTGGCGAATTTGAACAGGTAGGAGAAGTCGGACTTGAACGGGCTCTTCACCGGCGTCGCCATCGAGTGGCAGTTCATGCAACTGCTGTTGGGCTGGATATAACTCTCCATGGTCACATTGGCCGACAGCGCCGGGGTCGGCTGCCCCAGCGGGTTGCTCGGGTTGTTCGGCATCAACGGGCGCTGGGTGGTGATTAACTGGTAGTACTTCAACACGCTGCGTTGCAGCCCGGGGTGGGTGCGGTAGTTGTTGTTCACCCAAGCGGTGGCGTCGGCAATCGGCGTCACGCGGTTCAGTGGGTTGGGCGTCTGGAACGAGGTGCCGGGTTTGGGCACGCAGACCAGTTGCGTGCCCTGGGTTTGCCAGTTGCACGGCGACTGGTTGAGTGCGGCGGCGGGGGCGGCGGCGTTGAAGTAGGAATAGGCGGTACCGGCTACCGGTTGGTCAACCCACTGGCCGTTCACCTTGGCTTTGGGCGGCACGTTTTCGACCTGCTCGAAGGTCGACCAGATCCACTGCGGGTAACCATTGACCTTGGTGATGATGTGCAAGCCCACCAACCCCAAATACGCCTCGCCGACACCAATGCGCTGCCCCTGGCTGTTGAACCGCGCCACGCGGGCAAACTGCGTCAGGTAATGGCTGGCATTGTCCCGGGCGGTCAGAATGCGCCAGCTGGATTTGACCTCGATGACCCCATTGGGGAAGTTGATGGTGTTGGCTTTGGACACCACATTCGCGTTGTAGAAGTTATTGCTGACGATGTAGTTGTAGGACGCCTGGTTGGCCGAAATATCGTAATAGGTCGGGTTGCCCGCCTGGTCGATCAGCCAGCCACCCACCGCCTGGTCGATGGAGTTGACCAGCGAGCTGTTCTTCAGCGCCGCGATGTTGATGATGCCCAGGCTTCGGGCGGTCAGCGGGCTGTTCCACGGCCCTGGGTTGGCAGCGCCCGGCAGGAAGATTTCGCTGACCGTCTTGTAGGTCTGCCACACGGTATAGCCCGAATCGCCGGGCTGTTTGCTGCAGTTGGGCGTGCCACGTTGCCCGTCCTGTGCCGGCCAGTTTAAGGCGATAAACAGCTGCCAGCTGTATTGATCGAACTGATCCTGGCTGGCGGTGGCCGCCGGCGCGCTGCTGGGTGGCTGGCAGTTGAATTGCGTGGCCAGCGTCAACGGCTGAGGCGCTTCCCGCGCCTGGGCCGACAGGCTGACCAGCCCGAGTAGCATCACACTCACGAGTGTTTTCATGGCGATACGTCCTTGTGTTCAGGGTTTGCGCTGCATGAGCTGGTTCCACTGGGCCTTATGCCCGTTGCTCTGGGACGCCGGCGGCTCGAACAATTGGCACGGCGGCGGGTTCGACGGGCACATGGCGATCACTTGCGCCCAGGTCTGCGCCGGGTCGGGTTTGGCGATGCGAAAGTTCGTGTAGTTCTGGCTCACGATGGGCGCATTTGCGACGCTCACGTCCCCGGAAAAGAAGAACGACTGGGGCAGGCGGTAGGGCGGTTTGCCCGTCTGCTGCTTGTTAAACGCATACCCGAACAAAATCGGTCCCGCCGGCGAGATCAGGTCCAAGGCATAGGCCTGCACACTGCCACCCAGGTTTTTGCTGCGTTCGGCGCTGTAGGGCAGGTGCTCGATAAAGTCCTGGCGCGGCGGATGGTTCATCGGTGAAAACATGCAGCAGGCCGGCATGTCTTTCGGGCGGTCCTGCGGGTAGGTCAGGAAGTACGCCTTGTTGCCCAGGGACACGAACGAGCAGCTGTAGTTGTTGTTCTTGATCGGGAAGATCGGCAGGCAGTACTTCTCGTAGTGCTCCATCATCGCGCCGAAACCGTCGCCGTCGGCTGGGATGTAGGTGCTGTCGTAGTAGCTGGTCCCGCGCGAGACGGTGTAGTCCGCAGGTTTGAGCGTGGAGGGTGGGCTGCTGTAAGGCGGTGGGTTGTTCTGGTAGTTGTTCATCACCCGGTACATCGTCCAATCGCTGATCCATTGCGCCGGGAAAAACGGATCGGATGGGTCGCTGGGCGCGCGTTTGGCGATGCAGTTGCCGTTCTGTGCATTACAGCCTTCGCTGTTGTGCACCCCATTGGTGAAGTACACGGCGCCGCTGTCGTCCTCGGCAAACGCAACGGGGCTCAGCAACAGTAACAACAGTAACAGTCGGCTCAAGAGGCTGGCGTTCATACAACACTCCTTTGAAAACCGGGCGACAGGCGCGTCACCCAGTGGTCCTGTGTGAGGCTTACGTGTAGTCGCTCATGCTCAGCTGCACGGGCGGGTAGTTACGCTTCACCAGCGCCTGTGCCCACAGTTCCAGCACGGCGCGCCGGCTTTGCGGCATGTCGCGTGTGATGGGCATGGCCAGGGTGCTTTCCTCCTGATATTGCTTGCTGATCAGCACGATCAGTTGGTCGACGGCGCCCTCGATGCGCGTCAGGTTATTGAGCGGCATGTACTTGCTCATGATCGGGTACAGGTAATAGAACGGCTGCAAGATGAACGGGTAGATGAAGGTCTCCCAGATCAGCTGGCCGGCGTCCTCACGCTGATAGATCAGGTTCCAGGCGTTGACGAAGTCCTGCTGCATCTGCGGTTCCAGCGGCAGCACGCGCAGCGGTGCGAGGAAGTCGGTAAAGGCCTGGTTGAGTGGGAAACTGAACGGAATCACCGGCGCCTGCTCACCTTCCTGCACAAAGAAACGCAAGGTCGGAAAGCCCGGCGCCTGGGCCGTGACGGTCAGGTTGGCGATGCCATTGGCATCGGTCTGAATCTTGGTCACGCTGTATTGCACGTTGCTGTTCAGCGGGTCTTGCAGCGTGCCTTGCAGGGCAATCGGGTTGACGAACTTAAGCGTCGGGCTTAAGGCGACTGCGGCCGGTGTTTGCAGGAATTGCTGATAGGTCACCGGCGTCGTCTGATCGGCTGACACCGCGAGCCGGGTTGCCATGAGCTGACGACCGGTGCCTTCGGTGATCTGGCCGAGCAGGGTCTTCGCCCCGCTAAACTGCGGCAGGCAGGGGCTGTTGTTGGCCGGGTTCTGCGGGTCGTTGTTGAACAGCGAAAAGTCCGCCGCGTTGCTGAACGCCAGGTAGTAATCGGTGGTGCACAGCATGTAGGCATTGCCGTATTCCGCCACCCATAACGTGGTGCCGGCCGGTGCGGGCTGGCCGTCGTGTTGCACCATGATTTGCAGTGTCTTGGTGTCGCCCACGTCAATAAAACTGGCGCTCTCTACCACCTCGGCGGTCCACATCTGCTGGGTCGCGGCGATGATTGGCGTGGTACCTGGTTGTTGCAATTCCAGGCTGCCAGTTTGCAGCTGCGCCTGAGCTTGGACGGTCAGCGGCAGGTCGAGGATGCCGGCGCGTTTGTCGAACGCCAACTGCTGGTAGTCGTCATAGCCAAAGCTTGCCAACGGGCTGAATTGCGTGCCTTGGCGGATGCCAATCTGGTAGTTGCCGGCCTGGTACTTGGCGGCAACGGGGATCTCGGCCTTGCTGTCGACGGGGTAGAACGGGAACGCGTTGCCCAGGTCCAGCGACAAGGTCGTGCCATGGGCCTGGGCCGAGATCACGCCCAGTTGGACCTGGCTGGTGGTACCCGGTGAGGTTTTGTAGATGGGCACCTTTTGTGCTGGCACCAGGCGCCGGCCCGCTGGCGCGGTGGGGAACTCATCCTCAAACCACAGCCCCAGGCTGCCTACGGTGCGGCTATAGGCCGGGTTGAAAAAAATGTCACCGGCGTTATCCAGCGCCTGTTGATACATGGCTTGCACCTTGGCCTGGGCTTCGGGCGTGGAGCTGTGGGTGTCGATGGGCGGGTAGTTATTGAAGATACCGTTCTTGTCGTAACAGGTCAGGTAGGTGGTAAAACGGAACATCAGGCCCTTGGCATTCTGTTGCGCCATCTGCGCCTGCAGATTTTGCAGCAAGGCCGAGTTGCCGATCACCCATGCCAGGTTTTCTTTCGGGAAGCAGGTCTGCCAGGTGGTGGTCACGTACGCCAGGCCGCCGAGGTTGGCCCAGTTGAAGTTGAGGAACCGGTCGAGCATGCGGTGCTCGCGGTTGAGCGTCAGGCCGCACTCGGCATTGCCCAGTACCAACTTGTCGAAGTACAGCGCGGTAAAGGTGTTCTGCCACGGGCTCACGTCGACAAAGCGCGCCGGGGAATTCGGCGCGCCGCCAAACGGGTTGCCGAGCAGCTGATAACTTTGGTTGATCAGCGGGTCCTGGCTCACATAACCGCCGTCGGGCAACTCGCCGCCCGTGATCACCGACTGGGTCTGGTTGTAGCTCACGGTGCCGCAGGCGTTGTCGCCGAACAGGTTCCATTCGCCGGGGATCATGGGGGACGCCAACTGCCCGGCATTGCCCGGCACCTGCATCACGTAGTCGGGTACGGCGGCCGGGGCCAATGGCGCGATGGTCCACGGCAGCAGGTTGCTGGCGGCGTTCAGCGGCGTGATCTTGAAGGCTTCCAGAAACCGCCAGTTCATCTGCATTTTCACCGCATCGTAGAGCGGGTACATGTCGTTATTGTTGGCGGTCGGCGGGTTCCAGAACATATGGCCGCCGAGGTAGATACGCGGGAAATTCAATACGCTCATGTGAGGCTCCTTAGCGTTGCCACTGGGCGCGTTTGAGCGACCAGACAAAGTCCAGTTTGTGATAGCCGACAAAGTCGGAGGCCGGCAGTTCGGCGGTGGGGTAGACGATGCCGCCCTGTTGTTTGAGGGCGAAATTGAAGTAGCCCTTAGTCGACGAGTACGCGGCGGTGCTGTGGCACGCGAAGCACGAAGACATGCTCTGGAACGCCGATTCCAACTGGGAGTTGGCGAGCAAGGTGGGCGTGGTATTGGACTGCACGCCGATCAGCTCGTATTGCGCCAGCGTCGGGTAACTCGCCTGAAAACTGACATTGACCGGTTGCGCCGCCGTGGTCGGCCCGGTGCTGTTGGTCATCGGCGTGGGCGGGATCGCGTTGGTCACGGTGTACTTGCCGTTGTTGCGGTTTTCGAAGGTGGTCCACACCCAGTCGGGGTTCAGTTTGTTGATCACGTGCAAGCCGCTCAACGCGGCATACCCGACCACGTACTCACTGCCTTGCTGGTAGTAGGTCTGGGCGATGTAGTAGCCGTCGTTGGCCAGTTGCTGCTGATAGGTCGGGTTGTTGCCGATCCACAGCCAGGCGGCCTTCAGTTCCCACGCGGTGGAGGGGAAGTTCAGGTCGCTGGTCAACGCGGCCTGGCCATTCACGTTGTAGACCTTCTGCTGCACGATGTAGTTGAAGGTGTCCGGCCCCATCAGCAGCTGGAAGCGCACCGCCTGGCCTTGCTGGGCTTGCGGCACTTGCCCGCCCATTTCCAGGATCAGCCCGTCCACCTGTTGCGTGGCATTGAGGTTATGGAACATGCGGTTGGCGTTCATGCCCATCGCCTGGGCTTGCGTCAGCACCGCGGGTGGCACGGGCACGCGCTGGGCGTAGGGCAGGGGTTGCGCGCCGTTGGCCAGGTAGACCTGATCCGACGGCTTCATGGTTTCCCAGACCAAGTCAGGGCTTTGTGCCGCAGCGGGTTGGTTGAGGCAGGCAAACCAGTTCCAGGCCAGGGTTTCGGGGCTCTGGGTGAAGGTCGACCGGGTCTTGTCGATGTCGCCACCAAACTGCAAGAAACCCGTGCAGTCGAAGGGCGTGTTTGCGCCTTGGGCCTGGGCCAGTCCGGCCAGTGCACTCAAGACAGTGATAGATAAGGCTCGCCGCATGGAAGCTCCTTGGCATTGGCCAGTTCCAGGTGTGGGCGCCCCAGGAAATGTTCCAGGAGCAGTTGCTTCACTGCCGTCGCCGCAAGGTGCTGCGGTAACGCCAGATCACAATTGGTGATCAGCAGCGGGCCGGTCTGCGCGCTGCTGGGCAGGCGGCCGTGGCTGCCCCGCACGAGGCGGGTGTCCAGCGGGATCAGGTCCATGTAGTAGCGAAAGCCGAGCTTTTTTTGCAGCAGGCGGCGCGCGACTTTCAGTTTAGGGAAGCGAATCGCCGGGTCGATAAATAGCTCGACCGGGTCGTAGCCGGGCTTGCGGTGGATGTCCACGGTGCGCGCAAAATCCGGCGCCTTGCGCGCGTCCAGCCAGTAGTAGTAATCAAACCAGTAACCCGCCGCGGCCACGGCCACCAACTCGCCGCTGCGTGGGTGGTCCAACTGCCAGGTGCGTTGCTCGGTTTGGTCCAGCACCTGCTCGATACCCGGCTGGCGCTGCAGCAAGGCTTTGACGCGGGGAATGTCCTGCGCCTGCTTCACATACACATGCGCGACCTGATGATCGGCCACCGCAAACGCCGCGCTGGCGCCAGGGTCGAGCAACTCCCAGCTCAAGGATTGGCGCACTTGCAACAGGCCTTCGGCGCGCAGCACGCGGTTGATCGACACCGATTGCTCGACCGCTTCGATGCCGTATTCGGAGAGCAGCATCACCGCCGCGCCCTGCGCCTCGGCAAAGCTCAGCAAGCGGCCCACCTCGGCGTCGATGGCGCGCACTTCATCGGCAATCGACGGATGTTCAGGCCCCACGCGCTGCAAGCTGTAGTCCAGATGGGGCAAGTAAATCAATTGCAGGTGAGGGCGATTGAGCTGGAACTCGGCCATCGCGCAATCGACGATCCAGCGGCTCGAGGCAATGCCCGCCGCCGGGCCCCAGAAGCCATGGAAAGGGAACTCGCCAATCTGCGCCTCGATCTGCTCATGGAGCCCGGGCGGCGACGAATACAAGCCGAACTGCTTGCGCCCATCGGCCGGGTAATGCGGACGCGGGGTGATCGCGGCGTCCACGTCGGCGTACATGTTGTACCACCAGAACAACTGGCTGCAGCGAAAACCCGGGATCTCACGCTTGAGCGTGTGCCAGACTTTTTCGCCCTGGATCAGCGCGTTGGGTTGCAGCCAGAAACGCACTTCAGCCTGGTCGCGAAAGTACCAGCCATTGCCGACAATCCCATGTTGCGACGGCGGCGCGCCGGTGAGGATCGAGGCCTGCACGGTCGAGGTGACGGCGGGGAACACCGGTTGCAGGGTGGCCATCTGGGCGGTCTTGAGCAGGGCATTGATGTGCGGCGTCGCTTCACCCAACAGCGACGGCGTCAGCCCGACCACATTGATCAGCAACAGCGGTTGTTCAGAGGGCATCGGCGTATACCTTCTGCACGTGCAACAGGTTGCGCTGGCGCAGTTGTTCTTCGACCCAGCGCAGTTCGGCGGCAATGCCTTGCAATTGCGCAGGCTCGGTGGCGGGCCGCAGCTCAAAGGGCAGCACGCCCCAACTGTAGGTTTCCACCTCCAGCACCGGGCGGAAATCGCCATGGGCCGCCAGGTAGTCGAAGGTCTGCGCCAGCGCCACTTGGCTGCCGCTGAGTTCGGGCAACAACAGGTGTTCGCTGAACAGTGGAATGTGGAAATGGATGCGCAGTTCGTTGAACCCGGCGCAATGCGTCAGGGCGGCGGGCAGGTCCGGCCAAGCCACTCGGCGGCCCTGTGCGTCGAGCGCCTTCACTTGGTGCAAGTAGGTGATTTCGGCAAAGCTGCTCAGGGTCTTGAGCACGTGTTCGCGGCGCTGTTCATCGTCAGACGGCAGGCGGCAAATCAGCGCGTTGGACAGCTGGACCTTGCCCACCGGCACCCCGGCCTCACGCAGCCGGTCCAGCGACTGGTAGCAGTCTTCAAACATCACCGCCTGGTGGCACACATCAAAACACAGCGCCAGGTAGGCATGGTTCGGGTCCATGGCTTGCCGGCGCTGGAAGAACGCGATGGCCTGCTCGGTAGTCTCCAGCACGCAGTCCGGTTCCATCTCCAGGCAGAACACGATTTTCTTGCCGGTTTCCCAATGCAGGCGGGCGAGCGCGGCGGTGAGTTGGCTCAGGTGCTCATCGGCGCGTGCCTGCAAGGCCTCGTTCCAGGTGGCGGCATAGCCCAGCGGTACGCTGGAAATCACCCCTTGGCGGCAGTCGGGAGGCAAGGCGTGAGCGAGGATGCGCGCCAGGTCCAGGCTGTAGGCTAGCCGTTGCGGGTCGGCCCAGTTGGGCAGGTAGACGTCGGCTTTCACCGCGCCCTGATGGAATTCACCATAGGGGAAACCGTTCAGTGACGTCAGGCGCAGGCCGCTGTGCTGGAGCAATGCCAGGAACTGCACACGCGCCGAATCCTGCTGTAGTTGCGCCGCCGCGTGAGCGCAAATCCACAGGCCGCTGTCCTGTTCCTCTAGCCCGCGCAGGCTGCGCACGCCTTGAAAGTGCTGCTTGATGGAGGCGCGTAACCCGGCCAGGTCACGGGCCGGGTGCACGTTGCTGCAATACCCGACCTGGGCGGCCGTCCAGCTGCTGGCGGCACTCATTTGACCACCGGGTCCTGGCCGCGCAGGGCCGAGTTTTCCTGCCATTGCTTGCGCTGGTCGATGGGCAGTGGCGTGCTGACCAAGGCCTTGTCCAACTGGCCGCTCTGGGCAAAAAAGTCCACCGGGTTGTGGAACAGCACCTGTTCCACCTGGGCTTCAGTAAAGCCCGCTGCCAACATCGCCTGGCCGGTCTTGGGCACTTTCAGTGGGTCGCTGATGCCCCAGTCGGCGGCGCTGTTGACCACCATTTTTTCGGTGCCGTATTCCTTGAGCAAGGCGACCATGCGCTGCTCCGACATCTTGGTGTTGGGGTAGATGGAATGGCCGCGCCAGCACTCGCTGTCGAGCACCAGCGGCAAGGTCAGTTCGTTGAGGTGGTCGATGATCACCAGGTGCTCGCCGATCCCCACGTCGCGGATCACCGCCAGGGTGCGTTTGGTGCCGCCGATCTTGTCGCGGTGTGGCGTGTGCACCAGCACCGGCAGGTTGAATTGCTTCGCAAGCTCAAGCTGCGCGGCAAGAAAGCGATCTTCTTCAGGGGTGATGTCGTCGTAGCCGATTTCGCCAACCGCGACCACGCCTTCTTTCACCAGGTAGCGCGGCAGAATCTCCAGCACTTCATTGGCGATCGACAGGTCATTCGCTTCTTTGGGGTTCAGGCCGATGGTGCAGAAATGGTGGATGCCGAACATGCTCGCGCGAAAGCGTTCCCAGCCCAGCAGCGTGTCGAAGTAGTCGACAAAACTGCCGACGCTGGTACGCGCCTGGCCCTGCCAGAACGCCGGTTCGATGACGCCGGTGATGCCGGCGGCCGCCATGTTCTGGTAGTCGTCGGTGGTGCGGCTGACCATGTGAATATGCGGATCAAAGTACTTGAGCATGGTGAATCCTCGTCAAGGGAAGGCGATGTGCGTCAGTTCAGGTAGGCGTGCCATTGCACCGGCAAACGCAAGCCGCGCAGGCGCTGCTGTTGCGCCGGGCTGAGCAGCTCGAAGGCAATCACCCGGGGCAGCCCGGGGGACACGGTTCGTTCGGCGGCGAGTTGTTCGTCGAGCAGGTCGAGGGCCAACTGATTAAGCGTGACGCCGTGGCGTTGCGTGAGGCCGACCAGGCGCCCCACGTCGAGGCCCATGCCGAGTGCCTTGAGCACCAGTTGGTGAAAGGCGCGCTCCGAGTAGTGGCGTGACGGGTAGGCCGTGTCGAGGGCGAGGGCGGCAAACACCTGCGGGTTGCTGGTGCGCCCGGCCTGCAAGGCCAGTTCCAGGCACTCGCCGTCGCTGTCGAGCCAGTCGAGGGCGCTAAGCAGAGCGATTTTTTCCTGATCGTCGCCCCACAGGAACAGCTGGCGCAGCAGCGGCAACTGCTCGGCAGCCTCGGTGTGTTCGAGTGCCTGGGCCAGCAGCAACCCGCGCGCTAATTTCACCGAAGGTGCCGGCAGGTAACGCTTGCACTGGCCGCTCAACAGCGCCGCTGTGGTGGCGCTGGGTTGCTGGGCAAGCTGTGCCTGCGCCGCTTGCCACCCTTGCAGTTCGGTGGCTTCCAGTTGCTGGCTCAGGGTTTGTTGGCGTTCGGTGAGGCCATCCTGGCGTATGTTCATGTCGGCTTGATCCAACGCTGAAAGTGGGGGAGCAGAAAAAACACCAACACACACAACAGGCTGCCCAACAGCTGGTTGGCTACCGCCAGCACCAGTGCATCGAACAACGGCAAGGCGGCCAGGCCCGCGCCGATAAACGCGCGGACGTTTCTGTGCTGCGGGTGGGCCAGGTGCTTCCAGTAATGCCAGCCCAGCCAGGCCAACCACAGCAGCAGCACCGGCCAGAACCACAGGTTGTTGGAGTAGAACGCCAGGGCCAGCGGGCTGAGCATCAGCAGCAACGGCAGGCGGCTGATCAACTGGTTGCGGTGTTCCTGGCGCGCCAGGTAGGTCAGGCCGCTGATGTACACACCGAGCAGAATCGCGCACAGCCAGATTGGCTCCGGCGGCACCGCCAGGCTGGCCGCCGCCGTGAGGTACAGCGCCGAGCGGCAGGCGCCCATCAGCCACACGCTGTGGGCGTATTTCTTGTGCAGCAGGTTGTAGCCGACGATGCAGCCGACCAGCAGCACCACGCCGCCAAGCAGCCAATGCGGCTGGTCGATCAAGCGGCTCAAGCCCAGCACCGCCGCGGCGGCAAGGATCAGCAACAGTGCGGTGGCCAGGCCGACTTGCTGGCGGCTGGCCAAACCCAGGGTGATCGGGCGCGGGTTGTGATGTTGCTGGTCCCAATCAGCATCGAGCCAGTCGTTCAACAGCATGCCGGCCAGGTACAGCAACGACAGCGTGATCAACAGCAGCACCCACACCTGCGACGACGGCGGCGCCAGCGCGCCGGCACTGCTGGCGAGCAGGGCGGCGGCCAGGGTGTTGGTCCACACCGTGGGCAGGTTGGAAACCCGGCCGAGGGTCATCCAGGTTTTCATCGGGCTCATTGTGCGTAACCCTCACCCAGTGGCAGCGGCGCAACACTGCGCGACGCCAGCCGTTGCAGCGCCGCCTGCATCTTCGCGCTGTCGATTTCATGCAGGTCCACCGACTGGCCGATGCGGTTGAGCATCGGGATCGACAGTTGCCCACCCAAGTGCTGGCGGAACTCCTCCAGGCCTAGCAGCAGCGGCGAGCGGCCCTGTGCATCGATCAAACTCAGCTCCGGCGGGCACAGGTTGAAGCCCAACGTGCACAACAGGTTCATCACCCGCTCAGTGTCGGTATCGCCGAGCAGCCCCAATGCATTGGCATACAACCCATCCAACGCCATGCCCACCGCGACCGCTTCGCCATGGCGCAGCCGGTGGTGGCTGAGGTTTTCCAGTTTGTGCGCGGCCCAGTGCCCGTAATCCAGCGGCCGACCGTTACCGCGTTCGAACGGGTCGCCGGCACCGGTGATGTGCGCCAGGTGCAGCTCGGCGCAGCGGCGAATCGCGTAGCGGCTGGCGGGGTGATCGAAGCGGGCGAGGGCGTCGGCGTGCTGCTCCATCCACTCGAAAAATGCCTGGTCCTTGATCAGCGCCACCTTGACCGCCTCGGCCAGCCCGGCGATCTGGTCGCGGCGGGTCAGGCTGGTGAGCAACTGGAAGTCATTGATCACCGCCGTGGCGGGGTAGAAGGCGCCCAGCAGGTTTTTCTGGCCGAAGGCATTGATGCCGTTTTTTACGCCAATGCCGGCGTCGTTCTGGGCCAGCACGGTGCTGGGAATTCGGATCAGGCGAATGCCGCGGTGGAAGGTGGCGCAGGCGTAGCCCACCGCATCCAGCACCGCGCCGCCGCCTAGGGCCAGCACGTAGCAGTGCCGGTCCAGGCCGTGTTGCAGCATGTCGGTGTAGAGCTGCTCCAGCACTTGCGCGTTTTTGCTCAGCTCACCGGCCGGCACGGCGATGGGCGCGGCGTGCACGTGCAGGTCGGCATGGGCGGCGAAGTAGGCGTCGATCTGTGCCAACAACTGAGGCGCGCTGTGCAGCAGTTGCTCATCGGCAAACACCATCACCTTCACCGGCCCGTTGTGTGGGTGAGTGAGTTGCTGATGCAGGCACGGGTTGAGCGGGTCGAACAGGTGGTCGGTGAAGATCACCGGGTAGTCGTAACGGACCTCGAACCGCCCGCGCAGGGGCTGATCCACACTGGGCTTGCGCTTGAACAGGCTGTAACCGGCCACAAACGCCAGCGGCAACACCATGCTGGCGAGGAGGGTGACCAGCAGCGCGTGCTGCTCGATCAGCAACGTGCCAATGGCGGTGTAGGCCAGCGCCAGCCCCGCATTCGCCAACGTGGTAATCAGCAAAAACGCGCGCAGCGGATAACGCTGCATCCCGGCGGCCACTACCGACGTTTCCGCCAACACCGGCACACCGCGCAGGCAGATCAACGACAACGTACCCAGCCGATACGCCAACTGCCCAGGCTGGCGCTGATGCAGCCCAAGGCGGCCGGACAGCAACCGAAAATAACCGGCCCCCAGCGCATAACCCAACCCGGCGCCCAGGCACAGCCCGATAAAAATCACCAGGTAACCCCCGAGGCTGCCGAGTACGGCCACCGCCAGCAGCGCGACCATGCTCGACGGCACCGGCAGCACCACGTCGAGGGCGAGCAGGGCGATCAGCAGCAGTGCCAGGTTGAATGCTTGGGCAGGTGTCGAGGGTTGGTACAGGTTGAGGTGAGTCAGGAACGCTTGGATCTGTTGTTCAAACAACAGGAAGCTGGCAATCACCAGCACAGAAAAGCCCATCAACGACAGCCAAAAATGCGCGGCTGGCCCCTTTTTCGAAAACGCACGATACCACCGGCTGCGCTTCATCAAAGCATCCCTTTTGAGAGTTAAGACTTAAGTTCCGTGTCACTGTTAAGCGCTGTTTTTAGAGCAATAGAACCCCTGGCCTGAAGGGCGGGTTGTATACGTAATGGCTGATGGCTTTCACGGTATTCATGAACTTAGCCGGTTGTGGTTGTTTTGCAAGTTTGCGAAGGGATGTGTTTGAAACTGGCGTTTTAGGAGGCGCAGCCAGGCGGTGTTTATTCAGTGTTTACAATTAGTTGTATGGACTTTTTCCGCGCGTCAATAAGCCGTTGTTCGTGGCCCTTGCCAGTAAAAACTTAATCAATAAGTCGCTAGGTTCGTTATGTAGATTATTGCCGCTGGCTATGGAGTTTCCCGTGAGGTTGTGTGGAGAAACGATGACCATGCTGGGTGCAGACTTCAATTGCCCACGAAGCGAAAACCACCGGATAGCTTGTCCTTGAGAAACCCCACCAACGCAGTCACTGACTTCGGCACATGCGGGGAGTACGGCCGAATCAAGTAAATCTCATCGGCAAACGCGCCTTTGAGCGTCCAGCCCTTGAGCACCTGCACCAACGTGCCACTGGCCAGCGCGGCATGCGCGCTGAAATCCGGGAGCAGGGCGATGCCCAGGTGGTTGAGCGCCGAGTCACGCAGGGCTTCGCTGTTGTTGGTGGAAAAGCTGCCGGCGATGGGCACGGTGATGCGCTCGACTTTTTTGCCGCCGCGTTCGAAGGTCCACGCCGGCTGGTCGGTGCCCCGTGGGTAGTACAGGCAGTTATGCGTGCTGAGATCGCTGGGTTCACGCGGCTCGCCGTGCTGTTGCAGGTAGGCCCGCGTGGCGACCAGCACCGAGCCGGTGTCGCACAGTTTCCACGCCACATGGGTTTCCGGCACCTGGAAGCCGTGTCGCACCGCCAGGTCGTAGCCTTCGGCGGCCAGCGAACTCAGGGCGTCCGACACGTCCAGCTGGATGCGCACCTGGGGATAGCGCTGCAAGAATTCGGACAGGTGCGGCACCAATTGTTGTCGGGCAAACGCTACCGGTGCGGTGAGGCGGACCAGGCCGCGAATCTCCCCGGCAGAGTCGCGCACCGAGGAGAAGCTGCGGGCGATGTGTTCATAGGCGCTACGCACTTCGCGGGTCAATGACTGCCCCGCATCGGTCAGCCGCACGCTACGTGTGGTACGGGTGACCAGCCGTGTACCTGTGGCCTTTTCCAGGTCCGAGATACGCTGGCTGACCGCGGATTTGCTCACGCCCAGGCGCGCGGCGGCGGCGGTGTAGGTGCCTTGCTCCTCCAGCACTGACAGCCAGTGAATATGCGTCCAGAGCCCCTCGATCTCAGCCTTTTCCATGATTCTATTGTTCGCTTATAAGGACAATAAGTTCTGGATTCTGCTCTGGTTTGGAACAAACCGAAAGCCTATCGTGGGCTCCAACGTTACCGACCTGGGATCAACTGCCATGAGCATCACCCTCGAGCACTACATCAACGACCAGCGCGTTTCCCGCGATGATCGCTATCAGGACGTCTACAACCCGGCCACTGGCGAGGTGACCGGCCGTGTCGCGTTGGCCAGCCGCCAGACCGTGGGCGAAGCCGTCGCCGCCGCCCAAGCCGCGTTTGCCGGCTGGGCCGACACGCCGCCGATCCGCCGTGCCCGGGTGCTGTTCGAGTACCTGCACCTGTTGCGCGAACGCAAGGACGACCTGGCGCGCATCATCGTCGCCGAACACGGCAAGGTGTTCACCGACGCCCAGGGCGAAGTCGACCGGGGCATCGACATTCTCGAATTCGCGTGCGGCATTCCGAACCTGCTCAAGGGCGAACATTCCGACCAGGTTTCGCGGGGCATGGACAACTGGACGATGCGCCAGCCACTGGGTGTGGTTGCCGGCGTGACGCCGTTCAACTTCCCGGTGATGGTACCGATGTGGATGTACCCGATCGCCATCGCCGCGGGCAACACCTTCATCCTCAAGCCAAGCCCGACGGACCCGAGCGCCTCGCTGTTCATGGCCGAGCTGCTGCGCGAAGCCGGCTTGCCCAAAGGCGTGTTCAACGTGGTGCAGGGCGACAAGGAAGCGGTGGATGCACTGATCGAACACCCGGACGTCAAGGCCGTGAGCTTTGTCGGCTCTACGCCGATTGCGCAATACATCTATGAAACCGGCGCCCGCAACGGCAAGCGTGTGCAAGGCCTGGGCGGCGCGAAAAACCACATGGTGGTGATGCCCGATGCGGACATCGAAAAAACCGTTGATGCGCTGATGGGCGCGGCTTACGGCAGTGCCGGCGAGCGCTGCATGGCGATCTCGGTGGCGGTGCTGGTGGGCGATGTGGGCGACAAAGTCATCGCTGCCCTGACCGAGCGTGCCAAGCTACTGCGCATCACCGACGGCCGCGATTTAAAGGCCGAGATGGGCCCGATCGTTTCGCGCGCGGCACTGGAGCGCATCAGCGGCTACATCGAACAAGGCGTGCAAGCCGGCGGGCAATTGCTGCTCGATGGGCGTGACTATGTGCCCACCGAACCGGGCCTGGAAAACGGCTTCTGGCTCGGCGCTACCTTGTTCGATCACGTGACGAAAGACATGAGCATCTACCGCGAAGAAATCTTCGGCCCGGTACTGGCCTGCGTGCGCGTGGATGACTTCGCCGAGGCGATCAAGTTGGTCAACGACCACGAATTCGGCAACGGTGTCAGCTGTTTTACCCGCGACGGTAATATTGCCCGCGAGTTTGCACGGCGTATCGAAGTGGGCATGGTCGGCATCAACGTGCCGATCCCGGTACCGATGGCCTGGCACGGTTTTGGTGGCTGGAAGAAGAGCTTGTTTGGTGACATGCATGCCTACGGCACTGAAGGCGTGCGCTTCTACACCAAGCAGAAGTCGATCATGCAGCGTTGGTCGGAGAGTATTGAGCAGGGCGCGGAGTTTGCGATGCCCGTGTCTAAGTAACATCGGAACACTGTAGGTCAACGGTGGGAGCGGGCTTGCCTGCGATGGGCATAGGTATCTACGCAACTTCTTGTGTCGTGCTAGGCCGATGACGGGTTTTTAGGTAGCTATGAGTACATATCCGTTGCTGCGGTAACGGCTTCGTATGGTTCCGCCCTTGTGGTCTTGGCCATTTCCAGCAAATGCCACACCGCCAGAATCTTCGCCCGCTCGGGGTTAGGCAGTTGCTCACTGCAGTTGAGTGTCGTGGCCGAAGCGCTGTCGAGCAAGCTGGAAGTGTAGAGCAGGGCGTCTTCGAAGCTCAGGTCTTCGATTTGAACACCTTGGGTCGGCAGGTAATGGTCGATGGCGCGGTTGAAGGCGGCGCGGTCTTTAATGGTGTTGCGGGGTGGATCGGGGACGACTTTTTTCATGGTGTAACTCCACATGGTTGGAGCTGACACCCGTCGCGACTAAACGTTGGGTGGCGGCTGTACGCAGGTTAGTCGACCGGTCACATGGAAAACCGGCGCACCCGAAGGTGCCCTACGCACAGCCACCATAAAACTTCATGGAGGACCATGCACCATGTAAGACCCGAGCGACTAAACCCGATCACTGATAAGCAGTGACGGATCGCAGACTAGCCATCGATTCCAACAGGCACAAGGCGGCAGAGATTGTCTAGGAAACGTCCTGCAATTTAAAGCGACACGCCCTGCTGGCCCTTTACAAACCATGACCCAATGCCACTAATCAGATCGTTCCTACGCTCTGCGTGGGAATGCCACCTGGGACGCTCCGCGTCCCGCCAGCCAGCGCAGAATCAAACCACGGTGACCTAGGCGCGAGAAGCTGCTGTCGCTCGCACCTAGGCCGTCATCCCGTCAGAAAACGGCTTTCACTTGTAAGCCCAATACCCATGCATTATCGATATCCACCCCGGAAAACGCCCCCGGCTCAATGATGTATTGCACATCCGGGCGCAGGGTCAGCCATGGCGTGGCCTGGTAGCCGTAGCTGAGCTCGATCAACTGCTCGGCATTGTTCAGGTTGGGGTAGTCCGCCCCCGCGTTGAACGCTGCCAGTTCCTGCACGTCGCGACTGCGCGGGTTCGGCACCGCGCGGCCATAACCCAAGGCGACGGTATCGCGTGGGCGACCTTCAAACGGCTTGTACAGCACCACGCCCGCGCCATACCACTTGCTGAACGGCGAGGCGGCCTCACTGGCGGCCGAGTATTGGCCGAAAGCATGCAGCACGCGCCCGGCAGACGAACTGGACGCCCACACCGCCTGATCAATCAGCAGGTAGTGACCGCCCCGGCCGCTGACCTCCTTGTTGCTGCCGATGCGTTTCACGTTGGAGCTGTCGTAGTAATACCCCAGCTTGTATTCACCCGGCAGTTGGCCTGCGTGCTTGTACACCAGCTCGATGGGCACCACGGTACCGGTGGTGTGTTTGGGCCCCAGGTGCCAGGCGCGGCTGGCGTTGCCGTTGCTCGACGGGTCGACATTGAACGCCGCCACGCGCAGTTGCCAGGACGGTGAGAAGTCGTATTTCACTCGCGCGCCGAGGTGCGCGTTCGGGTAGTTGGCCCAGCCGCTGCCGCCGGACATGTTCAGCGGGTGGCCGCAGAAACCGGCGTTCATGAAGTTGCACAGGATGCCGCTGTCGAGGCCACCGAGGTCATTGCCCATTGCCATGTAGCCGAGCTTGACGTTCAGCGCGGGGGTAAACAGCGTGCGCTCGTAGCTCAGCTCGGTGAGCCGTGTGTAGAGGCCGCCGTAGTTTTCCTGGATCGGCAGGCGGTTGCCCACCAAGTCTTCGGAGGCACTGCTGCCACGCCGGTCGTTGATGGTCAGCTGGATGCGGTCGCCATTGTTCAGGCCGTAGAGCTTGCCCAAGTCGAACTGCACGCCAAGCTTGATGTTTTGCGAGTAGCGCGCCGAGCGGTGTTGGCCGCCGTCGGCGTTGTAGGCGGTCTCGCCGCTGTAGTCGCCGGTGAAGCGGATGCCTTGCTCGTCGAGTTCACGGCGCAGGCCGCCCCAGTCGCCGGTCAGGGTGGTGTCGTCGGCTTGAACGGGCAGGGCGGCCGCAAAGGCCAGGCCCAGCACCAGGCCGCCAAAGGGCAGATGAGAAGTGGGGTTCATGCGTGGTTTCCAAACAGAAGCGCGGTGCGGGGGCACCGCGCGAACACAGGGTTATTCCGGCAGTGCGTAGGCGATCACGTAGTCGCCACGGTCGGTGGACTGGCGCGCGCCGCCAGCGGTGATGACGATGTATTGCTTGCCGGTTTTCGGCGACACGTAGGTCATCGGGCCACCTTGGCTGCCCACTGGCAGGCGGGCCTTCCACACTTCATCACCGTTGCCGCTGTTGAAGGCGCGCAGGTAGAAGTCCTGGGTGCCGGCGATAAAGATCAGGCCGCCCTGTGTCGACAGCGTGCCGCCCAGGGTTGGCAGGCCGACCTTGATTGGCAGGTGCATGCGGATGCCCAAGGGGCCGGTGTCTTCAACGGTGCCGACCGGCACTTGCCAGGCGATCTGCTGGGTCTTCATGTCAATGGCCGTCAGGGTGCCGAACGGTGGCGCCTGGCACGGAATGCCGGCGACCGACAGGAAGCGGTTTTTGTTCACCGCATACGGTGTGCCTTTGAGCGGCACGGCGCCCATGCCGGTGTTCAGCGCTTCGCCACCGGACGAGGTCTGGGCCTTGTTCTGGGACGGCACCATCTGGATCCACAGGCCCAGGCGCATGTCGTTGACGAAGATAAAACCGTGCACCGGGTCAGTGGAAATACTGCCCCAGTTCATGCCGCCCAGGGAGCCCGGGAAGCTCAGCGATTTATCGGTGCCGGGCGCGGTGTACAGACCTTCGTAGCGCATGCCTTTGAAATCAATGCGGCACA
This sequence comes from Pseudomonas sp. IB20, assembly GCF_009707325.1. Lineage (NCBI taxonomy): Bacteria > Pseudomonadati > Pseudomonadota > Gammaproteobacteria > Pseudomonadales > Pseudomonadaceae > Pseudomonas > Pseudomonas gelidaquae. The sequence goes on along the minus strand of NZ_CP046103.1, from coordinate 3,003,971 downwards.
GCAGTTGGTCGTACGGCGTGGCGCCCCACATGTCCGATTCGCTCAGGGTTTGCGCGCCGATTTGCGGCATGCCCACCGATTTAGGCTGGGTCAGCGAGTAGGGCTCGTTAGGGATGTTGGCGGCCTTGACCGGCACTTCCTTGACGTCGGTCAGCGGCTTGCCGGTGGCGCGGTCGAGCACATAGATCTGCCCGGCCTTGGTGCCGATCACCACCGCCGGTACAGGTTTGTCGCTGCCCGGTGGAGTGAAGTCGATCAGGCTCGGCTGCATCGGCAGGTCGAAGTCCCAGAGGTCATTGTGGACGGTCTGGTACACCCACTTTTCTGCACCGGTGGAGGCGTCCAGCGCCAGCACCGAGGCGCCGTATTTGTGGTTGAGTTGGGTACGTTCCACGCCATAGATGTCAGTGGACGAGCTGCCCATCGGCAGGAAAACCGTGTTCATCAACGGGTCATACGACATCGGCGCCCAGCTGTTCGGGGTGCTGCGCACGTAGGTGCTGCCGGCGGCCGGGGCTCTCTTGTCCTCGGGGTTGCCCGGGTCGAAGGCCCAGCGCATTTGCCCACTGATCACGTCGAAACCACGGATCACGCCGCCGGGCATGTCGGTCTGCACGTTATCCGCCACGCGCCCGCCCACCACCACGGTGGTGCCGGCGATCAGCGGTGCCGAAGACAGTTGGTAGTAGCTGTCCGGCACATTGCCCAGGCCGGCTTTCAAATCCACTTGGCCGTGGGTGCCGAAGTCTTCGCAGAACTTGCCGGTGTCGGCGTCCACTGCGATCAGGCGCGCATCAATGGTGTTGGTCAGCAAGCGACGCTGGCACTGCGCACCGGCGGCTACGCTGGCCGCGATAATTGGCGAGCTGTTCGGCTGGGTCGGTTGAGCAATCGGCGCAGTGGCGTCGAAATACGCCATGCCCCGGCAACGCTGCCACACCGCCGACGTGGCGTTAACTTCGTTCTTCCACAGCTCTTTGCCGGTGTCGGCATCCAGTGCGATCAGGTTGTTGTGCGGCGTGCAGATGAACACCTTGTTGCCGATTTGCAGGGGTGTCAGTTGGTCTTCGGCACCGTTACCGTCGCTGATGGCCACGTCGCCGGTGTGGTAGGTCCACGCCACTTTGAGCTTGTTGACGGTGTCGCGGTTGATCTGGTCCAGCGCCGCAAAACGGCTGCCGCCTTCGGTATTGCCGTAGTGCGCCCAGTCTTTCTGCGCATCGGCCGCCGCCACCGGCGTGATGCCGGGGCCTTTGCCGGTTGGCGCTACGCTTGGGTGCGCGACGAACATATTGCCCGCCGCTACCGCCACGCCAACGGCCATCACGGCCGCGATGCCGTAAGCACCACGTGCAGGCCTGCCGGCCAGCAGCGGGTACACCAGCGCCACCACCACACCGATCACCGCAAACATGAACAGCCGCGAGAACAGCGGCCAGAACACCAGGCCGACATCCGCCACCGCCCACACGGCCGTGCCCACCAGGAAGGCCGCGAACAACCACGCGCCAGCCGGTTTACCCCGCGCGATCAACAGACCAGAAACCGCCATGGCCACGCCGCCGATCAAGAAGTACCAGGAACCGCCCAGGCTGACCAGTTTGGCGCCGCCAACGGCCATGGCCACGCCGAGCAGGGCAATGACAATGCCCAGTCCCTGCAGGAGAAATCTAGAGGCGCCAGCGGCGCGCGATGCTCGTTTCATATCGACAGAACTCGAAGGTGAGTGGGCAAAGACGCGATTTTAGCAAGATAAGTAACTAGTTAGTACATTGCGCCCGGTAATAGTCTTTTACAGGCTTGGGGATGATGGGGTGAGGTTTAGCGCCATTGTGGTGAATGGGCTAACTGTGGCGATTAGGCTCGGATGCCTGTGGTACAGGCTAGCGAAAACGGTGCGTCAGGTGTACTGGTAAAAATGATAGGTTATCAACCGATACGCTCGCCACCCAGCGCATCACGCTGCATCGACTGCAGGTTTTTCTCGATGGTTTCGCAGATGCTTTCCATCTGGATCTGGTGCTCGCTGGAGTGAAACGGGCTTTGCAGGTCGGTGCCGATACGCTCGATGGCCAGCAGCATAAAGCCGACCACCGTCGACGCCAGCGGGGTGAACCAGCCCAAAGATTCCACCAGGCCCACCGGTACGATCAGGCAGAACAGCGAAATGAACAGCCGTGGGAAATATACGTAAGGGTAGGGCAGCGGCGTGTTGGCGATGCGTTCCATGCCGCCCTGGGCGTTGGACAGGTCCACCAGCGTCGACTCCAGCCGCGCCAGGCGAATGCTGTCCAGGTGCCCGGCCTTGTATTCGCGGGCCAACAAAGCCGCCGAGCCGGTGAGGATGTCATTGGCAAAGTTGTTGGTCGCGCCGTTGCGCGCGAACTCCTCAGCGGGGATAAACGCGCGCACTTCCTCCGGGCAAGCATTACCCCTGAGGTGCGCCGCCAGGCAATTCACATAGGCCACATGGCGGCGCAGCAGCGTAGCTTTGATCGGGTTGACCTCGCCGTCCGGGTCATCCAGCAAGGTCAGCACCTGGCGGGCAAAGCTGCGCGAGTTGTTCACCATCGCGCCCCACAGCGTGCGGGCTTCCCACCAGCGGTTATAGGCGCTGCTGTTGCGAAAACTGATCAGCACCACCAGCGCCGAGCCCAGCAGCGTCAGCGGCATCAGCGGCAAATTGATCTTGGTGGTCAGAAACAGCATGAAGTCCACCGTGACGGCCACATCCCACAACAGCAGCCAGAACAAAGCCCAGCCCACATAGCCCATGGTCTTGATGATCAGTCGGTATTTTTTGATGATGGCGGCTTTCAAACGAGGACCTCGCGGCGGGCGATAAGCAACAGTGCTTAAGCTCGGACGCCCGTTTGCGGAGAAAGGTTCGCGTTGGGCCTGAATCGTTTCAGTTACGTATGGCTATGTTTCAAACGCTCACGTCTAGGCGTGGCGGGTAGCTTGGAAATTCCGAAACGAAGACTTCGTTGATTTTGACACTACAAAAAATCCGGCAAATGGGATAGATCGAGCCTTCAGGCAATGCGTCGACTTTTAGAAACTGTCACTTTTGAGGAAGATCAAATATGCGCATATGCATTTAAATGTTTGCGGGTTGAACCATTTGCTTTTTCTGAAGTGCGCCCGGAAATTAACGAAGACTCTTTCAGGCCGCCGGGGGCAACAGATCAGGCGCTAAAAACGCTAGAGACAGCTGTTTATGGCAGTACGCTCACGGGCGCAAATCAGAGTCAGCTCATCGCCGGTTATGGCAGTACTGAAACCGCTGGAGATCGAAGCACCCTGATTGCGGGGTACGGGAGTACCGGAACTTCAGGTTCCGACAGTTCAATCATTGCGGCTACGGAGACCAAACGCGGAGAGAAAGCTCGCTAACAGCGGGTTATGGCAGACGCAAACCGCTCAGGAAGGAGCGATCTCACCGCAGGCTATGGCAGCACGGGCACCGCTGGCCCCGACAGTTCGCTGATCGCTGGCTATGGCAGTACACAGACTGCTGGTCATGGCAGCGTGCTTACAGCGGGCTACGGCAGTACACAAACGGCGCAGGAAGGGAGTTCGCTCACTGCTGGCTACGGCAGTACCGGGACCGCTGGCCCGGACAGTTCTCTTATTGCAGGCTATGGGAGTACTCAGACCGCGGGTCATGAAAGTAAACTGACAGCAGGTTATGGCAGTACACAGACCGCTCAGGAAGGCAGCTCACTCACTGCGGGTTACGGCAGCACCTCAACAGCCGGCTATGACAGTACACTCATTGCCGGATATGGCAGCACCCAAACCGCTGGTTACCGGAGTGTTCTGCAGCGATCTCACCGCCCGTCACCCCATTCCCCGCACACCCTGTCCCTACAGACGCTCTTCCGATGCTACGGCAGTACTCAAACTGCCGGAGGAGAAAGCTCGCTAACAGCGGGTTATGGCAGACGCAACAGCTCAGGAAGGCAGCGATCTCACCGCCGGTTACGGCAGTACGGGCACCTCTGGTTCCGATAGCTCCATCATTGCCGGCTACGGCAGTACTCAAACTGCCGGAGGAGAAAGCTCGCTAACAGCGGGTTATGGCAGTACGCAAACCGCTCAGGAAGGCAGCGATCTCACCGCCGGTTACGGCAGTACGGGCACCGCTGGTTCCGACAGTTCACTGATCGCCGGCTATGGCAGTACTCAGACCGCTGGAGAGGAAAGCTCGCTGACAGCGGGTTATGGCAGCACACAAACCGCTCAGGAAGGTAGCGATCTCACCGCAGGCTACGGCAGCACGGGCACCGCTGGTTCCGACAGTTCATGATCGCGGCTACGGCAGCACCCAAACCGCTGGAGAAGAAAGCTCGCTAACAGCGGGTTATGGCAGCACGCAGACAGCTCAGGAAGGCAGCGATCTCACCGCCGGTTACGGCAGTACGGGCACCTCTGGTTCCGATAGCTCCATCATTGCCGGCTACGGCAGTACTCAAACTGCCGGAGGAGAAAGCTCGCTAACAGCGGGTTATGGCAGTACGCAAACAAAGTAAACTGACAGCAGGTTATGGCAGTACACAGACCGCTCAGGAAGGCAGCTCACTCACTGCGGGTTACGGCAGCACCTCAACAGCCGGCTATGACAGTACACTCATTGCCGGATATGGCAGCACCCAAACCGCTGGTTACCGGAGTGTTCTGACAGCAGGCTATGGTAGTACCCAGACTGCTCAGGAAAGCAGTTCGCTCACGGCCGGCTATGGCAGTACTTCAACAGCAGGTTTCAAGAGTTCTCTAATCGCAGGTTACGGTAGTACCCAGACAACGGGTTATGAAAGCACCCTGACTGCTGGTTATGGCAGTACTCAAACCGCCCAGGACAACAGCTCCCTGACCACGGGCTATGGCAGCACTTCAACAGCCGGCTACGAAAGCTCACTTATTGCTGGCTACGGAAGTACTCAAACGGCGGGCTACAAAAGCACACTGACCGCAGGCTACGGAGCACCCAAACTGCCCAGGAAGAAAGCTCGCTCACCACTGGTTATGGCAGTACCTCGACCGCTGGCTAAGCAGTACTTTGATCGCCGGGTACGGCAGTACTCAAACTGCTGGCTACAACAGCAGTTTGACGACTGGTTATGGCAGTACGTCTACCGCAGGCTATGACAGCTCACTGGTCGCAGGTTAGGAGTACCGAGCACAGACGCTCACCGCTGGCTACGGCAGTACTGAAACAGCTGGGTTTTCCAGCTCATTGATCGCAGGTTATGGCAGCACCCAGACCGCTGGCTACGAGAGCACGTTAACGGCGGGCTATGGTAGTACGCAGACGGCAGAGCGCGACAGCACGCTCACCGCCGGTTATGGGAGCACAGGAACGGCAGGCCAAGACAGTTCGCTGATCGCGGGTTATGGCAGCACACTGACCAGTGGCATTCGCAGTTTCTTGACTGCGGGTTACGGGAGCACTTTGATTAGCGGGCTTCGTAGCGTACTGACGGCGGGATATGGCAGTAGCTTGACGTCCGGAATGCACAGTAGCCTGACTGCCGGATACGGTAGCAACCAGATTGCGAGTCATCGGAGTTCACTGATTGCGGGCCATGAAAGCACTCAAATTGCCGGGCACAAAAGCATGCTGATCGCCGGCAAGGGTAGCTCGCAAACTGCTGGCTATCGCAGCACGCTGATATCCGGCGCCCACAGCATTCAGATGGCCGGTGAGCGCAGCAAACTTATTGCTGGTAAAGACAGCACGCAGACTGCGGGGGACCGAAGCAAACTATTGGCTGGCAGCAACAGTTATCTCACCGCTGGAGATCGCAGCAAACTGACTGCTGGCGACGATTGTGTGCTCATGGCTGGAGATCGAAGCACGCTCACTGCTGGTAAGAACAGCGTTCTGACAGCGGGTGCCAGCAGCAGGCTCATCGGCAGTCTGGGCTCCACGCTGACTGGCGGGGAGAACTCCGCACTGATTTTCGTAGCTTGGAAATTCCGAAACGAAGACTTCGTTGATTTTGACACTACAAAAAATCCGGCAAATGGGATAGATCGAGCCTTCAGGCAATGCGTCGACTTTTAGAAACTGTCACTTTTGAGGAAGATCAAATATGCGCATATGCATTTAAATGTTTGCGTTAATGCATATTCGCGCCTAGGGTTACCTCGAGCCAGATCGGAACGCGCCCTCGAATAGGCGCACCTCGGAACGTCGATCGCTCAGTAACACCGCTGCATCCATACACGCTGGACGCGTGTTTTCATTCATGGAGGATTGAAAAATGTTAACCCCTGAAACAACCCGGTTCACCGGCGACCCACAGCCCAACTGCCTGATCGGCCATTTGCTCGACCCGCAACTGGTCGAAGTCGAAGCGGCTCATCAGCCTAAAGTAATGGCGGCCGCCAGCCTGAATTTCAGCATGCAGAAACAAACCCAGACCAACTGGTGCTGGGCGGCTGTTTCCGCCTCGGTCGGTAACTACTACGGCACCGGGTCCTGGACCCAGTGCGGTGTCGCCAGCAACGCGCTGGACCGCAACTGCTGCAATCAGCCGGGACCGTGCAACGTCTACGGCTATCTGGATTCCGCCTTGCGAATCACGCGCAGCTACAACGGCATGACTCAAGGCTCGCTGCAGATGCCCGCCATCCAAAACCAGCTCAACAGGGGCCGACCCATCGGTTTGCGTTGCGCCTGGTACGGTGGCGGTGCGCACTTTCTGGTGATCTATGGCACCAACGGCAACTACCTGTTGATCGCAGATTCGATCTACGGCTATTCGACTCGCGCATTGAACTCGTTCCCCGGTTCGTACAACGGCGGCGGCAATTGGACCAACACTTACTTCACCGTAAAAAACTAAGGAGGGCTACATCATGCAACTGACTTATCCAAAGGCGCCCTCCAACGGCGTACAGGTACTGCGTCCAGCGCTGCAAGCTGCGCTGCAAACCCAGGGCTTTGGCATCAATCGCCAATTCGCGGCCGCTGTGCCGGGCCAAATCAGGCTGAGCGAAGGCTATCGTGGCTACTCGCTCAGCCTGGAGAACTTGAGTCTGGGTAAAGGCCTGAAAGACGCCGAGATCGGCGAGTGGCATTACTTGGTATTTGCCGATGGAGCGACGATTGCCGACGCGCAATTGGCCGACGTACGCGGGCATGTCGAGTTCGCTTCGCTTAACCACGGGACGTTGGCAGCGGCGACGGTGGATGCGCTGAAACTGGCGGAACAGTCGCCGCAATTGCAGGGTAAAACCGTGGAGCTGCGTGTGTTATTCATCTCGGCACTGCACGTTGTGGCCATCTGGCTGCACGCCGACGGCGAAGAGGTGCTGATCCCGATTGAGCCGACCCCCAAGGAACTGGCGGTCACTCAGTTGTACGGTGAGGCGGCGCTGCTCGCGTTGCTCAAACCGGCGGCTGATCAGGCCCGCCAGCGTTTCGACGCGGACACCCGTGGGCAGTTGGGCAGTTGATAAAACTCTAGGGTGAAAAAACCCGGACATGGTCCGGGTTTTTTATCGACATGATTCAGCAAGACAGAGGCACGGTCGGCGTGCACCAGGTCATTTTCAAGCGGCAGCAGGGCGACAGGCGTGGAAGGCACCATGAAGTCATGAGCACCGCAGTACTGCGAGCGTCGTGCGCAGCTAAGGGTGAAAAAACCCGGACATGGTCCGGGTTTTTTATCGACATGATTCAGCAAGACAGAGGCACGGTCGGCGTGCACCAGGTCATTTTCAAGCGGCAGCAGGGCGACAGGCGTGGAAGGCACCATGAAGTCATGAGCACCGCAGTACTGCGAGCGTCGTGCGCACATGGCCGGTTCCTCGAACTGCCCCCTGAGCGTAGACGCTGGATTTACAGCGGCGTCAGCACATTCATCACTGTGTCGAGCGCCACACGCGTGTCATCCAGCTGCACCAGCGAGGCGTGCCGGGCGCCGAGGGCGTCGCGGTTCTGGATCGCGGTGAGGATCGCCTTGTGGCGCGGCAGGCTCAGGCCCTGGATGTCGGGGCGGCGGTTGGTGATGTTGATCGACTCGCGCAACGGCAGTGAGAGCATGTTGCACATGTAGGCGAGCAAGTCGTTGCGGGTGGCATCGGCGATGGCGCGGTGAAAGTCCAGGTCGGCCTGCAGCAGGGCGTCGTGGGTCTTGGCGGTTTCCATGCCCAGGTAGGCTTTTTCGATGGTGGCGATGTCTTCGTCGGTGGCGGTGGTCGCGGCCATGGCGGCGATTTCCGGTTCGAGAATGCGCCGCACGCCGGCCAGGGTGTTGAAGAACTCACTGTGGGGCGTGGTCTGCATCAGCCAGGACAGCACGTCCGGGTCGAGCAAATGCCATTTCAAGCGCGGCCGCACCACGGCGCCTACCCGTGGTTTGGAATACACCAGGCCCTTGGCGCTGAGCACCCGCGTCGCCTCACGCAACACCGAGCGGCTGACCTTGTACTCCTCGCACAGCGTGGCTTCCATGGGCAGGCGTTCTTCGGGCTTGAAGCGACCGGAAACGATGTGCATGCCCAAGTCCTGAACGATCTGGGCATGCATGCTCTTGCGTGGCTTGGGCGGCTGGTGATCCATAACGAACGGGAGGCTCTGGCTAAATAGGCGGCATCATAGCATCCCGATTAGTGGGAATGACGGGGGACTTCAGCCCCCCGGCAACCCACCAGAAAGTCAAAGTCGCAGCCTTGGTCGGCCTGCAGCACATGGTCGATGTACAGCTGGCGGTAGCCGCCGACGATCAGCTTCTGCGGTGGCGCCAAGTCCGCCATGCGCGCCGCCAGCTCTGCGTCGGGGATGTCCAGGTGCAGGCGGCCGTTGGCGCAGTCGAGTTCGATCCAGTCGCCTTCTTGCACCGTGGCCAACGGCCCACCGGCGGCGGCTTCCGGCGCCACATGCAGCACTACCGTGCCGTAGGCCGTGCCGCTCATGCGCGCATCGGAAATACGCACCATGTCGGTCACGCCCTGGGCCAGCAGCTTGGCGGGCAAGCCCATGTTGCCGACTTCGGCCATGCCCGGGTAACCCTTGGGCCCGCAGTTTTTCATGACCAGGATCGAGTTGGCATCCACGTCCAATTCCGGGTCATTGATGCGCGCCTTGTACATGTCGAAATTCTCGAACACCACCGCACGGCCACGGTGCTGCATCAGTTGCGCGCTGGCGGCCGATGGCTTGAGCACGGCGCCCAGCGGTGCGAGGTTGCCGCGCAGCACGCAGATGCCGCCGTCGGCGCGGATCGGGTTGTCGAGGGTGCGGATCACTTCGTCTTGGCCGTAGATCGGCGAGTCCTTGGTGTTCTCGCCCAGGGACTTGCCGTTGACGGTCAGGGCATTCGGATGCGGGATCAGGTTGGCCTCGCCCAAGCGGCGCAGCACGGCAGGCAAGCCCCCGGCATAGTAGAACTCCTCCATCAGGAAGCGCCCTGAGGGCTGCAGGTCGACAATGGTCGGCACGCCGCGTCCCATGCGCGTCCAGTCATCCAGGTCGAGTTCGACGCCGATACGCCCGGCGATGGCTTTCAAGTGGATCACCGCGTTGGTCGAGCCGCCGATGGCCGCGTTCACCCGTATCGCGTTTTCAAACGCCTCTTTGGTCAGGATCTTCGACAGCTTCAAGTCTTCGCGCACCATCTCCACCGCGCGCATGCCGGACATATGCGCCAGCACATACCGGCGCGCATCCACCGCCGGAATCGCCGCGTTGTGGGGCAGGGAAGTGCCGAGCGCCTCGGCCATGCAGGCCATGGTCGAGGCGGTGCCCATGGTGTTGCAGGTGCCCGCCGAGCGCGACATGCCGCCTTCGGCCGCGAGGAAATCGTCCAGGGTAATGGTGCCGGCCTTGACCTGTTCGCTGAGCTGCCACACCACCGTGCCCGAGCCGATGTCCCGGCCTTTGTGCTTGCCATTGAGCATCGGCCCGCCGGTGACGACGATGGCCGGCACGTCGCAACTGGCGGCGCCCATCAGCAGCGCCGGGGTGGTTTTGTCGCAGCCGGTGAGCAGCACCACACCGTCGATGGGGTTGCCGCGAATCGCTTCCTCAACGTCCATGCTCGCCAGGTTGCGGGTGAGCATGGCGGTGGGGCGTAGGTTGGACTCGCCGTTGGAGAACACCGGGAATTCCACCGGGAAGCCACCGGCCTCGATCACCCCACGTTTGACGTGCTCGGCGATCTGACGGAAATGCGCGTTGCACGGCGTCAGCTCCGACCAGGTGTTGCAAATGCCGATGATCGGTTTGCCATGGAACTGATGGTCGGCGATGCCTTGGTTCTTCATCCAGCTGCGGTACATGAAGCCGTTCTTGTCGGCGGTGCCAAACCACTGGGCGGAGCGGAGGGCGGGCTTTTTATCAGGCATGATCGACTCTCTTATTGTATGACTATATGTTCTATATGCGCCTAAACATAAGCGTAAACCCGAGGGTTTGGAAGTGTTGTTTTGTAAATAGTCATACTATATAGTCGGCTTCAACTGAGGCATGACCCTGGCTGAATTTGGCCGGAGCCAGCCGCCGAGCTTCTATAAAAACAACAATCGGAGATCGACCCATGAGCCAGGAACTGCGGCTTATTCGGCGCATCACGCTGAAACTGATTCCCTTCCTGATCCTGCTGTACCTGATCGCCTACGTGGACCGCTCAGCGGTAGGTTTCGCCAAGCTGCATATGGGCGCCGATGTCGGCATCGGCGACGCGGCGTACGGCTTGGGCGCAGGGCTGTTCTTTATTGGCTACTTCCTGTTCGAGATCCCCAGCAACCTGATGCTCGATCGCTTCGGCGCGCGGCGCTGGTTTGCGCGCATCATGCTGACCTGGGGCGCCATCACCATTGGCATGGCCTTCGTGCAGGGGCCGCACAGCTTCTATGTGATGCGCTTTCTGCTCGGCGCGGCGGAGGCGGGGTTTTTCCCTGGCGTGCTGTACTACATCACCCAGTGGTTCCCAGTGCGCCATCGCGGCAAGATCCTCGGGCTGTTCATCCTCTCCCAACCCATTGCGATGATGATCACAGGCCCCGTGTCCGGCGGTTTATTGGGCATGGACGGCATCCTCGGCCTGCACGGCTGGCAGTGGCTGTTCATCGTCATCGGTACCCCGGCGCTGCTGCTGACCTGGCCCGTGCTGCGCTTCCTGCCGGACGGCCCCCAACAGGTCAAGTGGATGAGCGAGGACGAGAAAACCTGGCTCACCGGCGAGCTGAATAAAGACCTGCAAGCCTACGGCCAGACTCGCCACGGCAACCCGCTGCATGCCCTCAAGGACAAGCGCGTGTTGCTGCTGGCGCTGTTCTACCTGCCGGTGACCTTGAGCATTTATGGGCTCGGCCTATGGCTGCCGACGCTGATCAAACAGTTCGGCGGCAGTGACCTGGTCACCGGTTTCGTCTCAGCAGTGCCGTACATTTTCGGCATCATCGGGCTGCTGATCATCCCGCGCAGTTCCGACCGGTTGAATGATCGTTATGGCCATCTCGCCGTGCTCTATGTGCTCGGTGCCATCGGCCTGTTCTGCAGTGCCTGGTTGAGTGTGCCGGTGCTGCAAATGGCCGCGCTGTGCTTGGCGGCGTTCGCGCTGTTTTCCTGCACGGCAGTGTTCTGGACCTTGCCCGGGCGCTTCTTTGCCGGCGCCAGTGCGGCGGCGGGGATTGCACTGATCAACTCGGTGGGCAACCTCGGCGGCTACATCGGCCCATTTGTGATTGGCGCGCTCAAGGAATCCACTGGCAACCTGGCTTCGGGCTTGTACTTCTTGTCCGGGGTGATGGTGTTCGGGCTGGTCTTGACCGGCGTGGTCTACCGCGTGCTGGAGCGCAAGCACGTGCTGCCCGCCGACCAATTCGCCGCCAGCGCGCGTGGTGCTACACGTACTTAATCGAGGAGAAGCTGCATGCGTTTAGTTCAGTTCGAGTTACGCAACGGCGAACGCCGTGTCGGCGTGGTGCAAGGCAGCACGCTAAGAGAAGTGCGCACGGCGCGCAGCGTGCGCGAGTTGGCGCTGGCGGCCATCGAGGCGGGCGTCAAGTTGCAGCAACAGGTCGACAGCCTGGGCCTGGGCGACAGCTACGACTATGGCGAATTGCTGGCCGACCTGAAAATCCTGCCGCCACTCGATCACCCGGACCCGGCTCATATGCTGATCAGCGGCACCGGCCTGACTCACCTGGGCAGTGCCTCGGCGCGCGACAAGATGCACCAGCACGGCGCGCACGACAGCGCGATGACCGACACCCTGCGCATCTTCAAATGGGGCGTGGAGGGCGGCAAACCACTGGCTGGCCAAGCGGGCGTACAACCCGAGTGGTTCTACAAGGGCGACGGCAGCATCGTGGTACGCCCGGGCCAGGCCTTCCCGGTGCCGGCGTTCGCCGAAGACGCCGGTGAAGAGCCGGAAATCGGCGGTCTCTACGTGATCGGCCACGACGGCAAACCCTATCGCCTGGGCTTCGCCGTGGGCAACGAATTCTCCGACCACGTGATGGAGCGCAAGAATTACCTATACCTGGCTCACTCCAAACTGCGCAGTTGCAGCTATGGCCCTGAGTTGCGCGTGGGCGAGTTGCCCCAGCACCTGGCGGGCACCAGCCGCATCCTGCGCGACGGCCAGGTGATCTGGCAGAACGAATTCCTCAGTGGCGAGGCGAATATGTGCCACAGCCTGGAAAACCTTGAGTATCACCACTTCAAATACAGTCAATTCCTGACACCGGGCGACGTGCACATTCATTTCTTCGGCACCGCCACGCTGTCATTCGCCGACGGTATACGTACCCAACCGGGCGATGTGTTCGAGATCAGCCAGGCCGAGTTTGGCGCGCCGCTGGTCAACGCTGTCGGCAAGGCCGGCGCTGCGTTCGAGCCCGGCAATGTCATCACCCTTTAAGGAGAGCACCATGCCCCAGTTCCTCGGCCATAACTACATCGGCGGCCAGCGCAGTGCCAAAGGCCGCGTGACCCTGCAAAGCATTGATGCCAGCAGCGGCGAAGCCTTGGCCCAGACGTTCTACCAGGCCACACCGGCGGAGGTCGACGCCGCCGCCAAGGCCGCCGCAGCGGCTTACCCCGCCTACCGTGCGCTGAGTGCTTCGCGCCGCGCGCAGTTCCTGGATGCCGTCGCCGATGAGCTGGACGCGCTGGGGGATGACTTCGTCGCGCTGGTTTGCCGCGAAACCGCGCTGCCTGCCGCGCGTATCAAAGGCGAACGCGGGCGCACCAGCGGCCAGATGCGCCTGTTCGCAACGGTGCTGCGTCGCGGTGACTTCTACGGCGCGCGCATCGACCAGGCCTTGCCCGACCGCCAGCCACTGCCACGCCCGGACCTGCGCCAATACCGCATTGGCCTGGGCCCGGTGGCGGTGTTTGGTGCGAGCAACTTTCCCCTGGCGTTTTCCACCGCCGGTGGCGACACCGCCGCGGCGTTCGCGGCAGGTTGCCCGGTGGTGTTCAAGGCCCACAGCGGGCATATGGCCACGGCTGAGCAGGTCGCCGATGCGATCATTCGCGCGGCCGAGGCCACCGAGATGCCGGCGGGCGTGTTCAATATGATCTTCGGCGCTGGCGTCGGTGAGGCGCTGGTCAAGCACCCGGCGATCCAGGCTGTCGGTTTTACCGGCTCGCTCAAGGGCGGCCGCGCCTTGTGCGACATGGCGGCGGCACGCCCGCAGCCGATCCCGGTGTTTGCCGAGATGTCGAGCATCAACCCGGTCATCGTGTTGCCACAGGCCTTGCAGGCGCGGGCGGACACGGTGGCTCGCGACCTGACCGCCTCGGTGGTGCAAGGCTGTGGCCAGTTTTGCACCAACCCTGGTGTGGTGATCGGCATTGCGTCGGCGCCGTTCACCGCGTTTACCCAGCAGGTTGCGCGACTGATCGCTGATCAGCCGGCGCAAACCATGCTCAACGCCGGCACCTTGAGCAGCTATGGCAAAGGCCTGGAGAAACTCTTGGCGCACCCTGGCATTCAGCACTTGGCGGGCAATGCCCAGGCGGTCAATCAGGCGCAGCCGCAGCTGTTCAAGGCCGACGTGGCTTTGCTGATCGACGGCGATGAAGTGCTGCAGGAAGAAGTGTTCGGCCCGACCACGGTGTTTGTCGAGGTGGCCGACCAAGCCCAGCTCAGCGCCGCCTTGCACGGCCTGCATGGGCAACTGACAGCCACGATCATCGGCGAACCCGACGACTTGCAGCAGTTCGCCGAACTCACCCCACTGCTGGAACAGAAAGTCGGGCGCATCCTGCTCAACGGCTACCCGACCGGCGTGGAAGTCTGCGATTCGATGGTGCATGGCGGCCCGTACCCGGCCACCTCGGATGCCCGTGGCACCTCGGTCGGCACCTTGGCCATCGACCGGTTCCTGCGCCCGGTGTGCTTGCAGAATTACCCTGATAGCCTGCTGCCCGACGCGTTAAAAAACGCCAACCCGTTGCGTATCCAACGGCTGGTGGATGGCATGCCATCTCGCGACCCGCTGTAACCACCAGTCCAGGAGGTTTTATGCCGTGTACCGCAGTTACTGCGCACCGTGCGCAGTTGGGCGAAGGCCCGTTCTGGGACGTGCCGACCCAGGCGCTGTATTGGGTGAATATCGCCGGCAAACAGGCGCTGCGCCTGATGGGCGGGCACTTGCAGATCTGGCAGCTGCCCGAGCACGTCTCGGCCTTCATTCCCTGTGAAAGTGGCGATGCGTTGGTCACGCTGAGCAGCGGCGTGTATCGGCTGGACCTGGAAACCGAAGCCCTGAGCTTGCTGTGCGTGGCCGACCCGCAACCCGGTAACCGTGGCAATGAAGCGCGTTGCGATGCCCAGGGCCGCCTATGGCTGGGCACCATGCAGAACAACATTGGCGAGCACGGCGAAGACCTGCCCATCACCCGACGTTCCGGCGGCCTGTTTCGCATTGATGCCGATGCGCAGGTCACGCCGCTGCTGCATGGCCTGGGTATTCCCAATACCTTGCTGTGGAGCGAGGACGGTAGCCAAGTGCACTTTGGCGACAGCCTGGATGGCACGCTCTACCGGCATTCGATCCAGGCGGGCGGCCAGCTCGACCCGGCGCAGGTATGGTTCGGTCCGCATTCACGTGGCGGGCCGGACGGCTCGGCGATGGACAGCCAAGGTTATATCTGGAACGCGCGCTGGGATGGCAGCTGCCTGCTGCGCCTGGCGCCGGACGGTGGCGTGGACCGGATTATCGAATTGCCCGTCAGCCGTCCCACCAGTTGCGTATTCGGTGGCCCCAACCTCACCACCCTCTACATCACCAGCGCCGCCAGCCCACTCGATCACCCGCTGGACGGCGCGGTGCTGGCCATCGAGGTCGATGTGCCAGGCACGCCCTGTCACCGCTTTGCCGGATAAACCCAAGACCCAAAAACAACAACAAGGAGTCACCCGTATGAATCGTCGTCGTGGTATCCGTTCCCTATGTTGCGCCGCTGCGGCGGTGTCGGCCCTGAGCCTGAGCGGCCTGTTGCTGGCCGCCGAGGAAGTGAAGATCGGTTTTCTGGTCAAGCAGGCGGAGGAGCCGTGGTTCCAGACCGAATGGGCCTTTGCCGAAAAAGCCGGCAAGGAACATGGCTTCACCGTGATCAAAATCGCCGTGCCCGATGGCGAGAAAACCCTCTCGGCCATCGACAGCCTGGCGGCCAACGGCGCCAAGGGCTTTGTGATCTGCCCGCCGGACGTGTCCCTGGGCCCGGCCATCGTCGCCAAGGCCCGCGCCAACGGCCTGAAAGTGATTGCGGTGGATGACCGTTTTGTCGATGCCAAGGGCAACTTCATGGAGGACGTGCCGTACCTGGGCATGGCCGCCTTCGAAGTCGGCCAGAGGCAGGGCGCGGCGATGGCGGCCGAGGCGAAAAAACGCGGCTGGGACTGGAAGGACACCTATGCGGTGATCAACACTTTCAATGAACTCGACACCGGTAAAAAGCGCACCGATGGCTCGGTCAAATCCCTCGAAGACGCGGGCTTCCCCAAGGACCACATCGTGTTCACCGCCGCCAAGACCCTTGACGTGCCGGGCAGCATGGATGCCACCAACTCGGCACTGGTCAAGCTGCCCAGCGGCGTGAAAAACCTGATCATCGGCGGCATGAACGACAACACCGTGCTGGGCGGCGTACGCGCTACCGAAACGGCCGGTTTTGCCGCCGCCAATGTGATCGGCATCGGCATCAATGGCACCGACGCCATCGGCGAACTGAAGAAAGCCAACAGCGGCTTCTTCGGCTCGATGCTGCCCAGCCCGCACATTGAGGGCTACAACACCGCGAAGATGATGTTCGACTGGGTCACCACCGGCAAGGAACCACCGAAGTACACCGCCATGGACGAAGTCACGCTGATCACCCGTGAGAACTTCAAGCAGGAACTGGAAAAAATCGGCCTCTGGAACTGAGGCAATCAAATGTGGGCGCAGGCTTGCCTGCGCCCACAGTTTAATCAGCGGAGAATTTGAACACGGTGTTCTGGCTATAAGTCTGCCCCGGGTTCAACCGGGTCGAGGCGAATGTGGGCTGGTGCCTGTCCCTGGGCCAGCGCCAACTGGTGGAAATCGCCAAGGCATTGTCCCGTGGCGCCCATGTGATTGCGTTCGATGAACCCACCAGCAGCCTGTCGGCACGCGAAATCGACCGCTTGATGGCGATCATCACGCGCCTGCGTGACGAGGGCAAAGTGGTGCTGTACGTGTCGCACCGTATGGAAGAAGTGTTCCGCATCTGCGACGCCGTCACCGTGTTCAAGGACGGCCGCTTCGTGCGCACCTTTGACGACATGGCCGCGCTGACCCATGACCAGTTGGTGACCTGCATGGTCGGTCGCGATATTCAGGACATCTACGATTACCGCCCACGTGAGCGCGGCGAGGTGGCGCTCAAGGTCGAGGGTTTGCTCGGCCCGGGCTTGCGTGCTGATCACCCGTGAGAACTTCAAGCAGGAACTGGAAAAAATCGGCCTCTGGAACTGAGGCAATCAAATGTGGGCGCAGGCTTGCCTGCGCCCACAGTTTAATCAGCGGAGAATTTGAACACGGTGTTCTGGCTATAAGTCTGCCCCGGGTTCAACCGGGTCGAGGCGAATGTGGGCTGGTTCGGCGCATCCGGAAAGTGCTGGGTCTCCAGGGTAAACGCGCTCCAGTGCGCATACGCCTTGCCGGCTTTGCCCTTCACCGTGCCATCCAGGAAGTTGCTGGTATAGAACTGCACGCCAGGCTCGGTGGTGTAGAGCTGCAAACGTCGGCCGGACGCGGGGTCGTGCACCTCGGCGGCGAGTTGCTTGATGTTGCCTTGGGTGTCCAGTGCCCAGTTGAAGTCAAACCCACCTTGTTTCGGCTCGGCGAATTTGAGCTGTGGATGCTCGTCCTTGATGCGCTGGCCGATAGGCGTCGGTGTGAGGAAGTCCATCGGCGTGCCTTTGACCGGCGCCAGTTCGCCCGTCGGAATCAAGGTGGCGTTCACTGGCGTGTAGTGGCTGGCGTGCAAGGTCGCCACTTGCTTGAGGATGTCGCCATTGCCCGCGCCGGCAAGGTTGAAGTAGCTGTGGTTGGTGAGGTTCAGCACCGTGGGTTTGTCGGTGGTGGCCTTGTAGTCGATGTGCAGTTCGTTGTTATCGTTGAGGCTGTAGGTGACCTCGGTTTTCAAGTTGCCCGGGAAGCCCATTTCGCCGTCCTTGGACAGGTAGCTCAGCTTCACGCCGACCGAATCCTTGCCCTTGACTGGTTCGGCTTGCCACACGTGTTTGTCAAAACCCTGGGCGCCGCCATGCAGCGAGTTGGGGCCATCGTTGAGCGGCACCTGGTAGCGTTTGCCGTCGAGTTCGAAGGCACCGCCGGCCAGCCGATTGCCGAAACGGCCAATGGTCGCGCCAAAAAATGCGGTGCCGCCCTGATAGCCCTGCACGTCATCGAAGCCGAGTACCACGTCATCGACCTTGCCGTTTTTGTCCGGCACTTTCAGCGACTGCAACACACCGCCGTAAGTGATCACCGTGGCTTGCATGCCATGGCTGTTGCGCAAGATGTATTGCTCGACGGCGGTGCCGTCATTGGTTTTGCCGAAAGGCTTGTGTTCACTGCTCAGCCCGGCCGCCTGGGCGCTGCCACTGGCGATCAACATGGACAAGGCGAGGCCTGAAAGCAGATGTCTAGGGTGCTTCATGGTCGAACTTCCTTTTGTTGTTTTGAGTGGAATAGTTCTACTAATGTGCGATATTTCGTCGAGTTGACAGCGAATTTATAGCCTTTAACGCCAGTTTCGCAAAATAAAATAAGACTAATTGATCGAGGCAATCGTTATATGAGTACTGAACAGGCCGTTTATCCTGACCTCAAGGGTAAGACCGTATTGATTTCTGGAGGTGCCTCAGGCATTGGCGAATTCATGGTGCGCGCCTTTGCCGCGCAGGGCGCCAAGGTGGCCTTCGTGGACCGCGCGCAAAGCCAGGGCGAGCGGCTGGCGGCGCTGTTGAGTGACCAGGGGCACACCGTGGAGTTCGTGTGGTGCGACATCACCGATGAGATCGCCTACAAGGCGGCGATAGCACGCTTTGAGCAATCGCTGGGGCCGATCACCGTGCTGGTCAACAATGCGGCCAACGACGTGCGTCACACCCTGGAAGAAGTCGATTCGGACATGTTCGACCGGCTGATCGCGGTCAACCTCAAGCACGCCTTTTTTGCCGCCAAGGCGCTGGTGCCGATGATGAAGGCCGCCGGTGGCGGGGCGATCATCAACCTGGGCTCGGTCGGCTGGATGATGGCGTCCGCCGGCTACCCGGTGTACGCCGCCAGCAAAGCCGCAGCCCACGGCATGACCCGGGCGCTGGCGCGGGAACTGGGCCCCAGCCGCATCCGGGTCAACACCTTGGTGCCGGGCTGGGTCATGACGGAAAAACAGCTGGCGATGTGGGTAGACGATGCGGCCAGGGAGTTGATCAGCCGCAGCCAGTGCCTGCCGGGCAGTGTGCTGCCGGAACACATCGCCAACATGGCGTTGTTTCTTGCCTCCGACGTGTCGGCGATGTGTTCGGCGCAGAACTTTATTGTGGATGGCGGTTGGGTGTAAGCCGGTTATTCGATGGGGTACTTCCTGAAGGCCGGATGTTGTTCCAGTTGGCTGGCGTGGCGTTGCAGGTTGGGAAACGCATCAGCCTTGAGCGCCGTCGGCAGCTTGAGTTGGGTGAACGACCAGGTCACGGCCGCCGTCAGCGCGGCCTGGTTCAGGTGTTCGCCGGTAGCCTGGGCCAGGTGTTTTTCCAGCAGTGAATAAGCGGCCAACAACTGCTCGGTCACCCGCTCGAGCCACGGCTCGTGCAGTTTCTCCGCGGGGCGCAGGTGGTGTTCGTAGACGATCTGTACGGTTTTCTCACAGGCCGCCAGGGCCAGCCCGAGCACTTGCAGGTGCTTGGCGCGGGTGTCGGCGGTGTGTGGCAGAAGTTTCTTGTCGGGCGGCGCCAGGGTGTCGAAGTAATCCAGGATCAGGCTGGAATCCATCAGCACCGTTCCATCATCCAGCACCAGCGTGGGCGCCTTGACCACCGGGTTGATCTTGGAGAACTCGGCGTAGGTGCTGAATACCGAGAGAGGCTCGTGCACAAAGTCCACGCCGTACAGCTCCAGGGAAATTGCCACGCGACGCACGTAAGGCGAGTCCAGCATGCCGACCAGTTTCATGAAGCCTCCATTGCTCTCAGGGGGGTGGTCTCACGAGATTAAGGGCACGGCGGCGGCCTGCGCAATAGCCTCGCGCAGTTGTTGATAGGCCTGCACGAGTTGGTCCAGGCTGAACGCCAGGTTGCGCCCGCTGGGGTTGGGCAGCACCCATACCGACGCGCCACCGAATAACTGCGCTTGCGGCCCCCACTCAATCTGCTGTTGGCCGGACAACGCGCTATAGCCGACTTTGCCGAGAAACGCGATGACGCGCGGCTGGCAGCGGTGGATTTTCTGTTCAAACGCCGTCGCCGCCTCCTTGAATTCATGCCGCGCCAATTCCCCCGCGCTGGCCGTCGGCCGCTCCACCAGCGTGGTTAGCCCGCAGTGATACTGCAACAGTGTGGTGCCATCCTGCGGGCGAATCTCATGGGGCGTAAAACCAGCCAAATGCAACGTGCGCCAGAAGCGATTGCTGCGATTGGCAAAGTGCTGGCCGAGCGCGGCGGAGCCTTTGCCCGGGTTGATGCCGCAGAACACCACGTGCAGGTGGTCGGCGAGGATGTCTTCGAGGCGGTCGCTCATGTTGATTCTGCCTGTAAATGGGTCAGCAGCCACTCGGTAAAGCGGCGCGCGAGCGGATCATGCTCACTGTCGCGATGGGTCAAGAGGGCCCAGTTGGGGCTGCGAATGGTGGCGTCTGCCAACGGTGTGAGCAAGCTATCTTCCTGCGCTGCGGCGCACTATGCCGAAGACCGTTCGACCTCGCGTTATCGCCAGCGCGCCGTGGCTTACCTGGATGTGGTGACTGCCCAATTGGCGGCGTGCCAACGGTGTGAGCAAGCTATCTTCCTGCGCTGCGGCGCACTATGCCGAAGACCGTTCGACCTCGCGTTATCGCCAGCGCGCCGTGGCTTACCTGGATGTGGTGACTGCCCAATTGGCGGCGCTGCAGCGAATTACACCTGCAAACTCAGCCATTGAGCGCTAATGTAGGCGCTGATCAAAGCGCTGGGTGACGGGTGGAACGTGGCTCAATTGGCTGCGTCGAACCCTATTTAAACCAAGGAGAAGTCAGCATGACCGAGTACGTACCTCCGAAAGTCTGGACCTGGGACAGCGAAAGCGGCGGCACCTTTGCCAGCATCAACCGGCCTATCGCCGGTGCCACGCATGAGCAGGCACTGCCGGTCGGCAAGCACCCACTGCAACTGTATTCCCTGGCCACGCCCAATGGGCAGAAGGTCACGATTCTGCTGGAAGAGCTGTTGGCCCTGGGGCATGCCGGCGCGGAATACGATGCATGGTTGATCAAGATCGGTGACGGTGATCAGTTCGGCAGCGGCTTTGTTGCGGTGAACCCGAACTCGAAGATCCCGGCATTGCTGGATCGCAGTGGTGATACGCCGATTCGGGTGTTTGAGTCGGGTGCGATTTTGCAGTACCTGGCGCAGAAGTTTGGGGCGTTCTTCCCCACCGAACCTGCGGCGCGTGCGGAGTGTTTGTCGTGGTTGTTCTGGCAGATGGGCAGCGCGCCGTATCTGGGCGGTGGGTTTGGGCATTTTTATGCGTATGCGCCGAGCAAGATGGAGTACGCGATCAATCGGTTTGCCATGGAGACCAAGCGTCAGCTGGATGTGCTGGATCAGCGTTTGGCGGTGAGTGAGTATATTGCCGGGGACGAGTACACCATTGCCGATATTGCGATTTGGCCTTGGTATGGTGGGTTGGTCAAAGGCCGTTTGTATGGGGCGTCGGCGGAGTTTCTGTCGGTGCATGAATATAAACATGTGCTGCGCTGGGCTGAGGCGATTGAGGCGAGGCCGGCGGTGCAGCGGGGGCGGCGGGTGAATCGGGTTTCTGGGGAGCCTGCGGAGCAGTTGCGTGAGCGGCATGATGCGAGTGATTTGGACTGAGTACATATCCGTTGCGGCGGTAACGGCTTCTGTCGCCCGTCGCCGTCTGGCGCGGGTGCCAATCTGTCACCACAGGCCGGCGGTATTAGCTCAATGCGGCTTAACTCAACAGCCCGGTGCTGACCGCCACGATCAGGAAGATCCCCAACAGCGCGCGGTAGATCACGAACGGCCAGGTGGAGAACCGCTCCAGGAACTTCATCAGGCCCCAGATCGCGAAGAACGCCGAGATGCTGGCGACCACCAGGCCAAAGATCAAGTGCGACCAAGCATGGGCGGGCAGGTCTGCGTGCAGCAGCACCCACAATTCTTTCAAGCCGGCGAGGGCGATGGCGGGCAGGCCCAGCAGGAAGGAAAAGCGCGCGGCTTCTTCCCGCTTGAAGTTGAGGAACAGCGCGGCGGTCAGGGTGGAACCGGAACGCGACACGCCGGGAATCAGCGCGCCAATCTGTGCAATGCCGACGATCAGTGCGTCGCGCAGGCGCATCTGGCTCATCTCGCGGGTGTGGCGTGCACGCAGCTCGGCGACTGCGAGTAGCACCGCCATCACCACGCAGGCAATCCCGATCACCATCAGGCCGCGCAACGGCGAGTTGCAGGTATTCAAGGTCGAAGACAGCGCCAGGCCGGCAATCCCAATCGGGATGGTTGCCAACACAATCGCCACGGCCAGCTTGAACCAGCGGTCGTTGTAGTCGCCCCGGCGCACTGCGCCAATGCTACCGGTGGTGACCTGGCGCACATCGCGCCAAAAATAGCTGACCACCGCCGCCAGCGCCGCCAACTGCATGGCTGCCGAAAACGCCGAGCCCGGGTCTTGCCAGCCGAGCAGGGCGGGTACCACGCGCATGTGCGCGGTGGACGACACCGGCAACAGCTCAGTTATGCCCTGGATCACGCCCAGGATGAAGATCTGCAGGTAGTCCAGGGAGGCAAAGCCCACATCCAGGCCGGCGGAACAGACATTGGTCAAAGTACATGTCCTTGCAAAAGGGGCTTGAGAAAACAGCGGGTTGGACAAAGTTTATTCTAAATGTTTCAAGAATTTGGTCCGCCCCAGACAAATCCGCAATCGGTTCAGCAAATAGAAAGGTTATGCAATGTATTGGCCTGCGCTACTCTTTTGTGAACAATGGAGGCCTGCATTTTTGACCGAGAGCCCCATGCCTGAAACCACCGTCGAATTGATCCAGACCGGCCCCGATGCGTCTGAGCTGATCCGTAATCTTTACCAGTACTACGCCTACGAATCCTCGGATTGGGAGCAGGAAGATGTCGAGGCGGACGGCCGTTTCTACATCCACGACGAGCACCTGACCCGCTACTGGCAAGACCCGCAATGGAGCGCCAACCTGCTGCTGGTGGATGGTTATATCGCCGGCTTCCTGCTGATTGAAGGCAGCGAGTTACCGGGTATCAATGCGCTGGAACTGGCCGACCTGTTCATTCTCAAACGCTACCGCCGCAAAGGCATCGGCCGTGCCATCGCCACTCAGGTATTGAGCAGTGGCGAGGCCAATTGGCTGGTGCGCTTTTACGATCAGGACGAAGTGTCCCAGGTATTCTGGCGCGCCGTACTGGACGACCTGCCGCGCCCGGCGCAGATGATTGAGCTGGAGGATGATCCCAGGGCACGGCGGCATTGCGTCTAACTCGGATTGAACAACACCTGCTGCATCGCCTGCGGCGGCTGCCCGAACGCGCGCAGAAACGCCTGGCGCATGCGCTCGCGATCACCAAAGCCGGTTTCGCGGGCGACCACCTCGACCGGGTGACGGCTGGTTTCCATCATCGCCCGCGCAGCTTCCACGCGCAGCGACTCGATGGCCTTGGCCGGTGTCTGCCCGGTTTCTTCGCGAAATACCCGGCTGAATTGGCGCGGGCTCAGCCGGGCCACGTCGGCCAGGGCTTCCACCGACAGGTCGTGGGTGAGGTTCTCGCGGGCATAGGCCAGGGCCAGTTGTACGCGGTCGGACTTGGGGTCCAGCTCCAATAGCGCTGACAGTTGCGATTGCTCACTGCCACGGCGCTGGGCAATCACCAGTTTGCGCGCGATACGCCGGGCGAGGTCGCAGCCCAGGTCGGCCTCTACCATCGCCAACGCCAGGTCCACCCCGGCGCTCATGCCAGCGCCGGTCCAGACCTGGCCGTCGACCACAAACAGTTTGTCTTCTTCCAGCTGGATATCCGGGTAGCGCTTGCGAAATGCCGGCGCGTGAATCCAGTGGGTGGTGGTGCGCTTGCCTTCAAGTAAACCGGCTTCGGCCAAAACGAAAATGCCCATGCACAGCGAGGCCACGCGGCGCGACTGCGCGGAGGCGGCCTTGACCAATTCCAGCAGGTTGGCCTCGGGCAGGCGAAACTCCAGGTAGCCGCTGACAATCAAGGTGTCGTAGCCCTGCGGCCGGATCGGCGTGGTATTCACCGAAAAGCCCTGGGAGGTCATGACCGCGCCGCCACTCTCCGACACCAGGTGGAACTCATAGGCCGGCTCGCCGCGCAGCAGGTTCGCGCACTCGAACACCGAGCCCAGGCTGAGGCTCAGGGATTGGAAGTTCGGGTAAACCATCAGCGCAACGCTGTGCATCGTCATTCTCCAAGGGGCGCGGGAGAGGCGATTGTCGGCGGGTGCCAGGAAAACGGCAACCGACTTTGTGTCATGTCCGGAATCCTTGCGGATATGACATTGTTGAAGTTTTTCTCGACGCCTAACATCCCCTCAACGAACTAGACGACTGGTCTAATCGGACGGGATGAACGATGACTAATGCAACTAAAAGTGCAAGGCAGACGATTCTGGATTCGGCGCAATTGCTGGTGAGCCGCAAAGGGTTTTCTGCGGTGGGGTTGAACGAAATACTGCAAGCCGCCGATGTACCGAAAGGTTCGTTTTATCACTACTTCAACTCCAAAGATGCGTTCGGCGTTGTCCTGCTCGATACCTATTTCGACCACTACGTGAAAGGCATAGAGCAACTGTTCCAGCACACCGAGCTGTCTGCAGCCGCCAGGTTAATGCGCTATTGGCACACCTGGATCGACAATCAGACCGGCTGCACCGACGCGGGCAAATGCCTTGCCGTCAAACTCGGTGCTGAGGTGTCAGACCTTTCAGAGCCGATGCGTTTGGCCCTGCAGCGCGGCACCGCACGCACCATCGCCTTGCTTGCCGAGGCCTTGCAGAGCGGCATCGAAGACGGCTCGCTGACGGTCCGGCAACACCCCGAAAGCCTGGCCCAACGCCTGTATGCGTTGTGGTTGGGGACCAGCGTCATGAGCAAGATCACCCGAACATCTGCACCTTTTGACCAGGCGCTGCTGATGACCCGACAGCTGTTGGGTTGCCCTGAACCTACTGACAATCACATCGATCGAGGCACTGGAAAATGAAAGTATTAATGGTACTGACCTCTCACGACCAGCTTGGCAA
This sequence comes from Pseudomonas sp. IB20, assembly GCF_009707325.1. NCBI lineage: Bacteria > Pseudomonadati > Pseudomonadota > Gammaproteobacteria > Pseudomonadales > Pseudomonadaceae > Pseudomonas > Pseudomonas gelidaquae. Next base: position 2,978,975 of record NZ_CP046103.1, on the reverse strand, counting down.
TACCGGTCGTAAAACCGGCTTCTGGCTCGAAGAGTTTGCTGCTCCCTATTACACGTTTAAGGACGCCGGCGCCGAACTGGTACTGGCATCCCCGGCCGGCGGCCAACCTCCGCTGGACCCGGTCAGCGACCAGCCGGATGCACAGACCGAGCAAACCCGCCGCTTTGCTGCCGACCCGGCGGCCCAGCAGGCGCTGGCCAGCACCGTCAAGCTGGAATCGATCAACGCCGACGACTTCGACACGGTGTTCTACCCAGGTGGTCATGGGCCATTGTGGGACTTGGCCGAGTCAGACACCTCGATCGCACTGATCGAAGCCTTTGAGCGTGCCGGCAAGCCCATCGGCTTTGTGTGCCATGCGCCGGGCGCGCTGCGTCACGTCAAGGCGGTCAATGGTGAGCCGCTGGTCAAGGGTCGCCGTGTTACCGGCTTCTCCAACGCCGAAGAGGCCGCTGTGGGCTTGACCGATGTGGTGCCGTTCCTGATTGAAGATGATTTCAAGGCGCTCGGCGGCCACTATGAAAAGGGCGCTGATTGGCAATCCTTTGTGCTTGAAGATGGCTTGCTGGTCACCGGGCAGAACCCTGCCAGTTCCAGTGATGTGGCCAAGGCACTGCTGAAACTCACCGAATAAATTAATTAATCGCTGGATTGGTTGGCGGCTCTTAAGAGCCGCCAATGTTTTCGCTCGCCTCGAATTTGGACGTTTTTACATGACTAGTCGTTTGAATACCCCGGTAAAACTGGGTCACCACACCTTGAATAACCGTGTTGTTTTGCCGCCCCTGACCCGTCAACGCAGCGCGCAACCCGGCGATATCGCCACTGACCTGATGGCCGAGTATTACCGCCAGCGCGCCACGGCCGGTTTCATGGTCAGCGAAGGCACGCAGATCGAGCCGCGCGGCCAGGGTTACGCCTGGACGCCGGGTATCTACAGCCCGGCGCAGATCGATGGCTGGCGCACAGTCACCGAGGCGGTGCATGCCGAAGGTGGGGTGATCTTCGCCCAGCTCTGGCACGTTGGCCGCGTGTCCCATAACGCGCTGCAACCGGAGGGCGCCGCACCGGTTGCGCCGTCTGCCCTTGCGGCGCTGCAAGCGAAAGCTTTTATCGAAACCGGGCCAGGTGTGGGCGAGTTGATGCAGCCGCCCGTACCGCGTGCGTTGAGCACACTGGAAATTGAGGAGTTGGTAGGGCATTACGCCCAGGCCGCGCGCAATGCGTTGGATGCCGGCTTTGATGGCGTGGAAATACATGCCGCCAATGGTTATCTGGTCAACCAGTTCATCTCGGCCCACGCCAACCAGCGTGACGACGAGTACGGCGGTTCGCTGCATAACCGCCTGCGTTTTCTGCGCGAAATCGTCGAAGCCGTGACCGCCGTAGCCGGGCCGGAGCGCCTCGGTGTGCGCTTTTCACCGCTGTTCAGCGGCACCGACCAGGACCGCGTCTACATCGGCCTGGTGGAAGAGGACCCGCATCACACCTACATCGAAGCGATCAAGGTGCTCGAAGCGTCGGGGATTGCCTACGTATCCATCGCTGAAGCCGACTGGGACAACGCCCCCGACTTGCCAGAAACCTTCCGCCGGGCCGTGCGCAGCACGTTCAGTGGGCGGATCATCTACGCTGGTCGCTACACCGCTGAGCGTGGTGCGGCATTGGTAGAGGCGGGGCTGGCGGACTTGATTGCGTTCGGGCGCCCGTTCATTGCCAACCCGGACTTGCCGCAGCGGCTCTTTAACGGCTGGCCGCTGAACCCGCTGCGGGCGGAAGGCATGTACGGCGGCTCGGCGCTGGGCTATACCGATTACCCGGTGTAGCGACACTCCACCCGCAACACAATCTTGCCAATATGGTCGCCGCCTTCCATCCGTGCATGGGCCTGGGCGGCGTCGGTGTATTCGTAGACCTTGTCGATGATCGGCAGGCAGCGCCCGGCCGACAGCACCGGCCACACGTATTCGCGCAGTTGTTCGGCGATGGCGGCTTTTTCGTCCTTGGAACGTGCGCGCAGCAGCGAACCGGTGATGACGGCGCGTTTGCCGAGGATGGTCAGCAGGTCGACATCGTTGGCCTTGCCGCCGCCGAGGAAACCCAGCATCACCAAATGCCCGTCCATGCCCAGGGCCTTGAGGTTGTTGTTCAGATACGAGGCCCCCATGATGTCGAGGATCACATTCACGCCCTTGTCGCCGGTTTTCTTGGCGATGACGTCGGCGAAGTCTTGCTCGCGGTAGTTAATCGGCTCGGCGCCCAGCTTGGCAATTGCCGCGCATTTGTCGGCACTGCCGGCGGTGGCGAAGGCGTGGATGCCGAACTCGCGGCAGAGCATCAGCGCGGTGGTGCCGATGCCGCTGGTGCCGCCATGGATCAAGGCGCGCTGGCCTTTGTGCGCGCCACCGAGGCCGAACAGGTTGGCCCAGACGGTGAAGAAGGTTTCCGGCACGGCCGCGGCTTGAACCCAGTCCATGCCCTCCGGGATCGGCAACGCCTGGCTCGCAGGTACGGCGCAAAACTGCGCATAACCGCCGCCATTGGTCAGGGCGCAGACCTTGTCGCCAATCGCGTACTCATTCACACCGGCGCCCAGCGCGACCACTTCACCGGCCACTTCCAGGCCAGGGATCGGGCTCATGCCCGGCTTCATCGGGTACTTGCCTGCGCGCTGCAAGGCGTCCGGGCGGTTGACCCCAGCCGCGTGTACACGAATCAGGATCTCGCCTGGGCCTGCCACCGGCACGTCGGCTCGACGCGGTTGCAAGACCTCAGGGCCACCGGGGGTGGTGATTTCGATCAGGGTCATTTCTTTAGGGAGCGACATTTGCGATTACCTGCAGCGATGAGCGTATGAGTTGGGACCGCGTCGGGCAGTCGCCGGTTCAGCAGCATCCTATCGAAGGGCGGCATCTAACAAAAAAAGCCGGGCAAGCCCGGCCAAAAACAAGGTGAGGGTGTTTAGCGCTTCAGGAACGCCAACAAGTCTTCGTTCAACTGCTGGGTGTGGGGGCCTACAGCGGCAAGCCGCTCTACACCTTCGTTATGGACAAGAAGGCCGGTGACATGACCGGCGACGGCAAAATGGACGGAGCCTGGAAGGTCGCCAAGCCCTGATCGCTTAGCGGCTAGCGAGCTTATCGTTGCAAGCGGGCAAGCCCTATGCCGCAGTAGCGCAGCCCCCTGTGGGAGCGGGCTTGCCGCGAAAGCGGTGGGTCAGTCAACATCAATGTTTGCTGGGCCGACGTCATCGCGGGCAAGTCGAATCGTCGCACCGCCGCTCCCACATTTAATCTTCGCTGCTTTGGGCATTGCGTTCGCTTAACTGAACGGCATTAGGGCAAGCCCGGCCAAAGGGGTGTTTAGCGCTTCAGGAACGCCAACAAGTCTTCGTTCAACTGCTGGGTGTGGGTGGCTGCGAAGCCGTGTGGCGCATCCTTGTACACCTTCAACTGCGCGCCTTTGATCATCTCGGCCGCGACTTTACCCGTGGTCTCGAACGGCACGACCTGGTCGCCGTCACCGTGGATCACCAGGGTCGGCACGTCGATCTTGGCCATATCCGGGCGAAAGTCCGTCTCGGAGAATGCAGTGACGCAATCCACCGTGGATTTGAGCGACGCCAGCAGCGCGATCTGCAGGGTCTGCGTCAGTACGCCCTGGGAGACTTTCTGGCCCTTGTTGATGCCATAGAACGGCGTGTTGAAGTCGCTGATAAATTGCGCGCGGTCTTGCAGTAGCCCAGCCTTGATGCCGTCGAACACTTCAGTCGGCACGCCCTGTGGGTAATCCGGTTTTTGGCCGAAAATCGGCGTCACTGCGCCCAGCAGCACCAGGCCCGCCACACGGGCGCTGCCATGGCGTGCGATGTAGCGCGCCACATCACCGCCACCCATGGAGAAGCCCACCAGCGTCACGTCCTTGAGGTCAAGGTGTTCGATCAGTTGGGCGATATCGTCGGCGAACGTGTCGTAGTCGTTACCGGTCCACGGTTGGTCGGAGCGGCCAAAACCTCGGCGGTCGAAGGCGATGGTGCGAAAGCCACGGCTGCTCAAGTATTCCATCTGGTATTCCCACATGTCGGCATCCAGCGGCCAGCCATGGCTGAACAACACGGGTTTACCGCTGCCCCAGTCCTTGAAGTAGATCTGGGTACCGTCGTTGACAACGAATGTGCTCATGGAAAACTCCTTGGGTCAGGGGGCAAAAGCTCGGCGTTACTGTTGCGTTAAACCGGACGAAGGGCTTGTATGCATGTGCTCGGTTGAACGGTTCCGCGTCTATATTGGTCCACTGACCTCTACCGTCAGTTCAACAGGTGAACCAAATGGCCAAGACATACAGCTACGCCGCGCGGGATTCCAAGGATGCACTCAAACCCTTTACTTTCGAGCGCCGCGCGCCAGGCGCCGATGACGTCCAGATCGACATTCTTTATTGCGGCGTCTGCCACTCCGACCTGCACACCGCGCGCAACGAGTGGCACAACACGTTGTACCCGTCGGTGCCCGGCCATGAAATCGTCGGTCGCGTCACGGCCGTCGGCGCCGATGTAAAGACATTCAAGGTCGGTGATTTGGCCGGTGTCGGTTGTATGGTCGACAGCTGCCAGCATTGCGCGTCCTGCGCCGAGGGCGAGGAGCAATACTGCGAGAACGGTTTTACCGGCACCTACAACGGCCCGGTGTTCGGCGGTGAAAATACCTTTGGCGGCTACTCGGACAGCATCGTGGTCAAGGAGAAGTTTGTATTGCGTATCTCCCACGATGATTCGAACCTGGCGGCTGTGGCGCCGCTGCTGTGCGCCGGGATCACCACGTACTCGCCGCTGCATCACTGGAAGGTTGGCCCTGGCAAGAAAGTCGGTGTAGTCGGCCTCGGTGGGCTAGGGCATATGGCGGTGAAGATCGCGCATGCCATGGGTGCGCATGTCACGTTGTTCACTACCTCGCCGAACAAGCGTGAAGATGGGCTGCGTTTGGGGGCTGACCAAGTGGTGGTGTCGAAGAACCCGGATGAAATGGCCAAGGTTGCCAACAGCCTGGACTTCATTCTCAACACCGTCGCGGCGCCGCACGACCTGGATGCGTTTCTCAATCTGCTCAAGCGTGACGGCACCATGACTCTGGTGGGTGCGCCTGACAGCCCGCACCCGTCGCCATCGGTGTTTAACCTGATTTTCAAGCGCCGCAGCCTGGCCGGGTCGTTGATTGGTGGCATTCAGGAGACCCAGGACATGCTGGATTTCTGCGCCAAGCATAAGATCGTCTCGGACATTGAGATGATTGATATTCAGGGCATTAACGAGGCGTACGAGCGGATGCTCAAGGGTGATGTGAAGTATCGCTTTGTGATTGATATGGAGAGTTTGAAGAAGGAAAGCCACGCGGCTTGATAGCACCTTTGCTTTTTGTGGGGGCGGGTTGCTCGCGAATGCGCTGGGTCAGTCACAAATAAGCCCCCCCGCTCCCATATTTGATTGGGTTCAGCCTTCAAAATCAGGTCGACTGCCAGCCGGCCTCGGCGTTGCGGGTGCTTGTGTTTTTTCAGGCCGAAAGATGCTCATACAAAATAGTCGCACCCACCAGCATCAACACCACGCCACCCACCATCTCAGCGCGCTTGCCCACCACTGTACCCAACACCCGCCCAAGCATCATGCCGATGGTCACCATGGTCATGGTTGCCAGACCAATAGCCGCCGAAGCCACCAGGATATTCACGTCGACAAACGCCAAGCCTACGCCCACCGCCAGCGCATCAATACTGGTAGCAAAGGCAGTGACAGCCAGGATCATGAACGAGTGCTGCGTCGGTTTCTCAACCTCGTCATCGTCCACCTTGAGCCCGTTGTAAATCATGTGCAAACCCAGCGCGACCAGCAGGGTAAAGGCGATCCAGTGGTCCCAGTCTTCGACCCAGCGGGTCGCGGCATGGCCGATGGCCCAGCCGATCATGGGCGTGATGGCTTCGATCACACCAAAGATCAAACCGACGCGCAGGGCTTCGATAAAGCGGGGTTTGTGCAGGCTGGAGCCTTTGCCGATGGCCGCCGCAAAGGCGTCCGTGGACATGGCCAGGGCGAGAAGGATAAGGGAAATAGGGTTCACGGTGAGGCTTCCAGTCGGGCTATATGAGTCAACGACACAACCACACGCCCGACTTTAGGCATGGATGTGTCGCTGGTCTCACCAACCACAACGGTGTTCGTACCACGGCAGGTTGCCGAATATGTTGATACGAACGCTTCTGAGCAGGTCAGAAGCCGGTTACTCCCCAACGAAGGGCCGCAGCATAGACGATCAACTATGAAAAAACCATCAACGCCCTTCAAATACCGCTGGGCGCCGTTCGGCAAACGCTGCCAGTCCTTCACTAAAGTCGGCACTGGCGCAGGCCTGGCGGCGTAGCTCGGCGATTTGTTCCATGGCGTGCACGGGCATCGGTTGCAGGTCTTCGAGGATGCGCAATTGCTCTTTCACTGCCTGAATCGCCAATGGGGCCTTGGCGGCGATGCCTTGGGCGTATTCCAGGGCAGTGGCTTCCAGGGCGTCGGTGGGCACCAGCCGGTTGATCACGCCGAAGCGTTCGGCGCGTTCGGCGTCGAGTTTCTGGGCGCAGAAGAACATTTCCTTGAGCACATGAATCGGCAAGTTGTTGAAGAAACGCAGCAGGCCGCTGGTGGTGTAGGGCAGGCCGATGTTGGCCGGGGTCATGGCGAAGCTGGCGCTGTGGTCGGCGATCACCATGTCGCAACTCATGGCCAGGTCCACGGCGCCGCCCCAGGCCGAGCCCGAGATTAAGGCGATGACCACGCCGGGGTAGGCACGGATGCGCCGCAGTACGCGTTCCAGCGGTTTACCGTAGGCCACGGGGTCGCGGTCGCGGGCCACTTCGCCGATATCGTGGCCGGCGCTCCACACGGTCTGGCCGACGTCGGCGCCGAGTATTACCACGCCGACGCGCTGGGCGGCGAGGGCGATCAGGCGCTCATCCAGGCTGTCGAGCAGTTGCGCGCTAAGGGCATTGCGCTGGCTGGGGTTGCTGAATGTCAGGCGCGCAATGCGCTTGTCGATGAGAGTGTGTGAAACGTTGACCGTCATGATGCGGTTCCTGTGTGGCTATCAAATTCGGGGGCCTGGAAAAGCACGCAGGCGTTGAGCAGGGACTGGATCGAGGGACGCAGGGCTGGGCGGCGGCCGGGTAATGCCTGGCTATAACCAGGCACGTCCGCCAACGAAAATCATCTTCGACACCAACTCCACACTGTTTTTGACCTCAAGTTTCTTCATCAGCCGCGCCCTGTGCACCTCCACCGTGCGGTGGGAGATTGTCAGGCGTTGGGCGATTTCCTTGGATTTGAGGCCGTTGACGATGTGCATCGCCACTTCCCGCTCCCGTGGCGTGAGGTCGCCGGTGCCTTGGTGGGTGCGGTCCAGGCGTTCGAAGTGCCAGATCATCAGTTTGAACGGGTCTTTGGGCGTCAGGGTGTAGCCGTGGGACTTGGCCCAGAACACTTCGCCGTTTTTGTGCTGCATGAAGCGTTCGTCGGAGTAACGGCCGTTTTTACTGTCGAGCAGCCAGTCGTGGCTGCGCTTGCCGATGGCGTGGTAGTCGGCCTGGGACGGGTAGATCAGCAGGGTCAGTTGGTTGAGCAAGGCGTCGCGCGCATAGCCGAACAACTGCAAGAAGGCTTCGTTGCAGTCGATGATCACGCGGTTGTTGGTGACCAGTTGCGGGGCAGGGGACAGTTGGAACGCCAGGCGCTCGATATCTTGGAGTTGCTGTGTAAACGCGTTCATTGGGCATCCTGCCTCGTTGCTTTTCTCACCTTGGGCTACTTATCCATGTAAGTAGTTACACGAATTGGCGACTGCCCGGCGGTGCGTCATTGTAGGTAATCTTCGCACCAAAAACAGAAGAAATTGATTATGCCAGCTGATTGCGTCTCCATTGTTGCCGCCGGTCACTCACGCTTTGGTCGCCTGGAAGGCACCACCCTTGAAGACCTGATCGTGCAGGTCACCCGCGAAGCCCTGACGGACGCGGCTATTGATGCGTCAGAAATCGATGCGTTGTTCCTTGGCCACTTCAACTCGGGGCTGGTGCCTGACGGCTTTGCCTCGTCCTTGCTGCTGCAGGCCGACCCTGGCCTGCGCTTCAAGCCGTCCACCCGTTGTGAAAACGCCTGCGCGTCCGGCTCCGCGGCGATCCAGGCGGGGATTAACGCGATCCTCTCCGGCAGCGCCGAACTGGTGCTGGTGGTGGGCGCCGAGAAGATGACCCACACGTCCACCGCTGAGGTCACCCAGGCCCTGGCCGGCGCCGGCTATCAGAACGATCCGGCCGAAGCCGGCTTGAGCTTCCCACAACTGTTTGGCCGTGCGGCACGCCAATACACCGAGCGCTACCACTGCCCGTTGGGCTCGATGGCGGCCATCGCCACCAAGAACCACTCCAATGCCATGGCCAACCCGTTGGCGCAGATGCACCGGGTGATGGATTTTGAGCACTGCAACAATGTGTCCAAGAGCAACCCGTTTGTGGCCGAGTCGCTGCGCCTCACCGATTGCTCGCTGATCAGCGACGGCGCCGCCGCGATCATCCTTGCCTCGCCCAAGCGCGCGCGGGCGTTTCGCCGGGATGTGCAGATCTGCTCGATGACGCAAGTCAACGACTGCCTGCCCATCGCCCAGCGCGACATCCTGGCCTTTGAAGGCCCGCAACGGGCGATTCACTCGGCGCTGCGCGGGGCCAATATCACCCTAGCCGACCTGAGTTTCGCCGAGGTGCATGACTGCTTCACCATCGCCGAACTGCTGATCTACGAAGCCATGGGCTTGGCGCCCAAAGGTGAGGGCCATCGCGTGCTCGACAGCGGCGTGGTGCGCGCGGGCGGGCGGCTGCCGGTGAACCTTTCTGGTGGGCTCAAGGCCAAGGGGCATCCGGTGGGCGCCACTGGTGTGTCGATGCATGCCTTGGCGTTCCGCCAGTTGACCGGCGAGCCGATCGGCCTGTCGGTGCCCAACCCGGAGTTCGGTCTGGTGTTCAACATGGGCGGCATGGCCGTGGCCAACTACGCCTCGGTCCTGCACGCGCGCAGGAGCTGAACCATGAACATCGCCAACTGGCTGCATGACACCCAGCGCCGCGACCCGCATCGCCCGGCGCTATTCGAGGGCACGCGGCAAGTGGCCGACTACGCCACCTTTGCCGCCCATGTGCGCCAACGCGCCGCGCACCTGGTGGATCAACACGGCCTGGTACCGGGTGATGCGGTGGCGGTGCTGATGAAGAACAGCTGTGATTACCTCGAATTGCTCTACGCCATCTGGTGGCTGGGCGCGGTGGCTGTGCCGATCAACGCCAAGCTGCATCCATCGGAAGCAGCATGGATCGCGGACAACGCCGAGGCCCGTCTGATCTTTACCGACGGCGGCCAGGTGTTTTCGTCGCGGGATTTGCCCCAACGCTGCAAGGAACTGGACGGGCACACGCTGCCGCCGACCCGTGGCTGGCCGACCTTGGAACAACCGGTACCGCGCCAGGACCAGGACCTGGCGTGGTTGTTCTATACCTCCGGCACCACCGGGCGTTCCAAGGGCGTGATGCTGTCCCACGGCAACTTGATCGCGATGTCGCTGTGTTACCCCACCGATGTGGATCCGGTCAGCCCCGACGACGCGGCCTTGTATGCCGCGCCGATGTCCCACGGCGCCGGGCTGTATAACTTTATTCATGTGCGCTGCGGCGCGCGGCATGTGGTGCCGGTCTCCGGCGGTTTCGACGCCGCCGAGCTGTTCGGGCTGGCCGCCCTGTTGGGGAATGTCTCGCTGTTTGCCGCGCCGACCATGGTCAAGCGCATGGTCGAACAGGCCCGCCGCCAGGGTTACGGCGGCGAAGGCATCAAGACCATCGTCTACGGCGGCGGCCCGATGTACCTGGCTGACCTGTGCGCGGCCGTCGACACCTTCGGCCCGCGCCTGGTGCAGATCTACGGCCAAGGCGAAAGCCCGATGACCATCAGTGTGCTGCCACGCGCGCTGATTGCCGACCGCCAGCGCGCGGGCTGGGCAACCCTGGCTGCCTCGGTGGGGCACGCGCAGTCCTGTGTCGAAATCCGCATTCTTGACGCACAGCACCAGCCGGTGCCGACGGGTGAGCGCGGCGAAATTGCCGTGCGCGGCGCCACGGTGATGCAGGGTTACTGGCGCAACCCCGAAGCCTCGCGCCAGACCTTGGTGGAGGGCTGGTTGTTGACCGGCGATATCGGCTTTCTCGACGCGGCCGGCTACCTGACCCTGACGGATCGCTCCAAGGACGTGATCATCACCGGCGGCAGCAACGTGTACCCGCGTGAAGTCGAGGAAGTGCTGGCGCAGCATCCCGAGGTGTTCGAGGTGTGTGTGGTCGGTGAGCCGGATGCGCAGTGGGGCGAATCGGTGGTGGCGTTTGTGGTGACACGCGGCGGGCAAACACTCGACGAAGCCGAACTGAGCGCCTGGTTTGTGCAACGCATGGCTTCGTTCAAAAAACCCAAAAAATACCTGTTCCGTAATGAATTGCCCAAGAATAGCTACGGCAAAATCCTCAAGACCGACTTGCGGCAGTGGCTGAAAGCAGCGAATATCGCCGCGCTTACCTAGCCCCGCTTTTCATGGACAGATAACAAGACAAGGAGTCCCTTCGATGGGCAATCAAGCGCAAGACACGGTCCGCAAACGCCGCCGTGCATTTCTCGGTGCCACCTCCGGCCATTTGATCGAGTGGTACGACTACGGCGTGTACGGCTTTCTCGCCGTGTACATCGGCCAGGCGTTCTTCGTCTCCGATGACCCCACCACCAGCCTGCTGGCCAGCTTTGCCGCGTTCGCCCTGAGTTTCTTTATTCGGCCATTAGGCGGGCTGTTTTTCGGCCCGCTGGCGGATAAGATTGGTCGCCGCAAAACCCTGATCATGGCGCTGGTGATGATGACCGGTTCCACCGTCATGCTCGGCCTGTTGCCAAGCTACGCAACCCTGGGTATCGCCGCGCCGATCCTGCTGATCCTGGTGCGCTGCGTGCAGGGTTTCTCGGCGGGTGGCGAGATCGGCACGGTGACCAGCTTCATCTCCGAATACGCCGGCCCCGGCCGACGCGGCTTTGCCACGTGCTGGCTGATGGTCACCGCCGTACTCGGCCTGCTGCTGGGCGGCGCCGTGGCCAATGGCATGACCTGGATTCTCGGCGCCGAGGTGATGCAGGAATGGGCCTGGCGCATACCGTTTTTGATCGCCGCGCCGCTGGGCTTTATCTCCATGTACATCCGCCTCAAGCTCGAAGACAGCCCGGAGTTTCTGGCCCTGCAACGCACCGGCCAGACCTCCCGCGCACCGTTGCGCGAAGTTTGGCAGTGGAAGCGCGCTATCGCCCTGGTGTTCTTTATCATCACCTTGCACAGCTCGATCTTCTATCTGGTGCTGACCTTCGCCTCGACCTACATGGCCAAGATTCTCAAGTTCGACAGCGGCACCACGTTGCTCTACGTATTCGTCGCGAGTTTCTCGGCAGCCTTCGTGATGCCGTTTGGCGGTGCGTTCACCGATAAATACGGACGCAAGCCGTTCCTGATGGTGGTCGGCACCTTGGCTACGTTGGCGATGTTCTGGCTGTTCAAGTCAGCGCCCACCGCCACACCTGCGACGTTCTTCGCGCCGTTGATGGCGGTGGCGATCCTGTTCGGGCTGTACGCCTCATCCACCTACGCGCTGATGAGCGAGCTGTTGCCGACGCGCATCCGCTCCACCGGGATTGCCGTGGCGTACAACGTGCCGGTCGCGGTGTTTGGCGGCAGCGCGCCGCTGATCTCCACGTGGCTGATCAAGGTGACCGGCGACATCACTTCACCGTGGTATTTCTACGTGGCCACGGGCGTAGTGTCGCTGATTGCCTTGGTGGTGTTGCGCAAGGAAGATTTTGTCGCCAGTGGCAGCCCGGTGGTGGCGCCAGCGGGGGCAGTGTTGGCACCTGCATCCTGATCGAATAAGGGGTGGACGCTATCTTGTAACAAGGAAGGCATGACCATACGCCGCGAAACGTTGCGCTCAACGCGCGCACTGTTTCGCGGGACCGTGCATCACTGATCCGGCTATGCAGTACCACCTCACTGACGGGTAATGCGGGCAAACCGTATTGCTTGCTCACGTCCACCGCCCCGGCCGGGGCCACGCGATGGGCGAGGGCGGCGACGCCCAGCCCGGCGCTCACCGCGGCGCCCACCGCCATTACGCCACCGCCGACAAACACTTCAGTCCAGTCGATACGTGCCGCATCCAAGGCCCTTACCGCCAAATGTCGAACGCCACAGGGCGCGGCCATGGTCGCCATGCGCAGCGGGGTGCCGCTGCTGTGTTGCCAGGTGGGTGCGGCAAACCAGCCGAAGCGTTCTACTGCCAACACTTCGCCGTCCTGGCGGTCGCCTTCATTGCGTACGATCACCGCGTCCAGCTCATTGCGGTCGAATGCGGCGACCAGGTCGCGGGACGAGGCGATGCGCACTTCGAGTATCACCAATGGGTCGTAGGCGGCGAGGCGGCTGAGCCACGTGGGCAAGTCCGGCCCAGCCACGTGGTCGCTGATGCCGATCACCAAGCGCCGTGGTGCGTGTGTGCCCATGTCGCCGAGTGCGCGTTCATGGGCATTGAGCAGGGCGCGGGCGGCCACGATGAATTGCTCACCCTGGGGCGACAGACGCACATGGCGCGGCGTGCGTTCCAGCAGGCGATAACCGAGGCGTTCTTCCAGGCGTTTGAGCTTGAGGCTGATGGCGGCCTGGGAGGTGTCCAGCGCTTCGGCGGCGCGGGTGAAACTGGCGAAATCGGCCACCAGGACAAAGGCTTGGACGGTGTCAATATCCAGGGGTTTGAGCGCATCAGCCATATCAAATCCTTATCGCACATATATCTGGCCATATCTTGTTGAAATCATCGCTGCTGCGCAAGCTCAAACCTCATCTTGCACGGGAGCTTTGCCATGTTTGCCAAACAGTATTCACACCGCTTGCCTGCCGACTACGACATGGGCGTGATTCGCCGGCGCGCCGCGCAGTTAGGGCCTTTGTGGGATCACACCGAGGGGTTGTTGTTCAAGGCGTTCATCGCCCAGGAGCGCGGGCAAGTGCAGGGTAATGTGTATGCCTCGGTGTACCTGTGGGCCGATCCATTGCAGGCTGCTGATTTTTTACTCGGGGAGCGTTTTCAGAAGGTGCTCGACAGCTTCGGCCGCCCGCACATCGAGAGCTGGTTGCCGTTGGATGTGCAGCGTGGGCCGGCGCAGAACGCGTTGAGTCTGTACCGCGAGGAGTGGCCGTTGGAGCCTGGGGCGGATCGGGCCGGGATACTGGCCGAGGAAAAACGGCGCAATCAGCAGCTGGCGGATAACAGTGATACGTTCGCGGTCTTCTTGGCGCTGGATGTGCAGGCTTGGCGTCTGGTGCGGTTTACCTTGTCGGCGAAGGTGCTGGAGATGGACCGCCTGGGAACGGGCTACCAGGTGCTCTATCTGGCGCAAGGCGTTGCGCGATAGCGTTAACTGGGCCAGTCTGCAGGCTTGATTCTCGTCTTCGGAGCACTCTGCGTTGCCTGCCACGCGTTTGACACTGATCTGCCATGCCGCTACCTCGTCGCAAAAGCAGGCGCGGTTTCCCGATGACGAATCCGTCGCGATGGATTGGCAAAGCGCGGTGTTATCCCTCGCCGGCCGCTTCAAGAAAAGCCCGCGCCTGGTGTGCGGGCCAGAGGCCAGAGCCCGCCAGACAGCGGGCTTGTTCGGCGGGAACGCGCAGATCGAAGACGCCCTGCGCGATGGTGATTTTGGCGCTTGGAAAGGCCAGGTCATCGGCGAGATCGATAACCACGCGTTAACGGCCTGGATGACCGACAGCACCAGCGCGCCCCACGGCGGCGAGTCGGTGGAGCAGATTTGCGCCCGCGTTGCGCAGTGGATGAAATCCCTCGAAACCCAGCCCGGTCATGTCGTCGCCATCACGCACCCATTTGTGATTCGCGCCGCGATGCTGTACGTCTTGCAGTTCCCGATCTCGATGTTCTACCTGATCGACGTCGAGCCGCTGTCTAGCACCGAACTGCGCTTCAACAACGTCTGGCGCCTGCGCCTGGAAACTCACGCTTGAGCGCGTGAACATGGCAAAATCCACGCCCCGCAACGAGAGCAACCCATGAAACGCATCCTGATCATCGGCATTGGCGCCGGCAACCCTGACTACATCACGATGCAGGCCGTGAAGGCGCTGAACCGCACCGACGTGTTTTTCCTGATGGACAAGGGCCAGAGCAAAGACAAGCTGATCGACCTGCGTCGCGAGATCTGCCAGACCTACATCACCGAGCCCGGTTACCGTTTCGTCGAGGCTGACTGCCCCGAGCGCGTGCGCGGCGATATCGACTACACCACCGCTGTGCAGGACCTTAACCGCGACAAGCAGCAGACCTTCGAGCGCATGATCAACGAGGAAATGGCCGACGGTGAAGTCGGCGCTTTCCTGGCCTGGGGCGACCCTGCGCTGTACGACAGCACCATCCGCATCCTGCAGGCGATCCTCGCCAGCGGCCGCTGCGCGTTTGAGTTTGAAGTGATCCCCGGTATCACCAGCGTGCAGGCCCTTGCGGCCCAGCACAAAGTGCCGCTGAACCGCATCGGCCGCTCCATCGAGATCACCACCGGGCGTCGGTTGGCGGCGGGGCAGGCGAGTGATGCCGATACCTTGGTGGTGATGCTCGACGCTGACGATGCCTACCGCACGGTGGCCGACCAGGACCTGGATATCTACTGGGGCGCCTACTTGGGCACGCCGGACGAAATCCTTATCAGCGGCAAAGTCAGTGACGTGGCTGAAGAAATCGAACGGGTGCGCAAGGCGGCGCGCCTGGAAAATGGCTGGATCATGGACACTTATTTGTTGCGCAAACCCTGAGGTCGCTTCCCCATGTTCAAACTGTTTGCCCTGGCACTGACCCTGGTGGCTGGCGCTGCCCACGCCGACTCCACGCTGCACACTGATTTGCCGTTGTCGTACCTGGAACAGACCCAGGGCGATGCGCGTAACCAGCCGTTGGTGATTTTCCTGCACGGGTTTGGCAGCAACGAGGAAGACTTGTTTGGCATCAAGGACGCGCTGCCGCCGACCTGGACCTACCTGTCAGCGCGCGCGCCGATGCCGGTGGACCCGCATGGCTATCGCTGGTTTACCAAGACCCCGGGGGGCGGTGATTACGACGGTGAGACCGCCGACTTGCAACGCAGCGCCAAGCTGATCGAAGACTTTGTGGGAAAGGCCACGGCCAAATACCACACTCAGAGTGATCGGGTGTTCCTGGTGGGGTTCAGCCAGGGTGCGATCATGTCTTACGAGGTGGGCTTGCGAAAGCCTGAGTTGGTGCGTGGGATCGCGGCGTTGAGCGGCAGTGTGTTGCCGGTGCTCAGGGCTGAGCTCAAACCCAGCGGATCATTGGGCAAGTTGGCGATCTTTATTGGCCACGGTACGTTGGACCAAGCTCTGCCGTATGCTTCAGCAACGCGGGCGAATGAAGTTTTGGTGGGGCTTGGGTTGACGCCACAGTTTCATGGGTATCCGGGGATGCCGCATACCGTGAGTGAGGTGGAAGTGCAGGATTTGAAGGCTTGGTTGGAGAAAAGCCTGGAGTAAGCGTGCTTGGTAGATGTGGGTACATATCCATTGCTGCGGTAACGGCGGCTTAGGGTTCCGCTCGGTCTGGTGGGGCACAACAACCCCAGTACTCATCCACATTTGTCAGCGAGATCAGCTTACTTGCCGCCAGTAATCTGCTTCACCAACTCCGCATGCCCCTTCACATCATCCGCCCGGGAAATCGCCTGGATCACCAGCAAGTGCTTGCCTGAGCCACCGAGGAACGTGGAGTTCAAGGTCTTGCCACCGCCCTGGGTGGCGGTGCTGTCGACCTGGCGAAGTCCTAGGCCCTTAAAGGTGAGTTTCTTCTCGTTCTGCTTCTTGAAGTCGGGCAGGGCGGCGCTCTGGTCTTTGACGAAACCAGCCACGGCGCCATCCAGAAACTGCGGGTCGTTATCCTTGATCGTGGCCCCATCGTTGCGCACGGTTTCGGCGACGATCACCACACTTTTGCTGGCCGCGTTGGCGTACAGCGTGCCCTGGGTGTCGGCAGTGCCATCCTCAACCTTGCCGGTTGGCAGGGTGTCGGCGATGTAGGCCTTGGGCAAGTTGAAGGTGAACTTGCCGCCCAGGGTCGAGATGGTTTGCGTGCTGGCTGCGAACACGCTGCCGGCGGTGAGCGCGAGGGCCAGCAGGGCGGCGGTCTTGGTGAAGGTGGCCATGAAGCGCTCCAGGAGATGAACGAAATTGCGGAGTATTCTGTCAGAAATTTCGCAATATCGTTCATTCGCACACTCACGCTTTGTCGGACTCTTCCTCAAGCCGGTCCATCTCAAACAGCCGCGCCAGTTCGGTACGGGCTTCCTGGGCGGTTTGCATCACCTTGGCCGCATCGTCGTACACCGCGTGTTGCGCGGCCAGCAATTGCAGGTCGTGGTTTTTGAAACGGGAGATGCGTGCATCCGCCTGGGCTTGGCTCAAACCGAGGCCGACCAAGGTACGGCGGCTCATTTCCAGGCTGGAGTAAAAGGTCTCGCGCACCGGTGAGGCGTCCAGGTCCACCAGGCGGTGCACGTGCTGGCGGTTACGGGCACGGGCGATGATTTTCATGTGTGGGTAGAGGCTGCGTACCATTTCGGCGGTCTTGATATTGATCTGCGGATCGTCCATGGCAATCACGAAGAATTCAGCCTGATCGACCTTGGCCGCGTGAAGGATTTCCGGGCGCTGCGGGTCGCCGTAGAACACCGGCATGCCGCCGAAACTGCGGGTCAGTTCAATGGTTTCCACCGAGGTGTCGAGGGCGATGAACGAGATATTTTGCGCGCGCAGGATCCGCGCCACGATCTGGCCCATACGGCCCATGCCGGCAATCACCACGCGCGGCGCATCGCTTTCGATGGCGCGGTATTCCTCGGGCACCTCCACCGGTTTGGCCTTGGACTTGAACAGCTTTGTGCAGACCAACAACAGCAGCGGCGTCACGGCCATCGACAGGGTGATGGTCAGCACCAGCACATCGTAAAGGTGCGGTTCGAACAGGCCTTGATCGCGGCCGATCTTGAACACCACGAAGGCGAATTCACCGCCAGCTGCCAGCACCACGCCCAGGCGCAGCGCGCTTTCGCGATTCAGGTCGCCCACCAGCCGGCCGACCGCGTACAGCAGCGGCAGCTTTAAGCCAATCAACAGCAGGGTCAGGCCGATCACCACCAGCGGCGAGCTGAGCAGCAGGCTGAGGTTGGCGCCCATGCCCACACTGATAAAAAACAGGCCGAGCAGCAGGCCCTTGAAGGGTTCGATCTGGGATTCGAGTTCGTGGCGGTATTCCGAGTCCGCTAGCAGCAGCCCGGCGAGGAACGCGCCCAGGGCCATCGACACACCCACCAGTTCCATCAGCCAGGCGGTGCCGATCACCACCAGCAGTGCGGTGGCGGTGGACACTTCACGCAAGCCGGTCTTGGCGACGATGCGAAACACCGGGCGCAACAGGTAGCGCCCGCCGATGATCACCACAGCGATGCTGCCGAGGATCTGCAACACATGCTGCAGGCCCTGGGCTTCGGTGGTCGGGTGATCGCTGCCGGCCAGCAGCGGCACCATCGCGATCAGTGGGATCGCGGCAATGTCCTGGAACAGCAGAATCGCAAACGCCAGGCGTCCATGGGGCTGGTTCAGTTCCTTGCGCTCGGCCAGGCTTTGCAGGCCGAACGCGGTGGAGGACAGCGCCAGGCCAAGGCCCAGCACAATTGCGCTGTTCCACGTTTGGCCGAACAGCCACAGCGCGACGACACCCATCACCACGCCCGTGAGCAACACCTGGGCCAGGCCAACGCCGAACACCGCCTTGCGCATCACCCACAACCGTTTGGGCGACAGCTCCAGGCCGATGATGAACAACAGCAACACCACCCCCAATTCCGAAAATTGCGCGACGCTTTGCGGGTTGCCGATCAGGCCCAATACCGAGGGGCCGATGATCACACCGGCGAACAGATAACCCAGCACCGCGCCCAGTTGCAGACGCTTGGCCAACGGCACGGTCAGCACGGCGGCGAGCAGGAACACCACGGCTGCTTGTAACAGGTTGCCTTCATGGGGCATTGCGAACTCCAGGCTCTTTAATGCGAATCGACAGGGCGCTATTAGAGCGCTTTTTCACATTTTGAAACGTGTATTTTTGCCGCGACAGTCAATGTGTGTTGGCTGAAATCCCATTCTTGTCGGGCGTTTACGAAAGTATTAATACCATTTAATTCAATGACTTTTCTGTAGGTCTACTACCGTTTCGACACACTGGATCGGTTGTCGCCACGGTCAGGTATTTCGAGTTTGATGCGTGTGGGTTAATAGAGTTGGGCTTCTGCGCATTCATGGATGAAAGGCTTGAACAACTCCGGCACCCTCGACCTGGCACTGTTGGGCCTGGGCTATCCGGGGCAACGTTCGCGCAACGACAAGGACCATGCGATGACCATCAGCTTCTCTCTCGGTTTCTGGGTTAATAGAGTTGGGCTTCTGCGCATTCATGGATGAAAGGCTTGAACAACTCCGGCACCCTCGACCTGGCACTGTTGGGCCTGGGCTATCCGGGGCAACGTTCGCGCAACGACAAGGACCATGCGATGAC
This sequence comes from Pseudomonas sp. IB20, assembly GCF_009707325.1. Lineage (NCBI taxonomy): Bacteria > Pseudomonadati > Pseudomonadota > Gammaproteobacteria > Pseudomonadales > Pseudomonadaceae > Pseudomonas > Pseudomonas gelidaquae. The sequence goes on along the minus strand of NZ_CP046103.1, from coordinate 2,960,198 downwards.
CATCAGCTTCTCTCTCGGTTTCTGATCAAAGCAACCGGTTTTTTGCCATGACTATCTATCAGCCTGCACAATCGGCTTACGGTAAAGCCCCACGGCTAAACCGATGATGATGAGCGTGATGAAGATCAGGTGGGGTGTGGAAATGCGCTCGCCCAGTATCAGCATCGAACTGCCAATGCCGAATACCGGGATCAACAACGACAGCGGCGCCACGGTCGAAACGGGATAGGCCTTGAGCAGCGAGTTCCAGCCCCAGTAGGCAAAGTGCGTCGCCAGGTAAACCTGGAACAGGATCGACGTCACTGCGGTGAGGTCGAGGCTGGCGGGTACGTTCTCGAATGCGGTGCTGCCGTGCATCCACCAGGCCATCAGGCACAACGGAATCGGTGGAAACAGGCTGGCCCACACCATGAACGAGAAAATTTCCTTCACCCCTGACGCCTTGATGATGACGTTGCCGATGCTCCACGCCAACGCACTGAGCACGATCAACAGCACACCGAATACCGCATGCTCGCCGTCCTGGGTGCAGATGATGCCCGCCAGGCCCATCAAGGCGAGTAACGCGCCGACCCACTGCGCACGGCGGATGTGTTCCTTGAACAACAGGCAGCCCCAGCCGAGGGTAAAAAACACACTGAGCTGAATGATCAGCGAAGCGATCCCCGGGCTGACGCCGACCTGGATGCCATAGTTGATGACGCCCCACATGCCCAACCCGAAGATAACGCCATAGCCGGCCACATAGCCGAACCTCACGGCGGGGCGCTTGATAAAAAATACCAATGGCACGGCGGCGAGGGCAAAGCGCATGCCGGTTAGCACAAAGGGGTCGATTGAGCGCAGGCCCAGCTTGGTGATGGGGAAGTTAAAGCCCCAGACCAGCGTGACCAGCAGGGCGAGGGCCAGATGTTTCTTATGCATGGGTGTTCCTTTGAACAAGGTTGATCAAAGGCGTGAATGCTAGGGCGCGTGGAAATGGCCCGCTTGCTATGCCAGGTCATATGTTGACAAGATCGGGCCATGATCCCGATATTTGAAACCAGCGACCCTGAAGCCGTCGTCACACTGCGCGACTATGCGTCCGGCACCGTATTTCCACGGCATACGCACCCACGCGGGCAGTTCGCTTATGCCTCAACCGGTGCCTTGAGGATGTTTACCGACCTCGGCAATTGGGTGGTGCCACCGCAGCGGGCGATCTGGGTGCCGGGCGGTGTGCCCCATGAAATGCACATGCGTGGCGATGTGGTGATGCTCAATACCTACCTTGACGACAGAGCTGCGGAACGGGCAGGGCTGCAGGACCGCTGCCAGGTATTCGACGTGTCGCCGCTGCTCAGGCATCTGCTGGAAGCGGCACTGGCTATCGGACCATCGCCAGCCTCCGCTGTCCGGCAGCACTGCATATTGACGCTGTTGATCGATGAAATAAGCACCATGCCCGAATTGCCCCTCAGTGCGCCATTGCCCGCCGAACCGCGTCTGGCCCAGGCTTGCCAGCGCTTCCTGGACGCGCCTGCGCAAACCGTCTCCCTTGACGAAATGGCCGATTGGTCGAACATGAGCCGCCGCACCTTCACTCGCCATTTCCACGACTGCACCGGCATGACGTTCGTGGCCTGGCGCCAGCAGGTCTGCCTGCTCGAAGCCACCGCCCGGCTCAGCCACGGCGCCTCCATCACCCAGGTGGCGTTAGAGCTGGGTTTCAGCAGCTCCAGCGCCTTCACCTCGGTGTTCCGCCGCAACCTGGGGGACTCGCCGGCGCGCTACCTGGCCAAATCCAAGGCGGCATCAGTGTTCTGAACACTGCACACGTCGGTCAGGATTCACCTTTACCAAGGCCATGCTTTGTTACTATCGCCGTCCATCGTCACCAGGAGTCACCGGCCCATGCAACACCAGTGGGATGAAATGCACCGCACCCGCAAGCCCACGTTTGTATTGTGCGGCGAGCCCCAAGGGGATGTGCTCAATCTCTACGTTCACGGTTACTCGGCCTTCTTCAATCGCCAGCAACTGGGCAATTTCAAGCAGCAGTTGGCGAGCATCGAAGGCTCGACCAACCTGATGCTGTTCTGGCCGGCGGGGCACTTTCTGGAAAACCTGTTTGCGCCGTTCAAGGATGTCATCACCTCGATGCTCGGCGGCGGCGGCCTGGGTGCGGCGACGGTGGGCGTGGGCAAAGCGATTGCGTATTTTCTCGACCATTACAAAAGTGTCGAGGCGCGTGTCGATGAAGTCGCTAAAACGTTATTGCCTGAGCTGGCCAGCTACCTGCACGCCGAATCGCTGAAGGTGCGGCGCATTAACCTGATCGGCCATTCCCTCGGCGCGCGCATCCTGGTCAAGAGTGTGTTGGCCAGCCCCGAGGTGGCGCGCGAACTGCCGTTGAACAACGTGTTGCTGATGGGCGGGGCGATCTGTACGTCCAGCCCGTGGGATGAAGTGTCGGCGCCGCTCAAGGGGCGGGTGATCAACTGTCATTCCAGCAAAGACTGGGCGCTGGCGATGAAACCGGACACCGAGCGGTGTATTGGCCGCTATGCGATTGAGGTCACGCCGGCGCTCAAGGCCAAGGTCACCAATGTGCACCTGGCCACGTTCGACCATGGCGCCTATTGGCCGCAGTTGAAGACGGTGGTGCAATACACCGACCTGTTGCAGGAACGGCGCGGCATGATTCGCGCCGATCAGCGCAGCAGTGAAGTGCGCTTTGCCGAAGAGGACGTGGAACTGTTCCCCGCATTGGTGCAGGCGCGGCCGGACGAGCTGAAGTTCCTGGCCGAGTTGATGGCGCAAAAGCGTAGTGCTTCGATTGATGCCACTGTGCGCGAACCGCTGAAACTGGCCATCGAGCTGCAGCGCATGGGCGGTGACAGCATCATGAACCTTGCCCGTGGCCATGGCGTGAGTTATCGCAAGATCGCCGAAGGCGTGGCGCAGCGGCTGGGCATCAAGTTTGATGAACCGGTGGAAACCGTTGCACTGGCGGACATCGAGGCCCAGGTCGCAGAAAAATTGATCGAGCAGTACAAGGACAAACTCAGTCGCGCCGACCGGCAGGCCTTCGACGCCGAACTCAAGGCCGCCGCGCAAAAAGAGCAGGGTTTGTTCAACCGCTTCGACGTCGGCCGCTCGGCCACCACCGCCTTGAGCGGCACGGCGTTGGCGGGGTTAACCGGGTTTATCGTGCGGCGCGGCGCCGCCACGGCGATTCCAGTGGTGGGCCAGGCATTGGCGGCGGCGATGTTGCTGGTCACCGGCGTGCGCGCGTTTTCCGGCCCGGCGTATTCGATTACCACCTTATCGGTGTTGATGATCGGCATGATTCGCCAGCGCATGGAGCGCGAGGCGCTGAACCAGGAGCTGGACCTGGTGGTGCAGGTCGTGGACACGTTTGGCCTGCCCCGGGAGACGGTGATGCGCACGGTCGCGTCGGACTGATAAGCTGCGTTCTGACTTGTGTGTTTGCCTGGGATACCGCGTGAAATTCAGCCTGCCGAAAATCGCTACCGCCCCGTTCTGCCCGCCGGAAGTGGCCGGCTCCGTTGTCGTTGACCCCAAGGCTTCGTTTTTCAAACGAGCACTGATGTTCGCCGGCCCCGGCCTGCTGATCTCTATCGGCTACATGGACCCCGGCAACTGGGCGACAGCCATCGAGGCCGGTTCACGCTACGGCTACAGCCTGTTATTCGTGGTACTGCTGGCCAGCCTGGCAGGCATGGCGGTGCAATGCTTGTGTTCGCGGTTGGGCATCGCCACCGGTAAAGACCTGGCGCAGCTGTGCCGCGAGCGCTACAGCAAACGCTCGGCGCGTACGCAGTGGCTGCTGGCCGAGATCTCGATCATCGCCACCGACCTTGCCGAAGTGCTCGGTTGCGCCCTGGCGTTTCACCTGTTGCTGGGCGTGTCGCTGACCACCGGCATTGTCATTACCGCGTTCGACACACTGTTGATCCTGGCCCTGCAAAACCGCGGCTTCCGGCGTCTCGAGGCGATCATGCTGGCGCTGGTCGCAACCATCGGCGTGTGCTTCTTTATCGAACTGGTGCTGATCAAGCCTTACTGGCCGGACGTGCTCGGTGGTTTCACCCCGTCACTGTCGGCCATCAGCGATGCTGCGCCGTTGTACCTGGCCATCGGCATACTCGGTGCCACGGTGATGCCGCATAACCTCTACCTGCACAGCTCCATTGTGCAAACCCGCCTGATTGGCAAAGACCTCGCCAGTAAACAGGACGCGGTCAAGCTGGCGCGTATCGACACCATCGGCTCCCTGGCCCTGGCCTTGCTGGTCAACGCTGCGATCCTGGTGCTGGCCGCTGCGGCTTTCTACAAGACCGGCCATACCGACGTGGTCGAGATCCAGGATGCTTACCACCTGCTCGACCCACTGGTGGGCGGCGCCTTCGCCAGTATCCTGTTCGGTATCGCCTTGCTGGCTTCCGGGCAGAGTTCGACGTTTACCGGCACCATTGCCGGGCAGGTGATCATGGAGGGTTACCTCAACCTGCGTATTCCGTGCTGGCAGCGACGCCTGATCACCCGTGGCCTGGCACTGATCCCGGCGTTTCTCGGGGTGTGGCTGATGGGCGACGATGCTATCGGCAAACTGCTGATTCTCAGCCAGGTGGTCCTCAGCCTGCAGTTGCCGTTCGCACTGTACCCGCTGATTCGCATGACCGATGACAAGCAACTGATGGGGCCGTTTGTTAACCGCCTGCCCACGCGGCTTTTGGCGTGGTTTCTGTTCGCGGTGATCAGTGGGGCGAATGCGTGGTTGATTGGGCAGTGGTTGTTCTGATCGGATGTTCAGGTCAAAAGGCGCCCTCAACACAAGCTTTTTTACCTGACACCCGCTGTTCAGAGTGATCGAGACCGCTCATCTGTCCCAATAAGGCACCGTCCCAAAACACTCCACAAAGTAATCAATCACCGTGCGCACCTTCAGCGACAGGCGTCGGCTGCCCGGCCACAACGCGGCAATCTGCTGCGGCTCCAGCGTTGTCGCCACGTCGTATTCGGTCAGCACCGCCTGCAAGGTGCCTGCGCGCAAGCCTTCGCCGATCAGCCAGGAGGGAAACACCACCAGCCCCAGGCCTTGCTCCGCTGCGTGGGTGAGGGTGTCGGCGTGGTTGCCGGTGATTGGGCCTTTGACGCTGTAGGGCGTCCAGTCGCCTTGGTCGCGACGGAAGAACCAACGTTGCTGGCCGGTGATGCCTTTGTAAGCCAGGCACTGGTGGTTGACCAGTTCGTCGGGGTGGCGCGGTGTGCCATGGCGGGCCAGGTAGGCAGGGCTGGCGGCGAGGCGAAAACGCTGGGGCGCGAAGATGCGCGCCTGCATGCCCGAGTCGTTGAGCACGCCGATGCGAAACAGCAGGTCGGTGCCGTCTTGCAGCGGGTCGACGTAGGTGTCGGTTTGCTGGATATCCAGTTGCAACTTGGGGTAGCGCCGACACAACGCGCCCAGCCACGGTGACAGGTGGCGCTGGCCGAACACCATCGGCGCATTGATGCGCACCAGGCCGCTGGGTTCGCTTTCCTGTTCCTGCAAGGCTTGGCCGGCTGTTTCCAGTTGTTCCAGCATCAAGCGCGCGTGATGCCCGAGCAGGCGCCCGGCTTCGGTAGGGCTGACGGCGCGGGTGTGGCGGTACAGCAACTGTTGGCCGAGTGCCTGCTCCATCAGCTGGATCTGCCGAGAAATGGAGGAGGGCGCCAGGCTTTCGCGGCGCGCAACTTCGGAAAAACTGCCGTGATCCAGCACGGCGACAAACAGGCGCAACGCCTTGAAACTCAATTCATTCAAGCCCTGCATCATGGTCTCCAAGCTGTGCGTAATGCGCAAAGGTGTTATCCGCATGCTCCCATTTATCGCACAGCACGGCCACCGGATAATGCGCGCCATGTTCAGTTCTTGAAGCGCAGGTGATGTATGCAGGCAAGTTCAATCGAAGGCGTGGCGCAGGCCACGCCGAAAAAAAACCTTCTACGGCTACTGTTGTTGCCGCTGGTGATTCTGGCGGGCATGGGCCTGTCGGTGGAGGCCGGTTTGCTCGGGCCGCTGGGTGTACAGGTGGGCCACTTGTGGGCGACCTTGAGCATCTTTGGCGTGGGCACGGCGATCCTGTTTTTGCTGCTGCTGTTCAGCGGCCCGCAAAAGGGCCCAGCACTGACTGACCTGCCGCGCTGGCAGCTGATCGGCGGGTTCCTGGGGCCGATGTACGTGGTGGTGTTGACCTTGGCCACGCCTCATATCGGTATCGCCATGACCATGATCGCGATTCTGTCGGGCCAGGTAGGCAAGAGTGTGTTGATCGACCATTTTGGCTGGTTCGGCACGGCGCGCAAGCGCGTCAATGGCGAGCGCTGGATAGCCCTGGCGTTGATTGTGGCGGCACTTGTTTTGATAGCGCGAGGGTAAGGCGATGAATTTGATTCTGTTATTGGTGCTGGTGATTGCCGCCGGCGCGGTGCTGAGTGTGCAAGCGGCCATCAACGGTCGCTTGGGCCAGGCTGTAGGTGTGTTGCGCAGCAGTTTGCTGACCTTCGCAGTGGGCGCGATCACCACTGCGCTGCTGATTTTCTTCTTTGAGCCCGCCCAGGCCGTCAGCCTGCTGGATGTGCCCAAATGGCAACTGACCGGGGCGCTGTTTGGCGTGGTGTACATGATGGTGATGGTCGGCGCGGTGCCTATCGTCGGTACGGCGGTGGCGACCGTCGCGGTGATCGTCGGGCAGTTGGGCATGGGCATGCTGATCGATAACTTCGGCTGGCTCGGTAACCCGGCCATCGAACTGTCGGGCAGCCGTATCGTGGCGATGCTCTGCTTGGCCCTGGCGCTGGTGTTCATGTACCGCAGCAATACTCGTCAGGCCGATTAACGGGCTGAACCTTGGCGCCTTGCCGGGAGTCATTGGTTAAGGTGCTGCGTTCGCAACACCTGGACGACCATGAAAAAGGAGTCTAACCATGCCAGATACAACCTGTGCCTGCCCACACTGCAAATGTGTACTCGGCGCCGACGCGGTAATGAAGGACGGTAAGGGCTATTGCTGCCAGGGCTGCGCCGAGCACCATGCGCATGGTGAGCCGTGCGCAGCGGCGACGGGCTGTGAGTGCGCCAAGTCCGCCAACGGCTAAAAATCCTCTCGGATTATCGGGTGGCGGTCATTACCATGGCCGCTCCCCCTTGATTGATGTGCTGTTCACTCCCCCCGACCTCAGTGATCACGCCGTGCCTGTGCAACCCCTGGCGCGCACCTACCCGCGTGGGTTGTACGTAGAACCCCATAGCCACGACTGGGGCCAGTTGCTCTACGCCATGAGCGGCGTGATGTGGGTCGAAACACCTCGGGAAGCCTTGGTTGTACCGCCGCAACGCGCGGTGTGGCTGCCTCCGGGCGTGGAGCACGGCATTCGCGTGGTCTGCGACTTGCAGATGCGCAATATCTACCTGCGCCCGGCTTTGGCGGCGACGTTGGACAGCCAGGTGCAGATGATTGAAGTCGGTGGGCTGTTGCGTGAGCTGATCGTGACCTTGGTCGATCAGGGCGACAACGGCGATAGCGCTTACTACGACGCTGTGGTCGGCTTGGCCCTGTTGGAATTGCAGCGGGCGCGCCGTATGAGGAAGTGAACAAAGGCAGTGCAGACAAGCTCATTTCCCTGCCCTAACACCGTCAAAACTGTGGGAGCTGGCTTGCCTGCGATGGCGGTGGGTCAAGCGCTTACTACGACGCTGTGGTCGGCTTGGCCCTGTTGGAATTGCAGCGGGCGCGCCGTATGAGGAAGTGAACAAAGGCAGTGCAGACAAGCTCATTTCCCTGCCCTAACACCGTCAAAACTGTGGGAGCTGGCTTGCCTGCGATGGCGGTGGGTCAGCCAACAATTTTTTACCTGATGGGCCGCCTCGCGGCAAGCCCGCTCCCACAGTTTGATCTTCACTGGGTTTCAGGAGGCGTTCTCGATCAGAGGTTTCCTACAAGGGTTTCAGGTTGTCGCTCGGAAGGCGGCTGACTAACCTCACTGCCGTCGCTGCCAATTCAGCGACCGGATTTGACCGTCCGATCTTGTTAACGAAACGCTACGCCCTGTACCTATCTCAGGCGTTTTTTTTATGCCTGAGGTATTGTGTCGCGGCAGTTGTGCGCGGGATACCTTCGGGTATGCCGGGTTCGTTGACAACCGGTCGGTCAACCCGCGTACAGCTGCCACCTTAACTCGCTTGACCGCGAGCGTTGGCAGCTCAACTTGTCGACGGAGTTCCACCATGATCAAAGACAGCCCAAATCCCCCCGGCCAAAAAGACTTCGATACAAGCACCCTGCACGAAGTGGCCTACCGCGCGATCAACCACTACCTCAACCCTGGAAAACCAATCCCCGAACCGACCGACGGGCTCTTCAGCGTGCGCGCCGATCTGGGCACGGAAACCTTGCTGGTCAATGCGTCCCAGGACCTGGCGTCCATCAGCGAGATTGCCAACCATATGGCGTTTGAAATCGAAGGCTCGCAACGTAATGTCGCGCTGGGCATCTGCCGGATGCTGGAAGGGGTGCAACTGTTGGTGGATAAGGCTCTGAATGTGGCCCATCCGGCGGCATAACGACTTTCACGCGGTCAAAACTGTGGGAGCGGGCTTGCTCGCGAAGCGGTGGGTCAGCCAACAATTTTTTACCTGATGGGCCGCCATCGCGGGCAAGCCCGCTCCCACAGTTTGATCTTCACAGGGCTTTGGGATCGAGTTTGGCTCGGAGGTTTCCTACAAGGGTTTCAGGTTGTCGCTCGGAAGGCGGCTGACTAACCTCACTGCCGTCGCTGACCGTTCAGTGACCGGATTTGACCGTCCGACTAAACCAGCGCGCTACAGCACCCAAGACCTATATCAGGCGTTTTTTCTACGCTTGATGTATCGTGTCGCGGCAGCTGTGCGCGGGATACCTTCGGGTATGCCGGATCCCTGGTTCCGGTCGGTCAACCCGCGTTCAGCTGCCACCCCACTTCGTTTGACCGCGAGTGATGGCAGCTCCACTACCAGGAGTTCCACCATGATCAAAGACAGCCCAAATCCCCCCGGCCAAAAAGACTTCGACACAAGCACCCTGCACGAAGTGGCCTACCGCGCGATCAACCACTACCTCAACCCTGGAAAACCAATCCCCGAACCGACCGACGGGCTCTTCAGCGTGCGTGCCGATCTGGGCACGGAAACCTTGCTGGTCAATGCGTCCCAGGACCTGGCGTCCATCAGCGAGATTGCCAACCATATGGCGTTTGAAATCGAAGGCTCGCAACGTAATGTCGCGCTGGGCATCTGCCGGATGTGGAAGGGGTGCACTGTTGGTGGATAAGGCTCTGAATGTGGCCCATCCGGCGGCATAACGACTTTCACGCGGTCAAAACTGTGGGAGCGGGCTTGCTCGCGAAAGCGGTGGGTCAGTCACAGAAAGGTTGACTGAAATACCGCATTCGCGGGCAAGCCCGCTCCCACATTTTGACTTTTATCAGGCCTCGGGAACGCCTTTTTCCCAGGCGGACCAGTTCTTCAGAATCGCTTGAACCAACGGATTACCGGTGCGATACAGGTTCTCCAGCGCCGGCACAAACCCGCCTTGGTCGGCGTATTTCAGCAAGTTGTCCACTTCGCTGTAGCCAGGGTACGGCCGGTCGAAGTCCGAGCCGGCACGCACCACGGCCAGGCGCTGGATATCCACCAGGCCTTCGCGGCTGGCGCGCAGCAGGGCTTCGTAGGTGGAGTTGTCTTCCTGCTGGGTGGTGCAGTACTCGCCTTTGTTGTCGGTGAGTAACTTGGTCCAGACTTCGGCGCGCTCGCTCAGGCGCGTGCCGGAGAACCAGGTGTTGCCCGCCAGGGTGTCGCAGCGGGTGACTTGCGGTGGCTGGTTGGCCGGGGCGGCCGGGTAGTGTTTGCGCCAGGCGCTGGATTCCTTGCTCTCGCTCAGTTCAACCTTGTGCGACAGGGCAAACGCCTTGGCTTGCAGCTTGGGGTTGAGCTCAAACACTTCGGTCTTGTAGTCCAACGGCGGTTTTTCGTTGGGGCCTTTGGTATTGATGCCGATGTAACCGGTCGGCCAATCTTTAGGCGCATCACGCGAATCGATTTCCCACTGGGTGCCGAATTCCACCAAGTAATGCGCCCAGGCGGCGGTGCCGATGGTGCCGTGTTTTGGGCTGATGCCAGCGATCCCGGCGATCAAAAAGTAGCTCTGGCGCAAATCAAACTTGGGCGACAACGCCAAGGCGAGGGTCGAGGCGGCGGCGTTGGTCTGGCCCATGCCGGTGACCAGCAGGCACACGTCCTGGGTGTTGCAGCGGATCACTGGGTATTCGGCGGAGAGGCCCGGCACGCGCACCTCCTGCTTGAGTTCCAGGCGATCGATCCAGGTTTGCGCCTCGGGGGCGAACATGGTGATCAGCATCACTTTGGGCTTGATCGGCGCGGTGTCCGCCAATACCACGTGGGGCAACAGAGCCACGCCGACAGCCAGCGAGAGACGAGTAAACACGTTCATCTAATACTCCTTGATCAGAATTGGTAGCCGACACCGGCGTAGTAGCCCCAGCCATCGGAGCGAGCGCGGAAGTTGCCTTCGCCGAAATTCAGCTCGCTGCCATCTTCCCAGTTGCCGCCGTTATGAAAGTAACGGCCGACCAGGGAGAAGCGCAGGTGAGTGAACGAGTACAGCAGCACGTTGGTGGCCACCACGGAATTAGCGGTGCGCGCCGGGTTGTCCTTGTGCAGGTCCGAGCCGAAATCGTAGTTGGTGAAGCCGATGTAGGTCAGCGAAGCACCGTTGTCGAACTTGCCGATGGGCACGATGTACTTCATTTGTGCGCGGTAGCCGTCCCACTGGTATTCATTGCTCGCGCCATAGTTTTCCCACTGGTAGCGCCCATAGAAGTTGGCCGACAGGTTGACCCGCGAGTGGGTGTCGATGTCGGTACCCAAGCCGCTGTACAGGGTGTTGGCGCGGTTCGATTTGTTGCTGCCGTGGTCGTAGATCCAGTCAAACGCCACATACCATTCCTTGAACGGGCCGATAGCCAGGCTGCGACCGGCCAGGTAATCGATGGAGATACGCGGCTCGTGCTCCATGAATACCGGCGAGCCATGGTCCCATGCGCCCTTGTCATTACTGTTACCGATGCCGAGAATCTTCGGCACGTCGATATAGCCGTACAGCTCGAACGGGCCTTTACGGCCGAAGTACTCGTATTCCAGGTACACGTCATCTTGCGGTTTGGGGCCGAAGCTGATGTCTTTACTGCCGATCAGCGTCAGGTCCTGGTTGAACCAGTCCGACATATACACGCCTTTTTTCGTCGGGCTGGCTTCGGGAGCCAGGGTTTCGCCCTGTGCTGAGTCATCGGCGGGTTTCTCCTGCGCCAAAATGGGTGCGCTGAGTACTCCCGTAACGGCTGCCAGTAGCAAGGAAACACCAAAGAAAGCAGGATGCCTTGAGGTGAGGTGCATGGAAAATCCCTATTCGTACGCGGTTTGACCCGATTTCTCGGGCAACAGTGAACTTGCCTACCAAGTTCGTCCCGCAAACGTTTGCACAGGCTGTACCAACTTTTCTCAATGGCTTGAATGACATGGAAAAAGGCGTAATTAGTCGACCTTTTGATCAAAAATGATTGGGTGTCATTTTTGTAGGCAAAACCGAGGAGTCACAAGAATGTTCGAACGCTACCTGCAATCCTGGAACCTGACCGTTGATGGCGATCCTGTGGTGACGCCCGGCAGCCACCTGTTGCCCGTGCGTTGGCAAGGCCGGCCGGCAATGTTGAAAATGGCGCACACCGCTGAAGAGCAACTCGGTGGCCGGCTGATGAGCTGGTGGGCGGGCGAGGGTGCCGCGCAGGTGTATGCCCATGACGACACGGTGTTGCTGATGGAGCGGGCCATCGGCCCAGGCTCCCTGATGCGCATGGCCCTCAATGGGCAGGATGATCAAGCCAGCCAGATCGCCTGCGCCACGGTTGCCCGGTTGCATGCGTCACGCCCATCGCCGCCGCCAGGGTTAGTGCCCCTGCAAACCCGGTTCCAGTCCTTGTGGACGGCCGCTGATGACAACGGCGGCGTGTTGCGCGACTGCGCAGCGATGGCCCGTGCACTGTTGGCGGCGCCACAGGATGTCGTGGTGCTGCACGGTGATATCCATCACGACAATATTCTCGACTTCGGTGCTCGCGGCTGGCTGGCGATTGATCCAAAGCGCGTCATCGGCGAGCGCGGTTACGACTATGCCAACCTGATCTGCAACCCGGATTTGCCGACCTGCCACGACCCGCTGCGTTTCACCCGGCAGGTCGAGGTGATTGCCCAGGCTGCCAACCTCGCGCGCCCGCGCCTGCTGCAATGGGTGTTGGCCCATGCAGGTCTGTCCGCAGCGTGGTTCCTTGAAGATGGAGAGCGCCAGCGCGCAGCCATTGGCTTTGAAGTCGCCCGCCTGGCGCAACGCGCGTTGGCTCAATGGCCGACGGTGTAGGGCGATGGCTGCTCAGCGATGCGATTAAACAAATGCATCGCCGTTTCGCGCCGATACTCGCTCGGCGTCTGGTTCATCTCGATGCGAAAATGCCGGTTGAAGTTGGACAGGTTGGCGTAGCCCACTTCAAAGCAGATATCTGCCACCGACATGTCGCTTTGCAGCAACAACCGGCAGGCACGTTGCACGCGGAACTTGCGCATCAGGTCGATAAACCCGTGGCCGGTGTTGCGCTTGAAGAAGCGCGAGAAGCCCGGCTCGCTCATCTCCAGCTGTTGCGCGATGACCGACAGGCGTAAGTCGCCGGTCAGCTCGCGCATCAAGTAATCGAAGGCTTTGTTGATGCGCTCGGCGCTGCGCGCGTCCAGTGTCGGAGCGTAGCAAGGGCTGGCCAGCGCTTGCACGTGCGGTGCGGGGGCGTTTTTCAGCATGTCGAGCAGCTGCAGGAACAGGATCAGCCGTTGCAGGCCGTGGGCCTTGCCGATGCCCTCCATCAAGCGCGCGGCCTGCACGGCGGTGTCGCCGCGAAATTGAAGGCCGCGACGGGCGTGTTCGAACAGCGGCTGCAAGTCGCCGAGTTCCGGCAGGGTTTTGCGCAGGGCGAGGAGGGCGGCGCCGTCGAATTGCAGGACTACGTCGCGCCCGGTCAGGTATTCGCCGGGGGCCAGGTCGCCGATCCAGTCGTGGGGCAGGTCCGGACCGATCAGCGCGACATGCCCGGCGCTGAACGCGCCGATGTAGTCACCCGCCACCAGCTTGCCGCTGCCTTGGCGGATCAGGTGGATTTCGAACTCGGGGTGGTGGTTCCAGCGCGCCAGGTCGTACGGGTAGTCATGTTCGAACCAGCGGAAACAGTGATCCGGCTCGGGCAGGATGACTTCGAGTTCGGCAGGGCGGTGTTCGAACAGTTTGGCGCGGCTGATGGGCATGGTGATGCCTCTTCTATTTGTGGAATCTGCTCAAAATACGCGGGTTGGTCACCGGTGCGCTACTCCTGGTTTCGCCCGGCACTGGTACTTTTTTGATCCGCCGTCCTCGGTTAAAAAAGTATCAGCCGTGCATTCGCCATGCGTTTGTGAGGGCTTGGCCAAGCTGCTGTAATCGGCGCTCAACAACAAAAACAACAGGTGGAAACCGCCATGTTCAAGCTCCCACACGCAGTGTTCTTGCTGTCTGGTCTGGCCGTGGCCATGCCCAGCTACGCCGCCGACACCGTGACCATCGCCACGGTCAACAACAGCGACATGATCCGCATGCAGCGCCTGTCCAAAGTATTCGAGCAGCAGCACCCGGACATCAAGCTCAACTGGGTGGTGCTCGAAGAAAACGTGCTGCGCCAGCGCCTCACCACCGACATCGCCACCCAGGGCGGGCAGTTCGATGTGCTGACCATCGGCACCTACGAAACCCCCTTGTGGGGCGCCAAGCACTGGTTGGAGCCGCTGACGCAACTGCCGGCCGACTACGACGCCGACGATATCTTCCCGTCGGTGCGCCAGGGCCTGTCGGTCAACGATACCCTCTATGCCTTGCCGTTCTACGGCGAAAGCACGGTCACCTACTACCGCACCGACTTGTTCAAACAAGCAGGGCTGAGCATGCCTGCGCACCCGACCTGGACCCAGCTCGGCGAATTCGCCGCCAAGCTCACCGCAAAGGACAAAGGCCAATACGGCATGTGCCTGCGCGGCAAGGCCGGCTGGGGCGAGAACATCGCCTTGTTGAGCACCATGGCCAACGCCTTCGGCGCGCGCTGGTTCGACGAACAGTGGAAGCCTGAATTGACCAGCCCCGAGTGGACGGCGGCGGCCAACTATTACGTCAATACCCTGAAAAACTACGGCCCACCGGGCGTTTCCAGTAATGGTTTCAACGAGACCCTGGCGCTGTTCAACAGTGGCAAATGCGCGATCTGGGTGGACGCCAGCGTCGCCGGCTCCTTCACCACCGACAAGAGCCAAAGCAAAGTCGCCGACGACGTAGGCTTTGCCGCCGCCCCGACCGAAGTCACCGACAAAGGCTCTTCGTGGCTCTACGCCTGGTCCCTGGCGATTCCCGCCACCTCCAAGCACAAAGACGCCGCCAAGGCGTTCATCGCCTGGGCGACCTCCAAGGACTACATCCAATTGGTCGCCGATAAAGAAGGCATCACCAACGTACCGCCAGGCACCCGCCAGTCCACCTACAACGAGGCTTACTTGAAAGCCGCGCCGTTTGCCCAGGTGACGCTGGAGATGATGAAGCACGCCGACCCTGCGCACCCGTCGGCCAAGCCGGTGCCGTACGTCGGCATCCAGTACGTGACCATCCCGGAATTTCAGGCTATCGGCACCTCCGTCGGCAAGCTGTTTTCGGCGGCGCTCACCGGTGGCATGACGGTGGATCAGGCGTTGCTCCAAGCGCAGTCCACCACCGAACGCGAGATGAAACGCGCCGGCTACCCGAAATAATTTCTACAGGACACCACCATGAAACAACTCGAAGGTAAGAGCGCGCTGATCACCGGATCGGCGCGCGGCATCGGCCGCGCCTTTGCCCAGGCCTACATCGCTGAAGGCGCAACCGTTGCCATCGCCGATATCAACTTGCAACGCGCCCAGGCCACGGCGGCTGAGCTGGGCCCACAGGCTTATGCGGTAGCAATGGACGTCACTGACCAAGCCTCGATCGACGCCGCGATTGCCGCCGTGGTAGCCCATGCCGGCAAGCTCGATATCTTGATCAACAACGCCGCACTGTTCGACCTGGCGCCCATCGTCGACATCACCCGCGACAGCTTTGACCGGCTGTTCTCGATCAACGTCGCCGGCACGCTGTTTACCCTGCAGGCTGCCGCCCGGCAGATGATCAGCCAGGGCCACGGCGGTAAGATCATCAACATGGCCAGCCAGGCCGGGCGGCGGGGTGAGCCGTTGGTGGCGATCTATTGCGCGACCAAGGCGGCGGTGATCAGCCTCACGCAATCGGCGGGGTTGAACCTGATCAAGCAGGGCATCAACGTCAATGCCATCGCCCCCGGCGTGGTGGACGGTGAGCACTGGGATGGTGTGGACGCGCTGTTTGCCAAGCATGAGGGGTTGCCGCCGGGGGAGAAGAAGAAGCGGGTTGGGGCTGAGGTGCCGTTTGGGCGCATGGGCACAGCGGAGGATTTGACTGGGATGGCTATCTTTCTTGCGTCGAAAGACGCCGACTACGTGGTTGCCCAGACCTACAATGTTGATGGCGGCAACTGGATGAACTAGAGCCTAGCCTCCATTAAGAATGTGGGCGCTGGCTTGCCTGCGATAGCCATGGGTATCTGCGCAACTTTTTGTGTTGCGTTAAGTTTTTGAGGGGGGTTTTAGGTAGGTATGAGTACATATCCGTTGCTGCGGTAACGGCGGCTATTGGTTCCGCCCTTACGCTTATTCAGCAGCAGTTTCAATTCCCCCGAGGCGCGGCAGTAGAACAACACGCACAGGTCGACGGTATGGAGGTAGGCGCTAAGTGGCATGTGGAATCCTTCTGAACAGCGGTGGGGCACAGTCTAACGGATCGAACAGATATGTCATGTACCTGCTCCAGGATAGATAACCAAATGTTTCTTGCAATGAAAGTACATGACGTGTACTTTTGTTTCCAGGCCACCGGAGAACCACCATGACCCTCTCGAAAACTGCCATCGCTTCATTCGACGTCGACGCCCAGAAGAGCTTCACGCCACTGTGCCCCAACGAATTGCCGGTGGCGGGCGGTGACCAGATCGGTGCCGAACTCAACTACATGGCCAGCTTGTCCGGCCGGCGTGTCGGCAGCAAAGACGCGCACACCCCACATGCACCGTGGGTGGTCACGCAGCACAGCGAGATGCTGCAACCCACCGGCCTTGCCCACGCCGATGTCACGTGGGTCAGCCACTGTGTGCCGGGCACTGAGGGTTTTACCCTGCTGGACGAACTGCCGACCCCGTATGACTACGACTACTTCATCTGGAAAGGCGTCGAACCCGACCTGCACCCATACGGCGCCTGCTACCACGACCTGCACGACAAGTTGTCCACGGGCGTCATCGAGTACCTGAACGCTCAAGGCGTGCGTCGCGTGATCGTCGGTGGCCTGGCTCTGGATTACTGCGTCAAGACCACCGCCCTGCAACTGCTCAAGGCCGGCCTGGAAGTGGTGCTGCACCTGCCGGCCTGCCGAAGTATCAGCGAGGAGGGCGGCGTACAGGCGGTGAATGAGTTGCTCAAGGCCGGTGCCTGCATCAGCAGCACCCGCGAAGAACTGGCCGCGATGGCCACGCGTTAAGGAGAAACACCATGGAAAGTGCCTACGACTACGAATCCCCGGTGATCCAGGGCTTGCTCGACACCGACTACTACACCTTCACCATGATGCAGGCGGTGCTGCACCAGCACCCGAATGTCGACGTGGAGTACAACTTCATCGTCCGCTCCAAGGAAAAGCTCGGCCACTTGATCCCGCAGCTGCGCGACGAGCCAGGAGCTTGATTTCGCGCGCACACAGCGGGCATTCACCGTCAAAGTACAGCGTCAGCGGCCAATTCATTTTATTGTACATCGACCATGACCTTGTATAAGTTTTACACAAGATATGCCGAAATAAACAGACTGACAATGGGCACTGTTCTTTCACCGCGCTTCGGACGGTAATCCCAGTTTTGTGAAGGGATCGGCGGTGCCTTCGATATCAAGGTTCGTGGCGGCAAGCTGTGCGAAGGTGTTTACGTTCAGGGAGTGACCAGAGCCGGATTACCCAAAAAGCCTATCGCGACTTCACGCTCTGCGGGGTGTACCCCGCGTGTGCGCCGGTCAATGTGCCCGTGCAGAAGGCGGGCAAATAGCGAAGCGTTGCGAGTCTTCCCAGCGGTGGAAGGCTCGGTCTTTTAGGTCCAACTACCGCTCAATCGAGCGACTCCAGCGCGCATTCCACTCCGGCCGCGCCTGGTTGACCTGATCCCAATCAATCGAAATCGCCGTCTGCAAGTAACCTTGCATCGCCTCCACCCGCGCGCGGGTTTTGTCGGTGGTGGGCGTGGTCGGGTTCGACGGGATCTGGTCGCCTTCTTCCAGCGCCGGCGCCTGGGCTTGCGCGGTCAGCAAAAACGCTGCGAGCTTTTGCGCCAGTTCCGGCTGGTCATTACGCGCAATCACACACTCAGCCACGTTGAGCACCACTGCGCCTTCCTTGGGTTGCGCATATTCCATCGGGATACCGAGCAGTTTTTGCGTGGTGACCTGGGTCGGGGTGAGAGGGAAGATTGCGGCTTCGTCGGTTTGCACCATTTCGGAGATCTTCGCCGAGCTGGCGATGTATTCCAGTACGTTGGGGCCGATGGTTTTTGGCCAGGCCTTGAAGCCCGGCTCCACGTCTGTTTCAGAGCCGCCCTGGATTCGGTTGAACATCAAAAAGCCGTGCAGGCCAAAGGTGGAGGAGGCCAGGGATTGGAACACCACCTTGTCTTTGAATCGGGGATCGGCCAGGTCCATCCACGAGGTAGGCGCGGCCCAGCCTTTTTCCTTGAACATCTTGGCGTTGTAACCCAGGCCGGTGACGCCCAGGGTCACGGCCACGGCTTCATCCTTGATCTTCGCCTTGGCCGGGATCTGCTCCAGGGGCGCGCTGGGCGCGAGTTTGTCGCACAGGCCCATGGAGATGGCGCGGTACATGATGCCGTCGTCCAGAAACATCACGTGCATCTGTGGGTTGTCTTTGTTGGCCTGGACCTTGGCGAGGATGTCCGACGAGGTGCCGGGCACGATTACCACCTTGACGTTATTGGCCTTTTCGAACGCGGGCAGCACCTTGTCGGCGTACACCCGCTCCATGGTGCCGCCGTTCATGCCCAGGTACAGCGTCGGCGCGGCATGGGCGGTGGTCGCGAGCAACGCGAGGGTCAAGCAGGACAACGCGATACGTGTGTGCATGGGGTTTTTCCTCTCAGGCTTGGAAACGACGGATGGAAAACGCTTCGATGGGGTGGCGGCTGGCCCCGCTGCAGACGATCTCTGCCAGGGCTTCACCGACCGCGGGGCCGAGCTGGAACCCGGCACCGGCAAAGCCGAAACCGTGGAGCAGGCCAGGTTGGGTGCTGCTGGGGCCGATCACCGGTTCATGATCGGGCAGGTAACCTTCGGTGCCGCTCCAGGTGCGAATGGCCTGGGCACCTTTGAGAAACGGGTACAACTCGCTGGCGTTGCGCAGAATCTCCAGCACCGCCGCGTGCCCTGGACGCGCTGTCAGCGGGCCAAGGGCAAAGCCACGGCCGCCGCCCAGGATGCAATTGCCACGGGCGACTTGGCGCGCATAAATCCCGCCGCCTTCAACGCCCGTGCTGACGTTCATCACCACCGGCAGCGGCTCGGTCACCAGCATCGCCGGGTGCGCGGCAGTCATCGGCACGGGTTCGCCAAACTGTGCGGCGACGGTGCCGGCCCAGGCCCCGGCGCAGTTGAGCAGCCACGGTGCGTACAGGTGCAGGCCGTTGGCGCAGTGCACGTGGAATTGGCGGCTGTCATGCTCGATGCGAATCACGTCGGCCTGCTCGTAGACCGAGGCGCCGAGTCGCCGCGCTGCACGGGCGAAGGCGGGCGAGACCAGGCGTGGGTTGGCGTGGCCGTCTTCGGGGCACAGCGAAGCGCCGACCGCGATATCGCCCACCCAAGGGAACCGTGCACGTAATTGGGCGTAGCCCAACAGTTGCAAACCCAGGCCAAAGCCACGGGTTTGCTCGGCATAGGCTTGCAACGCGGCAAAATCCGCATGACTGCGCGCCAGCTTCAAATGCCCGGAGCGCACGTACTCACCGTCGATGCCGATCAACCCCGGCAAGTCGGCCCACAGCTGATGAGCGCGCTGCGACAATGGCAACTGATGCAACGGCCGCCCCTGACGGCGCACGCCACCGTAGTTGACGCCACTGGAATGCGAGCCACAAAAGTCCCGCTCCACCAAGGCCACGCGCAGGCCTTTCTGCGCCAGCATCAAGGCTGCCGAAGCGCCGACGATGCCGCCGCCCAGTACGATCACGTCGATCATGGCTGCACCTCTACACCAAACGGCAGCGGCTTGATCGGTGCCTGGCCACGCAGGCGGCCGACGTGTTCAATCCCGCGCCCACTGCGTTCGGCCACGATTTCCGCTGCCGCCAGCCCGCACATACGGCCCTGGCAGCGGCCCATGCCGACCCGGCAATGGGCTTTGACCCGATTGATCTCCCAGTGACCTTCATCCACCACCGCGCGCACCTCGCCGACGCTGACTTCTTCGCAGCGGCACAGCATCAGCTCATCCGGCGCCTGCGCGGCCCACTGTTCAGGAAAAGGGAAGGCGGTTTCCAGGCCATGGCGAAAGCGCTGGATGCCTGCCAGTTTTTGCTCCAGCACCGCCGCGCGGCGCTGGTCGATAGCAATGCCGCAATCCTCCAGCACCGCCAGCGCCGCGCGCTCACCGGCGATCTGCGCTGCATCCGCGCCCATGATCCCGGCACCGTCGCCGGCTAAGTAAACGCCATTGACGCTGCTGCGTCCGGCGCTGTCGCGCTCCGGCAACCAGGCGCGGTTCAAGCTGTTCCAGGCAAATTCACAGCCAAGCAAATCCGCCAGTTGCGTTTCGCTGCGCAAGGCATGGGCGAAGGCCACGGCATCGCAGTGCACTGTGTGCTCGCCCCAACGAATGCCCTTGACCCGTTGCTCGCCGTCGATCTGTGTCAGCGTTGCGCCCTGATGCACGGGAACCCCGTGGGCCGTCAGCCAGGCGCGGTAATACACACCTTTGGCCAAGGTCGCAGGTTGCCCCAGCAATGCAGGCAAGGCGCGGCATTGGGCGCTGAACGGGGCGCTGTCGAGTACCGCGACCACCTCGGCTCCAGCCTTGGCGTATTGGTAAGCCACCAGATACAGCAACGGTCCGCTGCCGCAAAACGCCACGCGCTCACCGATGGCGCAGCCCTGATACTTCAAGGCGATTTGCGCCGCGCCCAGGCTGTAGACACCCGGCAAGGTCCAGCCCGGCACCGGCAGGATGCGGTCGGTGGCGCCGGTGGCGCCGATGATCTGCGCGTACTCGAGGCTCTCGGCGCGGCCGTTGTTCAACATGTCCAGGCGACCGTCCTCGGCGTTCCACACCAGGGTTTCGGGCCGGTAGTCGATCAAAGGCGCGAGCGCATCCATTGTGCGGTGCACGGCCTCGGCCTTGCTGGCTTCAAAGCCATACAGTTGTTTGGCCGAGCGCTGGAAGTTGGCCGGTTGGCGCCGGTAAATCTGCCCGCCGCCACGCAAGCTTTCATCCACCAGGCACGGCTTGATGCCATGGTCGAGCAGGGTGCGCGCCGCGCTGATTCCCGCCGGGCCTGCGCCCACGATCACGATTGGCTTCATGCTTGGCGCCCCGGGTCACGGCTGATTGCCTGGCCTTCTTCTAATAGCGTCGAGCAGGCCCGCACGCGGCGCCCATCTTCAAGCCGTACCCAGCAGTCCTGGCAAGCGCCCATCAGGCAGAAACCGGCGCGGCGTTCGGCGCTGAAATCGCTGCCGCGCAGGTGCTCGGCGCAGGTCAGTACGGCGGTCAGCACGGTGTCGCCGAGCAAGCCGGTGGCCGGTTGGCCGTCGAGGGTGAAGGCCAGGGCAGGGCGCTGGGTTTCGGCCAGTCGTTTGAACAACGCCATCAATGTTTCCCCACCAGTACGCGGTCCAGGCCGTAGACCCGGTCGAGCAGAATCATGGTGGCTGCGGTCAGCGCAATCACCAGCGCCGACACCGCCGCCATCATCGGGTCGATGGACTCGGTGGCGTACACGTACATACGCACCGGCAGGGTTTGCGTGGCCGGCGAGCTGACGAAGATCGACAGGGTCACTTCATCGAAACTGTTGATGAACGCCAGCAACCAGCCGCCAGCCACACCGGGCAAAATCATCGGCAAGGTGATCTGGCGAAACAGCGTAAAGCGGCTGGCACCCAGCGACTCCGCCGCTTGTTCGGCACTGCGGTCAATGCCAATCGCCGCCGCTAATACGAGGCGCAGCACGTACGGGGTGATGATCACCACGTGGGCGAGCATCAGCCAGATAAAGCTGCCATTCACGCCCATCAGCGCAAACAAACGCAGCATCGCCACACCCAGCACCAGGTGCGGGATGATGATCGGCGACAGGAACAACGCACTGAAAAAGTTGCGCCCGGGGAATTGATACCGGCTGATCGCCAGGGCCGCCGGCACTGCGATCAGTGTCGCCAACGTGGCGGCGGTAAACGCCAGGATCAGGCTGTTATAGAACGCCTGGATAAAGTCGGCACGCTCGAATACTGCACGAAACCAGCGCAGGGAGAAGCCCGAGGTGGGCAGGCTCAAGGTGTTTTCCGGGGTGAAGGCCACCAGGCACACCACCACCAGCGGCGCCATCATGAACAGCACCACCAAACCATGAAAGCCGAGGGCCAAAGGACCGTTTCTGGACATGCGCTTAAACCCCCAGGGACTTTTTGTAGCGGCTTTCGACCATGCGGTTCCAGCTCAGCATGATCAGCAGGTTGACCAACAGCAGCACCACCGCGATGGTCGCGCCCATGGGCCAGTTGAGTTCCGAGAGGTACTGGTCGTACACCACCGTGGCGACCATTTTCAGGCGGCGCCCGCCGAGCAGGCCGGGGATCGCAAACGAGCTGGCGGCCAGGCCGAACACAATCAAGGTGCCGGATAACACGCCAGGCATGACTTGCGGCAACACGATCTTGCGCATCACCGTGGCCTGGCTCGCACCCAGCGACAGCGCCGCCTGTTCTGCCGACGGGTCGAGCTTTTGCAGCGAGGTCCACACCGGAATAATCATGAACGGCAGCATCACGTGCACCAGCGCGATGATCACCGCAAACGGCGTGTACAACAGTTTTACCGGACGCCCGCCGAGGGCCTGGATCACTTGGTTGACCAGCCCGTCGGCGCCAAGCAGCAGGCTCCAGCCAAAGGCGCGCACCACCACCGAAATCAACAGCGGCGTGAGGATCAGAATCAGGAAGATCGAGCGCCACGCCGTGCCCATGCGGCTGAGGATGTAGGCCTCGGGCACGCCGATCACCACGCACAGCAAGGTCACCAGCGCGCTGATCCAGAAGGTGCGCCAGAAGATCTCGTAGAAGTAAGAATCACTGAACAGCGACAGGTAATGCGCCAAGGTCCATTCATCCGCCTTCACGCCCACTTGGTAGTCGAACACGTTGAACGACAGCACCAGGGTCATTACCAGCGGCAGAATCAACAGCCCGGTAAACAGCGCCAGGGCCGGCAACGACAACAGATAACCCCGACTCATGCGCGCACCTCATCCACCGCCAACACGCGCAGCAAGCCGGCGTGCCAGTCCAGGCCCACGGCAGCGCCGCAACCGAGCGGCGCGCTGCCGTCATTGCTGCGCACCACGGTGATTTCGCCGAGGGTGGTGTGGATGCGGTACAGCCACTGGCTGCCGAAGAAGTAGCTGTCCAGGACCTTGCCTTGCACGCGCCCGCTGCCGGCGTCCACCAAGGTGATTTTTTCCGGGCGCAGGCTCAGGGTCAGCTCGCCGTCGCCGCTGGCGTGGCGCACTTGCGGGGCGCCGAATTCGTCGTAGTCGCCCGGCAGCAGGTTGGCTTTGCCGACGAAGTCCGAAATGAAGCGCGTGCGCGGGTGTTCGTAGAGTTTGTAAGGCGCGTCGATCTGGGTCACGCGCCCGGCCTGCATCACCACCACGCGGTCGCTGATGGACAAGGCTTCGGCCTGGTCGTGGGTGACCATCAAGGTGGTGATGCCCACGGCGCACTGGATGCGGCGGATTTCAAACTGCATTTCTTCACGCAGGTTGGCGTCGAGGTTCGACAGCGGTTCATCCAGCAGCAACACCGGCGGTTCGATCACCAGCGCGCGAGCCAAGGCCACACGCTGGCGCTGGCCGCCGGACAGCTCACGCGGGTAACGCTCGGCGTGTGGGGCCAGGCGCACCAGGTCCAGCACGGTTTTGACTTTACTGGCGATCTCGGCGGCCGGCACTTTGCGCATCTTCAAACCGAAGGCGACGTTGTCGCGCACAGTCATGTGCGGGAACAGCGCGTAGCTCTGGAACACCACGCCCAGGCCACGGCTGGCGGGTTTGGCGTGGGTGATGTCGCGCCCGTCGAGCAAGATCTGCCCGCCGCTCACGTCGACGAAGCCGGCGATCATTTGCAGGGTGGTGGTCTTGCCGCAGCCCGAGGGGCCGAGCAGGGAAACGAACTCGCCTTTTTCTACCGCAAGGTCAGTGGCGACCACCGCATCGACGGCGCCGTAGCGTTTGCTCAAGGCGTTGAGTTGGAGAAATGCCATGTCTGCGTTCCACCTTTTTGAGTCGCGTCGAAACGCGCTTTTTTGTTTTGGGCAGATGCGAAAGGGTGTTGCGGGTGCGTTGGCGCTCGATCTCGAGTCGGCTGCCATTTGTTGTTCATTTCGCCCCTGTGGACGCAGATTAGGACGAAGACTAGGATGGGCGAAAGATGGAATTTCACTGAATGAGTAAGTATTTTAAGATTTATTCACTCACCGGAATTTACAAAGAGATTGGGTGTTATGGATTCCACTGAGCGAAATGATGGCGGTAAAGAAGTCGGGGCGGGCAGCGTGTCTCGTTTGTTCGCGCTGCTGCGAACCCTGGGTGAAGTGCCCGAGGGCGGCGAGCGGGTCACCCAACTTGCACAACAGGTCGGCCTGTCCCAGCCCACCACTCACCGCCTGTTACGCAGCCTGATGGACGAAGGCATGGTCGAGCAGGACGCACGCAGCAAGCGCTATCGCCTGAGCCTGGAGTTCTTCGCACTGGCGGCGAATGCGGGCAAGACCGGCAACCTGCGCGACCTGGTGCGGCCGAGCATGTTGCGCCTGAGTGCTTCATTGGGCGATTCGTTGTTCCTGTTGGCGCGCAGCGGCTTTGATGCGATCTGCCTGGACCGCAGCGAGGGACCGTATCCAATCCGCACGTTTACCGGCGATATCGGTGGGCGTGTCGCGTTGGGTGTGGGGCAGGGCAGCCTGGCGATTCTGGCGTTTTTGCCGGAGGAGGAGCGTGAGGCGGTGATCCGCTACAACCTGCCTCGGCTCAAGGATTTTCACTTGTATGACGAAGTGCTGCTGCGTTCGGAAGTGGAGAGCGTGCGTAACCTGGGGTACGCAGCGCGTAACACTGGCGTGCTGGAAGGCATGGCCGGGCTGGCGGTGCCTATTCTCAATCGGGATGGCCATGCGGTGGCGGCGTTGAGTGTGGCGACCATCAGTGACCGCTTGGGGCCGAGCCGGTTGCCGATGGTGGTGGAGTTGCTCAAACGCGAGGCCGCGGCGATTGGGCCTAGGATTAATCCGTTTGATCCAACGTTGCGCAGGCCTTCACAAACCTTCGGGGGGTAACTTATCTGCCTGCCAACTCCCACAGGTCCATAGGTGGCGGCCTTTGGAGGTTTCACCACAATAACCTTGCATGCTGCCAGATAATGGCTAATATAACCCGGGTAAAACAAATAACACCCGGGTAATAAACCATGCCGACGCTAAACGCTCCTCAGCCTTGCCGAGTGATCCTTCGCAGGCAAGCCAGCTCCCACATTAACGCGTTCATTCAGTAAACGTATTCACTCACACCACGTGCCTTGCCTTGTAAACCCGCCCCCTGTGGGAGCTGGCTTGCCTGCGATACAGACGACTCGGTCTTGCCGATACACCGAGGTGATCCCTTCGCAGGCAAGCCAGCTCCCACATTAACGGTCATTCAGTAAACGTATTCACTCACACCACGTGCCTTGCCTTGTAAACCCGCCCCCTGTGGGAGCTGGCTTGCCTGCGATACAGACGACTCGGTCTATCTGCCTGCCAACTCCCACAGGTCCATAGGTGGCGGCCTTTGGAGGTTTCACCACAATAACCTTGCATGCTGCCAGATAATGGCTAATATAACCCGGGTAAAACAAATAACACCCGGGTAATAAACCATGCCGACGCTAAACGCTCCTCAGTGCACTGTCTTCCTCCGCCACCAACGCGTGGCGGCCGGTACCTATTCGGACGTGGCCGATACCCTGGCAGGTCTGGACCTGCCGGCGGGCACCTTCCTGGTCTTTGATGACGCCACCGGCACCCAAGTCGATTACCCCTGGCCCAGCGGTTATGTGCCTGAGCAACCTGCGCAGGCGTCAAGCGATGACGAGCCTCCCTCGGTCCCCTCGGTTGGGCGCCCAAAGCTGGGCGTGATCGCGCGCGAAGTCACTCTGCTGCCGCGCCACTGGGAATGGCTGGGCCAACAACGCGGCGGCGCCTCGGCAGCCTTGCGCCGGCTGGTGGATGAAGCACGCAATGCCAATGCCGCACGTGATCAGGCGCGCCAGGCCAAGGAAGCCAGCTATCGTTTCATGAGTGCCATTGGCGGCAACCTGCAAGGTTTTGAAGACGCCTCGCGGGCACTGTTCGCTGAGGATGCGGCGGCCTTCGCCAACAAGATCGCGCATTGGCCTAACGAGGTGCAGACGTACCTGGCCTGGTTGTCGCGTAATGCGTTCCCCGTCTAACAATAATTCCGGGACTCGAACCACCATGCCAGTCACCCAACAACGGCCGTTGTGGCAGATCTACCTGATCTTTCTGGCACCGATGGTGCTGTCCAATTTCCTGCAAAGCTTTTCCGGCACCCTTAACGGCATCTACGTCGGGCAAATGCTCGGCACCCAGGCGCTGGCGGCGGTGTCGGGGATGTTCCCGATCGTGTTTTTCTTTATTGCCTTGGTGATCGGCCTGGGGGCGGGCGCTTCGGTACTGATCGGCCAGGCCTGGGGCGCCCAGGAAACCGGATTGGTCAAGGCGATCACCGGTGCGACGTTGACCTTGGGCGCGTTGGTGGGGTTGATCGCGGCCGTGCTCGGCGGCCTGTTCGCGCGCCCGGCGCTGCAGGCGTTGGGTACACCGATTGACGTTCTCGACGATGCCGTGGGCTATGCCCAGATGATGATGCTGATCATGCCGCTGCTGCTGGTCTTCATCCTCTACACCCAGTTGCTGCGTGGCGTCAGTGACACGGTTTCGCCGCTGCTGGCGCTGATGGTCTCGACCCTGGTCGGCCTGTTGCTGACCCCGGCGCTGATTCGCGGCTGGATCGGCCTGCCGCCCATGGGCATCCAGAGTGCGGTGTACGCAGGTTTGGTCGGCAACGCCTCGGCGATGCTGTTTCTGATAGTGCGCCTGCGCCACAAAAAACACGTGATGGCGCCGGACCGCGAACTGCTCGCCGCCTTGCGCCTGGACCGGGCGATCCTCGGCAAAGTGCTGCGCATCGGCCTGCCGACTGGCTTGCAGATGGTGGTGCTGTCGTTGTCGGAATTGGTCATCCTCGCCTTGGTCAACAGCCACGGCTCCCAAGCCACGGCGGCGTATGGCGCGGTGACGCAGATCGTTAATTACGTGCAGTTCCCGGCGTTGTCGATTGCGATCACTGCGTCGATTCTCGGGGCCCAGGCGATTGGCGCCGGGCGCCTGGAGCGGATCGGGCCGATCCTGCGTACGGGCTTGCTGATCAACACCTGCCTCACCGGTGGCTTGATCGTGCTCGGCTACCTGCTGTCGCACTGGCTGCTGGGGCTGTTCATCACCGACGACGCGGCGCGGCTCAATGCCGAACACCTGCTGCACATCATGTTGTGGAGCATCCTGGTGTTCGGCTTCCAGGCGGTGGTGGGCGGGATCATG
Source organism: Pseudomonas sp. IB20 (assembly GCF_009707325.1). NCBI lineage: Bacteria > Pseudomonadati > Pseudomonadota > Gammaproteobacteria > Pseudomonadales > Pseudomonadaceae > Pseudomonas > Pseudomonas gelidaquae. The sequence continues at coordinate 2,932,959 of NZ_CP046103.1, read as the reverse complement.
CGCGCCAGCGGCGTGGTGCTGATGCCGGTGGCGATCTCTATTTTCTGCGTGCTGTGTGTTGAACTGCCGATGGCGTACATGCTCAACGCGCACTTTGGCCTTGAAGGCGTGTGGATGGCGTTTCCGGTGACCTACCTGGCGATGCTGGCGCTGCAGACCGCTTACTACCGATTGGTGTGGCGGCATAAGCAGATCGTACGGTTGGTGTAGCGGGGCTTATTGCTTCAAGCCGCGCAGCAGTAGCTCCAGGCCCTGCAAGCCTTCTTCCAGCCGCGCGCCCGGGTGCTCATCCCGGGCGATCCACAGCGCGGTGTTGACCAAGCTGCCATTGATCAACTGCGCCAGCGCAACGCTGGGGCCTTGCGCGATAGCACCCGCCTGCATCAAGCCCTCAAGCAGTTGGCGTAGTGACTCTACACAGTGTTGTTGAGCGCCTGTATCGCCGAGCACGGCTGGCGCATCCTGCAACACAATGCGTTGGATTTCCGGGTCCTGCGCCATGCGCAAATAGGTGCGGCAGCGTTCACAAAAGCCGTCCCAAGGGTCCTGGGCCTGATCGCTGATGAGCTGCAAGCGCGCGTCCATTTCGCTGTCGAGCTGGGCAACCACCGCCGCTAACAGGCCTTTCTTGTCACCAAAGTGGTGGTACAACGCCCCACGGGTCAGGCCGGCGCGTGCGGTAAACTCGTCCATCGACGTGTTGGCATAGCCCTGCGTGGCGAAGGCCTGGCGGGCGCTGGCGATCAGCCGGGCGCGGGTGTCTTCGATCATTTCGGCACGGGCTCGGCTCATAGGTAAGGCTCGCGATGAGTGTTTGAGTGATTGACATACGCTGCGTATGTTACGCATGATTTGCCACATACGCACCGTATGTATGTTGCCTTGATGACTGCAGATAGCAAGTTTCAAGGCGCTGAGGAAGAGGTCAAGCAGGATGGCAAACCCCTACGCCGAGTTGTTCCAGGCCCCAGGCAGTCGGGCTTTTGTATTGGCCGGCATGCTGGCGCGCATGCCGATATCGATGGTCGGTATCGGCCTGATCACCATGCTTTCGCAAGTGCATGGCGGCTATGGCCTGGCGGGCGCGGTGGCAGCGGTGTTTGCCTTGGCCACGGCGTTTTGCGCGCCGCAGGTTTCGCGGTTGGTGGACCGTTATAGCCAGGGCAGGGTGCTGCCGCTGGCGGCACTGATCGGCGGCGGGGCGTTGTTGCTGTTGCTGTTATGCACCCGGCTTCAGGCGCCGAGCTGGACATTGTTTGTGTTTGCCGCTTTGGCCGGTTGCATGCCCAATATGTCGGCCATGGTGCGGGCGCGCTGGACCGAGTTGTATCGGGGACAACCCAAATTGCAGACCGCGTTTGCCCTGGAGTCGGTGCTCGATGAGGTGTGTTTCATTATCGGCCCGCCGATCTCGGTGGGCCTGAGCGTGGTGCTGTTCCCGGAGGCCGGGCCGTTGGTAGCCGCGCTGCTGTTGGCGGTGGGCGTGACCACCTTCGTGCTGCAACGTGCGACTGAGCCGCCAGTGCATGAACACCACGGCCATCACGGTCGCTGGCTGATCGCCTCACCTTCGGTGCTGATCCTGATGACCCTGCTGCTGGCCATGGGCGTCATCGTTGGCGTGGTAGATGTGGTCAGCGTCGCCTTTGCCCAGCAGCAGGGTCAGCCGGCGGCGGCGAGCATCGTGCTCTCGGTGTATGCCATCGGCTCGTGCCTGGCGGGGTTGGCCTTTGGCACACTCAAGCTCAAGGCCTCGTTGCCACGCCAGTTCCTGTTCTGCGGTGTGGCGACAGCGTTGACCACCTTGCCGTTGCTGCTGGTAAACCATATTCCCGGGCTGGCCGTGGCGGTGTTTATTTCCGGTCTGTTCTTTGCACCTACGCTGATCGTGTCCATGGCCCTGGTGGAACAGGTCGTCCCGCCCAGTCGCCTCACCGAAGGCATGACTTGGCTGATCACCGGCTTGAGCATCGGCGTGGCTATCGGTGCGGCCAGCTCGGTTTGAGGCCATCCTTGACCTGGATCACCAGGCACGTCGATTGGCGCGAGCGCAGGTGAAGATCTGCGCAGCGACGGTTTAGGCCAGGCATCAGCCAACCGCAGGGTAGGCATCCGCGCTGTGATGTTGCAAAAACTCATCCAGCGCCTGGCGTGTCAGGTCATTGAGCGTCACTTTCTTACGGGCCGCCGCCAGGGCCGCAGCCAGATGCAGGTCATGGCCGACCCGCACGTTGAATGAACCCTTGCACGGCTTCTCCGGTGTCTGCCCAAGGGTGTGGCATGTAGCGAGATAGTCGTCTACCGCCTCACGAAAGGCCGCGTCCAGCTCTGCGACCGTTTTACCCTCATAGCTGACCAGCGCCTTGATAAACAGCACTTTGCCAAACAGGCAATTGTCTTCGAGGCTGGCTTCGATAGAGCCGATGTAGCCGTTGTGTTTCAGTTGGTTGTTCACTGAATCAGTTCTCCTGATTTCAATTGTTCGATGATCTGGCGCCGAATGTAATGTTTCAGTTCGTTGCCGGGGTGAGGCCTGTGCAAGGTGATCATTGCACTGGGGTCGCCGATGTCGAATTTGACCCGGCTTCCAGCCCCTTCAATCTGTGTGTAGCCAAGACGATGCAGCAGCGTTACGAGCTCTGGCCAAGTAAAGGCCATGTGCTCATTGAGCAGTTTGGCGAGCAGCTTTTCATTTTTGGACACGGCGTTCCCTGCGTGTAACTAAATGTAGTCGCAAAAGTGGTGTTCGTCAATGCTAGCTCGGCTTGGAGTGTCTTTCCTGAAAATTGATGTAACCCTTGATGACGCCTCGCTCCAAGCCATTCATCCCCCGCTAATTTTTCCCCGTCCGGTTCGTTTTATAGGGACGACGTGCCTTTGTGCTTCCTGCCTATTGCTCCGGACTCCAAGAAATGAATGCTGAAGACTCCTTGAAACTTGCTCGCCGGTTTATCGGGTTGCCTCTGGAAAAACGCCAAGTGTTCCTGCAGGCCCTGCAGAAAGAAGGCGTGGATTTTTCCCGGTTTCCGATTCCGGCAGGGGTTGAGGCGCAGGATCGCCAAGCGTTGTCCTACGCCCAGCAGCGCATGTGGTTTCTGTGGCAATTGGACCCGGCCAGCGGCGCCTACAACCTGCCCGGCGCCGTGCGGCTCAAGGGGGCGCTCAGCCTGCGTGCGCTGGAGCAAGCCTTCGCCAGCCTGGTAGCTCGGCATGAAACTTTGCGCACAGTGTTCCAGCGTCAGGCCGATGAGCGCCTGACCCAGGTTGCGCTAGAACCGTCGCTGGCCGTCGAGCACCTGGACTTGAGTGCCTTGGCCGCCGCTGAGCGGGAGCTGGCCGTCAACCAAGCTGCGACGCGTCAATCGCTGCTGGCGTTCGACCTTGAACACGGCCCGCTGCTGCGCGTGCAATTGCTCAAGCTCGACGCGCAGGAGCACGTGCTGCTGCTGACCCTGCACCACATCGTCTCCGACGGTTGGTCGATGAACGTGCTGATCGACGAGTTCATCCGCTGCTACGACGCCCACGAGCGCAACGAGGCGCCGCAATTGCCGACGCTGCCGATCCAGTACAGCGATTACGCCCTGTGGCAGCGCCGCTGGCTGGAAGCGGGCGAACAGGCGCGTCAGCTGGAGTACTGGCAGGCGCGCCTGGGCGATGAGCATCCGGTATTGGAATTGCCGACGGATCGCTCGCGCCCGGCCATGCCCAGCTACCAAGGCACTCGCCATAATTTCGCCATTGATCCGGGCCTGGCCGCGCAATTGCGCAGCTATGCGCAACAGCACAACGTCACCCTGTTCATGCTGCTGTTGGGCGCCTTCAATGTGCTGCTGCATCGCTATACCGGGCAGGGCGATATCCGCGTCGGCGTGCCCATCGCCAACCGTAACCGCAGTGAAGTTGAAGGGCTGATCGGCTTCTTCGTCAACACCCAGGTACTGCGCACCGAACTGACCGGGCAGACCCGCGTTGCCGAGCTGCTGCAAGGCATCAAGGAACACGCGCTGGGCGCCCAGGACCATCAGGAGTTGCCGTTCGAGCGTCTGGTGGAAGCGCTGAACGTCGAGCGTAGCCTTAGCCACACGCCGCTGTTCCAAGTGATGTACAACCACCAGCCGGTAGTGGCCGATATCGCTTCGGTCAGCACCGCCTCCGGCCTCGAACTGTCACTGGTTGAGTGGCAAAGCCGTACCACCCAATTCGACCTGACCCTCGACACCTTCGAGAAATCCGGCACCCTGCATGCCGCGCTGACCTATGCCAATGACCTGTTCGATGCGCCGTCTATTGCGCGCATGGCCCAGCACTGGATCAGCCTGTTGCAGGCCATGGTGGCCGATGGCGAACAGCGCATTGGTGAGTTGCCGATGCTGGCGGCCGATGAGCAACACGTGCTGATCCATGCGTGGAACCAGACCGGCGAAGCCTATCCGACCGAGCGCGGCATCCACCAACTGATCGAAGACCAAGTGCAGTGCACGCCGGACGCGCCGGCCTTGGTGTGTGGCGCAACCACCTTGACCTACGCCCAACTCAATGCCCGCGCCAACCAACTGGCGCACGCCTTGCGCGAGCAGGGCGTGGGCCCGGACGTGCTGGTGGGCGTGTGTGTCGAGCGATCCATCGAAATGGTGGTAGGCCTGCTCGCGGTCCTCAAGGCCGGCGGCGCCTACGTGCCGTTGGACCCAGAATATCCCCAGGAACGCCTGGCCTACATGATCGAAGACAGCGGCATCGCGCTGCTGCTCAGTCAGCAGCGCCTGCTGGCGTCACTGCCGACTGAAAACGTCCAGGTGATCGCCTTGGATCAGGCGCCCGGTTGGCTCGACGGCTACAGCAGCGAATCGCCGGCCGTGGCTATCCAGGCGCTGAACTTGGCTTACGTGATCTACACCTCCGGCTCCACCGGCAAACCCAAGGGTGCCGGCAACAGCCATCGCGCGTTGGTCAACCGTTTGTGCTGGATGCAACAGGCCTATGGTTTAGACGCCAGCGATGCGGTCCTGCAGAAAACTCCGTTCAGTTTTGACGTGTCGGTATGGGAATTCTTTTGGCCGCTGATGACCGGCGCCCGCTTGGTGGTCGCGGCCCCTGGGGAGCACCGCGAGCCGGCCCGCCTGATCGAAACCATTGGCCGCCACGCCATCACCACCTTGCACTTCGTGCCGTCGATGCTGCAGGCGTTTATCCATGAGCCGGGCGTGCAAGCCTGTGCCAGCCTCAAGCGCATCGTGTGCAGCGGTGAAGCCTTGCCACTGGACGCGCAACTGCAGGTGTTCGCGAAGCTGCCAACGGCGGGTTTGTTCAACCTCTATGGCCCGACCGAAGCTGCCATCGACGTGACCCACTGGACTTGCGTCGACGAAGGCGCCGACAGCGTGCCCATCGGCCGTCCGATCGCCAACCTTGCCACCTACGTACTCGACGCCCAACTCAACCCGGTGCCAGCCGGTGTTGCCGGCGAGCTGTACCTGGGCGGCACCGGCCTGGCGCGCAGCTACCATCGTCGCCCCGCGCTGACGGCCGAGCGTTTTGTACCCAGCCCGTTTATCCACGGCGAGCGCCTCTATCGCACCGGCGACCGCGTCTGCCAGCGCGCCGATGGCGTGATCGAATACCTTGGCCGTCTCGACCATCAAGTGAAGCTGCGAGGCCTGCGTATCGAATTGGGCGAAATCGAAACGCGCCTGATGCAACATCCTTCAGTGCGCGAGGCGGTGGTGCTGGTGCAGGGTGGCAAGCAGTTGGTCGCGTACCTGGTGCTCGAAGGCGAAGCGCCGACCGACCTCAAGGCGTGGCTGCTCAGCAGTCTGCCGGAATACATGGTGCCGACCCATATGGTGCACTTGGCCAAACTGCCAGTGACCGCCAACGGCAAGCTCGACCGCAAGGCATTGCCGGTGCCAGATGCGGCGCCGCAACACGCCTTTGTTGCGCCTTCCAGCGAATTGCAAAAGGCCCTGGCGGCGATCTGGAGTGACGTGCTCGGCGTCGCCCCAGTCGGTCTGGACGACAACTTCTTCGAGCTGGGCGGCGATTCGATCATCTCCATCCAGGTGGTCAGCCGCGCGCGCCAGGCAGGCATTCGCCTCAGCCCGCGCGACCTGTTCCAGTACCAAAGCGTGCGTAGCCTGGCGCTGGTGGCCGCGTTTGAACAGGCGGCCGTTATCGATCAAGGCCCGGTGACCGGTGACGTGATCCTGACGCCCGTGCAGCAAAGCTTTTTCGCCCAGGCAATCCCGGCACGTCAGCATTGGAACCAGTCGCTGCTGCTGACGCCGCGTGAGGCGCTGGAGCCTGCACGCCTGGAAGCGGCGCTGACGCAACTGATCAACCACCACGACGTGTTGCGCCTGCGTTTTGTGCAGCAGGGCGACACCTGGCAGCAAGCCCACGGCGCGCCCGTCAACGAGCCGGCGCTATGGCAATCCTCTGCAAGCGATGACACGCAATTGGCCGCGTTGTGCGATGAAGCCCAGCGCAGCCTGGACCTGCAGCAAGGCCCATTGTTGCGTGCAGCGTTAGTGCAGATGGCCGATGGCACCCAGCGCCTTCTGCTGGTGGTCCATCACTTGGTGGTCGACGGCGTGTCCTGGCGCATCCTGCTGGAAGACCTGCAACAGGCTTATCGAGAAGCCGCATTGCCGGCCAAGACCAGCAGCTACCAGCAATGGGCGCAGCAACTGCAGGCCCACGCGCAAACCCTTGATGATCAATTAGCCTTTTGGCAAGCACAGTCCAGCGACGCCGACCTGCCGTGCGACAACCCGCAGGGCGGCCTGCAAAACCGCCTGGGCACCCAGCTCGAAACCCGCCTCGATGCGGAGCTCACCCGCCAACTGCTGCAAGACGCCCCGGCGGCCTATCGCACCCAGGTCAACGACCTGCTGCTGACGGCGCTGACGCGAGTAATCAGCCGTTGGAGCGGCCACGCGGCTTTGATTCAACTGGAGGGGCATGGTCGCGAAGACCTGTTCGACACCATCGATCTGAGCCGCACGGTCGGCTGGTTCACCAGCCTGTTTCCGGTACGTTTGCAGGCCCAGGGCGAGCTGTCGGACGCGATCAAATCCGTCAAAGAGCAACTGCGCGCCGTCCCGGATAAAGGCCTGGGCTACGGCCTGCTGCGCTACCTGGGCAGCCCGAAATCGCGCGAAACCCTGGCCGGCTTGGCTGCGCCGCGTATCACCTTCAACTACCTGGGGCAGTTCGACCGCCAGTTCAACGAGTCGGCGTTGTTCGTGCCCGCCGCGCAAGGCAGTGGCCAGGCCCAGGACCCGGAAGCGCCGTTGGCCAACTGGCTGACGGTGGAAGGGCAGGTGTATGGCGGTGAGCTGTCGCTGCAATGGGGCTTCAGCCGCGAGATGTTCAACGCCGCCACTATTCAGCGCCTGGCCGATGACTACGCCACGGAACTCAAGGCCTTGATCGAGCATTGCTGCGCAACGCCTGCTGGGCAGGTGACACCATCGGACTTCCCGCTGGCATGCCTGACCCAGCAGCAGCTGGATGCACTGCCCGTGGCCGGGCCGGACATCGCCGACCTCTACCCGCTGTCGCCGATGCAACAGGGCATGCTGTTTCACACCTTGTACGAACCCGAGGCCCAGGCCTATATCAACCAGCTGCGCCTGGACATTGAAGGCCTGGACCTGCTGACCTTTGGCCGTGCTTGGCAAGCGGCGCTGGACCGCCATGACATCTTGCGTAGCAGCTTCCACTGGCTGGGCCTGGACAGTGCTCATCAGGTGATCAAGCGTCAGGTCGACGTGCAGTTGCAGGTGATCGAAGACGTGAATGCCGACCTTGATGCCCTTGCCGATGCCGAGCGCTCACGCGGCTTTGAATTGAATGCCGCACCGCTGTTTCGTCTGATGCTGGTGCGCGGCGTCGGGTCTGCCTGGCACTTCATCTTCACCAGCCACCACATCCTCATGGATGGCTGGAGTAATGCGCAGTTGCTCGGCGAAGTGATTGCCCACTATGCAGGCCAGGCCTTGGAGGCGCCGCTGGGGCAGTTCCGCGATTACCTGGGCTGGCTGCAACAGCAACCTTCGGGAGAGGCGTTCTGGAAAGCGGCCATGGCGCCGTTGCAAGCGCCAACGTTGCTGGCCCAAGCACTGCGTGCGCCGGTCGACGGCGTGGGCATGGCTGACCATCAAGTGACACTGGACGACGGCTTTACCCACGCGCTTGGCGAGTTTGCCCGCCAACAAAAAATCACGCTCAATACCGTGCTGCAAGCCGCCTGGGGCCTCTTGCTGCAACGCTACACCGGCCAGGATTGCGTGGCGTTCGGCGCCACCGTTGCCGGGCGTTCGGCGCCATTGCCGGGGATCGAGCAGCAACTGGGCTTGTTCATCAACACTTTGCCGATCATCAGTGCGGCCTCACCCGCTCAGTCGGCCAGCGCTTGGCTCGGTGAGCTGCAAGCCCTGAACCTGAGCTTGCGCGACCATGAACACGTGCCGCTCTACGACATCCAGGCGTGGGCCGGTCAACAAGGTGCGTTGTTCGACACCTTGCTGGTGTTCGAAAACTTCCCGGTGGCCGAAGCGTTGAAGCAAGGCGCGCCCGCCGGCCTGACCTTCGGCCGGATGCACAACCACGAACGCACTCACTACCCGCTGACCCTGGGCGTTGAGTTGGGCGCCAGCCTGCGTCTGGAATTCAGCTACGACCGTGCCCACTTCAGCGAGCAACAGGTCACGCAACTGGGCGCTAACCTGCGTCACCTGTTGACGCAGCTGGTGGCGGATGCGGGTGTGGCACTGGGCAACCTGCAACTGCTGGACGCCGCCGCGCAGCACCAAGTACTCAGCCTCAGCCAATCCGTTGGTGCTGCGCCGCGTCATCAGCGTGTGCACGAGCGCATCGCTGCCCAGGCCCATGCTACGCCTGACGCGCTGGCGGTACAGGCGGGCAGTGAGCGCCTGAGCTACGCCCAGCTCAATCAGCGCGCCAACCGCCTGGCCCACCGCTTGCTGGCGCTCGGCGCAGGGCCGGGCCAGCGCGTCGGCCTGGCCAGTCGGCGTGGCCCGCAGTTGATCGTCAGCCTGCTGGCGGTGCTCAAAAGCGGCGCTGCCTATGTGCCGCTGGACCCGAAATACCCAGCCGAGCGCCTGGCCTACATGCTCGCGGACAGTCGCCTGGACCTGCTGCTCAGCGAAACCGGGTTGCTCGCCGATCTACCGCTGCCGCAAGGGTTGATCCGCGTGGATTTCAGCGCCTGCGGTGAAGAACTGGACAGCTACCCGGCAACCAATCCACCCAGCCATGCGGCGGCCGCCGACCTGGCGTATGTGATCTACACCTCCGGCTCCACCGGCCTGCCCAAAGGCGTGGCCATCGACCATGCCGCCCTCGGTCAGTTCTGTGACAGCGCCGAGGCGTATAGCCGCCTGTGTGCCGAAGACCGCGTGCTGCAATTTGCCACCTTCAGCTTTGACGGCTTTGTGGAGCAGTGCTACCCGCCGCTGTGCGTGGGTGCTGCCTTGATCATGCGTGGCGATGAGCTGTGGGACGCCGGGCAACTGGCGCGCGAGATCGTCGAGCAAGACGTGACCCTGGCCGACTTGCCCGCCGCTTACTGGTATTTGTTGGCCAAGGAGTGCGCGGCCGACCGCCGCAGCTTGGGTAACCTGCGCCAAGTGCATGTGGGCGGCGAGGCCATGTCGGTGGAAGGCGTGCGTGCCTGGCATGCCGCCGGGCTGGGCGGCGTAAGACTGGTCAATACTTATGGGCCGACCGAGGCGACGGTGGTGTCCAGCGTGCACGACTGCCAACTGGCGGATGCCAGTGATGCGTTCGGTGTGCCGATCGGGCGGGCCATCGCTGGCCGCTCGCTGTATGTGCTCGACAGCGGTTTCGAGCTGCTGGCCACCGACGGCGTCGGTGAGCTATGCATCGGCGCCGAGGCGGGTCTGGCCCAGCGTTATTTCGACCGCCCGGCCTTGACCGCCGAGCGCTTCCTGCCCGACCCGTTCTCCAGCGAGCCGGGTGCGCGGCTGTACCGCAGCGGCGACTTGGCCCGTTACAACGCGGCGGGGGTGCTGGAGTACGTCGGTCGTATCGACCATCAGGTCAAAATTCGCGGCTACCGCATCGAAATGGGCGAGATCGAGGCCTGCCTGCAAGCCTTGCCGGCGGTGCGTGAAGCCGCCGTCATCGCCCAGCCGAGTGCGGTGGGCATGCAATTGGTCGCCTATGTGGTGCCCGCCCACGGTCAAACCCTGGACGGGCAAGCCCTGGCGGCAACCTTGCGCCAGTCGCTGCCGGACTACATGGTGCCCGCGCACTGGCTGGTGCTTGACGCCTTGCCGCTGAACAACAACGGCAAGCTTGACCGCCGTGCGCTGCCGGGGCCTGACCTGAGTGTGCGTCAACACGCCTATGTAGCGCCACAAACCCCGCTGCAAGTGCAGTTGGCGGTGATCTGGCAGGCGGTGTTGCAGGTCGAGCAGGTGGGCCTCACGGATCATTTCTTCGAGCTGGGCGGGCATTCGTTGTTGGCCACCCAGGTGGTTTCCCGCGTGCGGCATGAACTGCGCCTCGAAGTGCCCCTGCGGGCGCTCTTTGAACACCCGACGTTGCAAGGGTTTGCGACGGCGTGCGCAGCGTTGCAGGTGCAAACCTCGCAACCTTTGGTCGCGGTGGAGCGTGGGCAACCGCTCGCACTGTCCTACGCCCAAGAGCGCCAGTGGTTTCTCTGGCAGCTGGACCCCGCCAGCGCTGCCTATCATGTGCCCAGCGTGCTGCGCCTTAAGGGGGTTCTGGATAAGGCCGCGTTGCAGCGTGCCTTCGATACGCTGGTGGCGCGCCATGAAAGCTTGCGCACCCATCTGCAACAAGAGGCCGGGCGTACCGTACAAGTGATCAGCCCGCGCCCATCCCGTGCGTTGACGTGCAAGAACCCGACGTGCAGGCGCACGTTGAAGCCGAAATCGCGCGGCCGTTCGACTTGCAAGCAGGGCCGTTGCTGCGTGTGACGTTGCTGCGCGTGGCAGCGGACGAGCATGTACTGGTGCTGGTGCAACATCACATCGTCTGCGACGGTTGGTCGATGCAGGTGATGATCGACGAGCTGGTGCAGCTCTACCAGGCGTTCAGCCAGGGCCAGTTGTTGCAATTGCCGGTGATGCCGATCCAGTACGCTGACTTTGCCGTATGGCAGCGTACTTGGATGGAAGCCGGGAGAAGGCGCCACTGGTACTGGCGGACGTTGGGCGGTGAGCAACCAGTGCTGGAGTTGCCGTTGGACCACCCACGGCCGGCGGTTCAGAGCTACCGTGGCGCACGCCTGGATGTCAGCGTGGAGGCAGCGCTGGTCAATGGTCTCAAGGCATTGGCGCAGCGTGAGGGCGTGACCCTGTTCATGCTGTTACTGGCGTCGTTCCAGACGCTGTTGTATCGCTACAGCGGCCAGTCGGATATCCGCGTCGGCGTGCCGATTGCCAACCGCAATCGCGCAGAAACTGAGCGTCTGATCGGGTTTTTCGTCAACACCCAGGTGCTGAAAGCGGATATCGACGGGCAAATGACTTTCAGCCAGGTGTTGGCGCAGGTGAAGCAGCGCGCCCTGGAAGCGCAGAGTCATCAGGACTTGCCATTTGAACAGTTGGTCGAGGCCTTGCAGCCCGAACGCAGCCTGAGCCAAACCCGTTGTTCCAGGTGATGTTCAACCACCAAGCCAAGACCCAAACCGCAGAGCCGCAACTGCCGGGCCTGAGTGTGGCCAGCCTGGAGCTGGACACTCAGAGCGCTCAGTTTGACCTGAGCCTGGACACCCAGGAAACCGGCGACGGTATCTGGGCATCCTTGACCTACGCCACCGACCTGTTCGGTGCGGCCACCGCCGCGCGCATGATGGGTCATTGGCTGAGCCTGTTGCGCGCGGCGGAGGACCGTTGCCCAACTGAAGCTGCTGGACTATGACGAGCAGCAGCACATTCTGCAGCTGTGGAATCGCACTGACTCGGGCTTCTCGGCCGAGCGCCTGGTGCATGAGTTGTTCGCTGATCGTGCACGGGAAAACCCGGATGCCGTGGCGGTTAAATTCGATGCGCAGACCCTGACGTACGGTGAATTGGACCGCCAAGCCAATCGCCTGGCTCACGCGCTGATCGCCCGTGGTGTCGGCCCGGAAGTGCGCGTGGCGATTGCCATGCCGCGCAGTGCCGAAATCATGGTGGCGTTTCTCGCCGTGCTCAAAGCCGGTGGCGTCTACGTGCCGCTGGACATTGAATACCCGCGTGATCGCCTGCTGTACATGATGCAAGACAGCCGCGCCAAACTGCTGCTGACCCACACCAGGCCTTGCAGCAACTGCCGTCGCCGATGGCCTGGCTACCTTGGCCATTGACCGAACAGAGGAGTGGAGCGGTTACAGCGACACCGCGCCGCAAGTCGACCTGGACGGCGACAACCTCGCCTATGTGATTTACACCTCCGGCTCCACCGGCATGCCGAAGGGCGTGGCCGTTTCCCACGGCCCGTTGGTGGCGCACATCATCGCCACCGGCGAGCGCTACGAAACCAGCCCGGCCGATTGCGAACTGCACTTTATGTCCTTTGCCTTCGACGGTTCCCACGAAGGCTGGATGCACCCGCTGATCAATGGCGCGAGTGTGCTGATCCGCGACGACAGCCTGTGGCTGCCGGAATACACCTACGCACAAATGCACCGTCACAACGTAACGATGGCCGTGTTCCCGCCGGTGTACCTGCAACAGTTGGCTGAGCATGCCGAACGCGACGGTAACCCACCGGCGGTACGCGTTTACTGCTTTGGCGGCGATGCCGTCGCTCAAGCCAGTTACGACCTGGCATGGCGCGCGCTGAAACCGACTTACCTGTTCAACGGCTACGGCCCGACCGAAACCGTGGTCACGCCACTGCTATGGAAAGCCCGTCGAGGCGACCCATGCGGCGCCGTTTACGCACCCATCGGCACACTGCTGGGCAACCGCAGCGGCTATGTGCTGGACGCACAACTCAACCTGCAACCGATTGGCGTGGCCGGCGAGTTGTACCTGGGCGGAGAGGGCGTGGCCCGTGGTTATCTGGAGCGCCCGGCCCTCACCGCCGAGCGTTTTGTGCCGGACCCGTTCGGCAAGCCCGGCAGTCGTGTGTATCGCAGCGGCGACCTGACTCGTGGCCGTGCGGATGGCGTGGTGGATTACCTCGGCCGTGTCGACCATCAAGTAAAAATTCGCGGCTTCCGTATCGAACTGGGCGAGATCGAAGCGCGCCTGCGTGAGCAGGACAGCGTCGGTGAAACCGTGGTTGTGGCCCAGGAAACCCGAGTGGAACAACTGGTGCGTATGTGTCGGCAACGCCCACGTCAACGAAACCGAGTTCCGCGACCTGCGCCGGCCTGAAAACCGTGCCGGACTACATGGTGCCGACCCACTTCATGTTCCTGGCACAGATGCCACTCACCCCCAACGGCAAACTCGACCGAAAGGGCTTGCCCGAGCCGGACGCGAGCTTGATGCAGCAGCATTACGTAGCGCCCGAAACCGAGCTGGAGCAGCAAATCGCCGCGATCTGGGCCGAGATTCTGCACCTGCCGCGGGTAGGCCTTGACGATAACTTCTTCGAGGTTGGCGGCCATTCCCTGCTGGCGATCCAGATCACGTCGCGGGTGCAAGCCGAGCTGGGGCTGGAGGTGCCGTTGGTGGAAGTGTTCCAGACCGAAACGTTGCGAGCTTATGCCCAGGCCGCTGCCACCTTCCGCGCCGGTAGCGCGGAAGATTTTGATGATCTTCGTGACTTTTTGAGCGAACTAGAGGCGATTTGAACCATGCTTTCCAACCCTAATATCGATCTGGTTTCGCGCTTTCTTCGTCTGCCTCTGGAACAGCGCCAGCAGTTCTACCAACGCCTGCAAAGCCGGGGCATGAGTTTCGCCCAGCTGCCGATCGCCTCGATTCGCGAAGCGGGCCAACACGCCCCGTTGTCTTATGCCCAGGAGCGCCAGTGGTTCCTGTGGCAACTGGACCCGGACAGCGCGGCCTATCACGTCCCCGGCGCCCTGCGCCTGAATGGGCGGTGGAAAGGCCGCGTTGCAGCGTGCCTTCGATACGCTGGTGGCGCGCCATGAAAGCTTGCGCACCCATCTGCAACAAGAGGCCGGGCGTACCGTACAAGTGATCAGCCCGCAGGCGCGCATCGAGCTGGTCTTGATCGAGTCCGTTGAGGCCTCTCTCAAAGCCCAGGTGCAAGCGCAGATCGCCGAGCCGTTTGATTTGCGCCAAGGCCCGTTGATGCGTGTCAGCCTGTTGCGCCTGGCCGAAGATGAGCACGTGTTGGTGCTGGTGCAGCACCACATTATCTCCGATGGTTGGTCGATGCAGGTGATGGTCGACGAACTGGTGCAGCTCTACCAGGCGCACAGCCAGGGCCAGTTGTTGCAACTGCCGGCGCTGCCGATCCAGTATGCCGACTACGCTGCGTGGCAGCGCAGTTGGATGGACGCGGGGGAGAAGGCGCGTCAACTGTATGGCGGAACTGTTGGGTGGCGAGCAGCCGGTGCTGGAGTTGCCGTTCGACCACCAACGCCCCGCGCAGCAGAGCCATCGCGGTGCGCGTCTGGATGTGCCATTGCCCGTCAGCCTGGCCGAGAGCCTTAAAGCTCTAGCTCAGGCCCAGGGCGTGACGATGTTTATGCTATTGCTGGCCTCGTTCCAGACGTTGCTGCACCGCTACAGCGGCCAACAGGACATTCGCGTCGGTGTGCCGATTGCCAACCGTAATCGGGTCGAGACCGAGCGCCTGATTGGCTTCTTCGTCAACACCAGTGCTCAAGGCCGACCTCGAGGGCACCTACGTTCCAGCTGTGGCCCAGGTCAACAGCGGCCTGAGCCAGGCCATCAGGACCTGCCGTTCGAGCAACTGGTGGAAGCCTTGCAGCCGGAGCGCAGCCTGAGCCTCAACCCGTTATTCCAGGTGATGTTCAACTATCAGAGCGAAGGGCGGCTGGGCGCCCCGTCGCAGACGCTGTCGAATTTGCACATTGAAGGCCTGGAGTGGGAGCGCCGTACCGCGCACTTCGACCTCGACCTGGATGTGCATGAAAGCGCAGAAGGCCTGTGGGCCTCGTTGGGCTACGCCACCGATGTTCACGCACCGTTGAGCGCATGGCGCAGCATTGGCAGGCACTGTTACGGGCGGTCGTCGCGCGCGCGGGAAATCGCGTCGCGCAACTGGCGATGTTGACCAAGGATGAGCAGCGCCGCGTGTTGCACGATTGGAATCACGCTGCTGCCGCGTTCGTAGAGTCGACGGGCGTGCAGAGCCTGTTTGAGGTGCAGGCGCGGCAACGGCCGGAGGCTATCGCCCTGTGCCTGGGTGAGCAAACCATCAGCTATGCCGAGCTGAACCGGCAAGCCAACCGCCTGGCCCATTATCTGATCGACCAAGGCGTCGGCGCCGAAGTGATGGTGGGCGTGGCGGTGGAGCGCTCGTTTGCGATGGTGGTTAGCCTGCTGGCGGTACTCAAGGCCGGTGGTGCGTATGTGCCGTTGGACCCGCAATACCCGCGCGAGCGCCTGTTGCACATGCTTGAAGACAGCGCTGTGCGCCTGGTGGTGTGTCAATCGTCAGTGCCGTTGCCGCTGCCGGAACACATTGAGCGGCTGGATCTCGATCGCCTCGATGGCGACCTGCAAGGCCGCTTTGAGCACAACCCCCAGGTCCAGGTCGATCCGCAGAACCTGGCTTACGTGATCTACACCTCCGGTTCCACCGGCAAGCCCAAGGGCGTGGCGATCAATCACGCGGCACTCACTGAATTCTCCAGTATTGCCGCCGGTTATTCGCAGTTGACCCAGGCAGATCGCGTGCTGCAGTTTGCGACCCTGAACTTCGATGGGTTTGTCGAGCAGTTGTACCCGGCACTGACCCACGGTGCCACGGTGATTCTGCGCGGCCCCGAGTTATGGGACAGCGCGCGGCTGTATGAGGAAATCATCACCCAGGGCATTACCCTGGCCGATCTGCCAACCGCCTACTGGAACCTGTTCCTGCTCGATTGCCTGGCCACCGGGCCGCGCGCTTACGGCGCGCTTCGCCAGGTGCATATCGGTGGTGAAGCCATGCCGCTGGAGGGACCGGCGCAATGGTTAAAAGCCGGCCTGGGCCATGTACGATTGCTCAATACCTATGGCCCGACTGAAGCGACGGTGGTGTCGAGTGTGCTGGACTGCACATCCGCCAGTGAAATCATCGGCGCCACGGCCAGCCCGATTGGCCGCGCGTTGCCAGGTCGTGCCCTGTACGTGCTGGACCGCGACCTGAACCTGGCGCCGTTGGGCGCAGTGGGCGAACTTTACATCGCCAGCCACCGTGGCTTGGCACGCGCCTATTTGAACCGCGCACTGCTCACGGCTGAACGCTTTGTGCCGGACCCGTTCGGTGACACCGGCGAGCGCCTCTACCGCACCGGCGACCTGGCGCGGTGCCGCGCCGACGGCGTCATTGAGTATGTCATGAGTTTCGCCCAGCTGCCGATCGCCTCGATTCGCGAAGCGGGCCAACACGCCCCGTTGTCTTATGCCCAGGAGCGCCAGTGGTTCCTGTGGCAACTGGACCCGGACAGCGCGGCCTATCACGTCCCCGGCGCCCTGCGCCTGAATGGGCGGTTGGACAAGGCCGCCCTGCAACGCAGCTTCGACACCTTGGTAGCGCGTCACGAAAGCTTGCGCACGCGTTTGCACTTGGAGGAGCGCGTGTCAGTTCGCCCGGCCGAGCCGGTGCTGATTGCGCGGGTAGATGCCCTTGAAGCTACGCTACAGCAACAGGTGGAAGCCGAAATTGCGCGGCCTTTCGACCTGCAACAAGGGCCACTGCTGCGCGTCACGCTGATGCGCCTGGCGCAGGACCTGCATGTGCTGGTGCTGGTGCAGCACCATATCGTCTCCGATGGTGGTCGATGCAGGTGTGGTCGATGAGCTGGTGCAGTGTAGCGCTACGCCAGGGAGGGCATCCGCGTTGCGTCATACGATAGCGCTGGCAGCGCAGTTGGATGGAGGCGGGGAGAAGGCGTCAACTCGATTATTGGCGTGAAACGCTCGGTGGCGAGCAGCCGGTACTGGAGCTGCCGTTCGATCATCAACGCCCGGCGGTGCCGACACATCGCGGTGCACGCTTGAATATTGCGCTGCCCGCGCCGTTGCTGGGCGAGCTCAAAGCCCTGGCCCAGCGGAAGGTGTGACGTGTTCATGCTGTTGCTGGCGTCTTCCAGGCTTGTTGTATCGCTACAGCGGCCAGCAGGACATCCGCGTCGGTGTGCCGATCGCCAACCGCAATCGGGTCGAGACCGAACTGATCGGCTTTTCGTCAACACCCAAGTGCTCAAGGCCGACCTCGATGGCCAGATGACCTTCGCCCAACTGCTGCAACACACCAAGCGCCGCCTGGAGCCCAGCCACAGGATGCCGTTCGACATTGTCGAAGCGTTGCAGCCGGAGCGCAGCCTGAGCCATAACCCCTTGTTCCAAGTGTTGTTCAACCACCAGAACGATGCAGGCCTGGCCACCCAGGGCCGACACTTGCCTGACTTGCGTGTGGAAGGCTTGGACTGGGGCAGCCAGACCGCGCAGTTCGACCTGACCTGGACCAGATCCGCGGAAGGCCTGTGGGCCTCGTTAGCTATGCCACCGACTTGTTCGAGCCTGCGACCATCGAGCGCATGGCGCGCCATTGGCAGAACCTGTTGCAGGCGATGGTTGCTGACAGCAGCAAACCGTTGCCCAACTGAAGCTGCTGGACTATGACGAGCAGCAGCACATTCTGCAGCTGTGGAATCGCACTGACTCGGGCTTCTCGGCAGCGTGGTGCATGATTGGTCGCTGATCGTGCACGGGAAAACCCGGATGCCGTGGCGGTTAAATTCGATGCGCAGACCCTGACGTACGGCGAATTGGACCGCCAAGCCAATCGCCTGGCTCACGCGCTGATCACCCGTGGTGTCGGCCCGGAAGTGCGCGTGGCGATTGCCATGCCGCGCAGTGCCGAAATCATGGTGGCGTTCCTCGCCGTGCTCAAAGCCGGTGGCGTCTACGTGCCGCTGGACATTGAATACCCGCGTGATCGCCTGCTGTACATGATGCAAGACAGTCGCGCCAAACTGCTGCTGACCCACACCAGTGCCTTGCAGCAACTGCCGGTCGCCGATGGCCTGGCTACCTTGGCCATTGACCGTACAGCGACACCGCGCCGCAAGTCGACCTGGACGGCGACAACCTCGCCTATGTGATTTACACCTCCGGCTCCACCGGCATGCCGAAGGGCGTGGCCGTTTCCCACGGCCCGTTGGTGGCGCACATCATCGCCACCGGCGAGCGCTACGAAACCAGCCCGGCCGATTGCGAACTGCACTTTATGTCCTTTGCCTTCGACGGTTCCCACGAAGGCTGGATGCACCCGCTGATCAATGGCGCGAGTGTGCTGATCCGCGACGACAGCCTGTGGCTGCCGGAATACACCTACGCACAAATGCACCGTCACAACGTAACGATGGCCGTGTTCCCGCCGGTGTACCTGCAACAGTTGGCTGAGCATGCCGAACGCGACGGTAACCCACCGGCGGTACGCGTTTACTGCTTTGGCGGCGATGCCGTCGCTCAAGCCAGTTACGACCTGGCATGGCGCGCGCTGAAACCGACTTACCTGTTCAACGGCTACGGCCCGACCGAAACCGTGGTCACGCCACTGCTATGGAAAGCCCGTCGAGGCGACCCATGCGGCGCCGTTTACGCACCCATCGGCACACTGCTGGGCAACCGCAGCGGCTATGTGCTGGACGCACAACTCAACCTGCAACCGATTGGCGTGGCCGGCGAGTTGTACCTGGGCGGAGAGGGCGTGGCCCGTGGTTATCTGGAGCGCCCGGCCCTCACCGCCGAGCGTTTTGTGCCGGACCCGTTCGGCAAGCCCGGCAGTCGTGTGTATCGCAGCGGCGACCTGACTCGTGGCCGTGCGGATGGCGTGGTGGATTACCTCGGCCGTGTCGACCATCAAGTAAAAATTCGCGGCTTCCGTATCGAACTGGGCGAGATCGAAGCGCGCCTGCGTGAGCAGGACAGCGTCGGTGAAACCGTGGTTGTGGCCCAGGAAAACCCGAGTGGCAAACAACTGGTTGCGTATGTGGTGCCGGCAATCGCCCACGTCAACTCGACTGGCCCAAACCGTGGTCAGCCAACTGGATGCCGAGCGCACCCGGCAACTGTTGCAACAGGCACCGATGGCCTACCGCACACAGATCAACGACCTGCTGCTCACTGCCCTGACGCGGGTGATGTGTCAGTGGACCGGGCATGCAAGCAGCCTGATCCAGCTGGAAGGCCATGGTCGCGAGGACCTGTTTGATGACATCGACCTGACGCGCACGCTGGGTTGGTTCACCAGCCTGTTTCCCGTCCGCCTGACACCGGCCGAAACGCTTGCGTCCTCAATCAAGCAGATCAAGGAGCAACTGCGTGCCGTGCCGGATAAAGGCCTGGGGTTCGGCGCTTTGCGTTACCTCAGTGATGCCGCCACGCGTGAGGCGTTCAGTGCCTTGCCGGTGCCGCGTATCACCTTCAACTACCTGGGGCAGGTCGACGGCAGCTTTGACCAGCCGGACGCGTTGTTCGCTCCGGCGACCGAAAGCGCGGGGGCCGAGCAAAGCCCGGATGCGCCGCTGGGCAACTGGTTGACGCTCAACGGTCAGGTGTACGGCGGTGAGTTGCAGCTGAGCTGGACCTTCAGCCCGTTGATGTTCGACCCCGCTGTGATCGAAACGCTGAGCGCGGCCTATACCCGCGAACTCAACGCACTGGTAGAGCATTGCTGACCCCGAACACGGCGTGACCGCCCACGAGCAAACTAACTTCCCGCTGACGGTGCTGGTGGACCTGGGCGAAACCCTGTCGGTGCAGTTCAGCTTTGCCCGCGCGCACTTCAACGAAGATACCGTGCAAGGTTACGGCCGCCACCTGGTCAACCTGCTGCAGGCCATGCTTGAGGAGGGGCAACAACGCCTGGGTGATCTGGCGATGATGGACGTGGCTGAGCGTCAGCAAGTGGTGCAGGATTGGAACGCTACCTCGCGCGATTACCCGTTGCAGCAAACAGTCCACCAACTGATTGAAGCGCAGGCTGCGCGTACGCCGCACGCACCAGCACTGGTGTTTGCCGAGCAGCGCTTGAGCTACGCCGAGTTGAACCGGTGCGCCAACCGCCTGGCTCATCGCCTGATGCACGGTGTGGCCGGAGTGCTGGTGGGCTGGCCGTGGAGCGTCCTCGAAATGGTCGTCGGCCTGCTCGCGGTGCTCAAGGCCGGTGGCGCTATGTGCCGCTGGACCCGGAATACCCGCGCGAGCGCCTGGCCTACATGCTGGAAGACAGCGGCGTGAAGCTGCTGCTACCCAGGCGCACTGCTGACAATACCGATTCCACAGGCTTGGAAACCTGGTGCTGGGCGAGTCGGTTTTGAACACTACAGCGAGAACCCGGCATCGCTGACGGCGAAAACCTGCCTACGTGATCTACACCTCCGGTCCACCGGCCAGCCCAAAGGCGCCGGCAACGCATTCGGCCTGAACCGCTGCAATGGATGCAGGAAGCCTACGCTGGACGTCAGCGACAGTGCTGCAAAAGACCCGTTCAGCTTGAGTGTCGGTTGGGATTTTCTGGCCCTGATGACCGGGCGCGTGGTGTGCGCCTGGGGACCACGTGATCCGGCCAAGCTGGCAGCTGATCAAGCCGAGCACATCACCACGTGCACTTTGTGCCTCGATGCTGCAGGCTTCCTGCAGACCCGCCGTCGACCTGTCAGACTGCACGCATCGTGTGCAGCGGCGAAGCGCTGCCGTGGATGCGCAGCAGCAGGTTTGCCAAGCTGCCCAGCCGGGCTCTAAATGTACGGCCCACCGAGCGCCATGAGTGACCCACTGGACCTGCTCGATGAAGGTCGTGATGCGGTGCCGATTGGCCGTCCGATCGCCAACCTGGGTTGCTACATCCTCGATAGCCATTTCGAGCCAGCCCCCGTTGGCGTGTTGGGCGAGCTGTACCTGGGCGGCGTTGGCCTGGCGCGTGGTTATCACCGTCGTGCGGCGTTGACGGCCGAGCGCTTTATTGCCCACCCTTTTCAAAGGCACGCCTGTACGCACCGGCGACCTGGCGCGTTACGCGACAGGGTGATCGAGTACGCCGGGCGTTCGACCATCAATCAACTGCGTGGCCTGCGCATCGAGTTGGGCGAAATCGAAGCGCGCCTGCTGGACAGACGGGTCCGCGAACGGCGTGCTGGCGTCGACGGCAAATACCTGGTGGGCTACTGGTGCTGCAAAACGCCGTGACGATTGGCGGAGTGTGCCATCTGGCCGCACCTGCCGGACTACATGGTGCCCGCGCAATGGGTGTTGCTGGAGCAGATGCCCCTGAGCCCCAACGGCAAGCTGGATCGCAAGGCGCTGCCCAAACCCGAAACCGCGCAGCATTACGAAGCCCCGCAAAGCGCCCTTGAGCAGCAGATTGCTGCGATCTGGGCCGATGTGCTGGGTATCGAACACGTGGGCTTGAACGACAACTTCTTCGAGCGCGGTGGCGACTCGATCATCTCGATCCAGGTGGTCAGCCGCGCCCGGGCTGCCGGTATTCATTTCACTGCCAACCGCGTTCGTGCAGAGCTTTGCCGATGCAATGAAGTAACACCCCGTGTAAAAGCAATGCCCCTGGACAGGTGCCCAGGGGCGTTTTTTTATGCGGGTTATTCAGCACAGGGCCTTTTCAGCGGGCAATAAAAAACCCCTGGTCATCCGCGATGACCAGGGGTTTTGTGCTAGATCAGAAGTTCCAGCGGGTGCTGAGCATCACGTTACGCGGGTCACCGTAGTAGGCCGAGTTGTAGAAGCCGATGTTGGTGTAGTACTTCTTGTCGAAGATGTTGTTGACGTTAAGGGTCGCCGAGACATTCTTGGTCACCTGGTAGCGGGCCATCGCGTCCACTACCCAGAGCGGGTCCTGGGAGAAGTTTTCCGTAGTGCCTTTGGCGTAGTTGTTCAGCAGTTTCCAGCCGGTACCCTGCCAGCGCACGCCGGTGCCCAAGGTCAGCTTGTCCAGTGGGCCGGTCAGTTTGTAGCTGGTGTAGAGATTGACCTGATCTTCCGGTTCCCAGGTGGAGAGCTTCTGGCCTTGTTTGTCGCGCATGATCTTGTGGGTATAACCCGCTTGCAACTGCCAGCCCGGCGCCAGTTCGCCAGAGATTTCCGCCTCGTAGCCTTTGGTCTTAGCTTCGGTGCCCAGAGATGCGTAATCCAACCCTGGGTGGCTGTTGGGAATATAGGCGACGTCGCATCAGCATGATAGCCATTGATCTTGTGGTCCAGTTGCAGCTTGCCGATCCAGCCATCACCCAAATCATGTTCCAGCATGGCGAACACCGTGCGGGTGTATTGCTCCCAACTGCTCCAGTCGGCAGCATTGTTGAACGAGCGCTTCGCACTGTTGCGATCGCCGTTGGAGTTGATCAACGGGAAACTGCCGGACCACGACGAGGCCGTCGGCAGGCTGTCTTGATAGTCGCCGCCTACGGTCAGCAAGGTGTCGGGTGACAGGTCGAACTCCATGATGCCGTAGTACGTCGGGCTCTTGCGCGAATAACGGTCCATGAACGAGCGCTTGTCCTGATAGGCCGCAACCGCGCGGCCACGCACATTGCCGCTGTCGGTCATTGGGCCGCTGACGTCCAGTTCACTGCGGTAGTTGTCCCACGAGCCCGCGCCGAGGGTGGCGTGACCCTGGAAGTCCGCGGTGGGTTTCTTGCGCACCAGGTTGATCGTCGCCCCCAGCGAACCGGCGCCGGTGAGCAGGCCGGTGGCGCCCTTGAGCACTTCGACGCGGTCGTAGATCGCCATGTCGCTCAGGGTATTGCCCGCTGAGTAGGCAACGTTACGCGCCGTCGAAGGAATGCCGTCGTACTGGAAGTTATTGATCGAAAAGCCTCGCGCATAATAGTTGCTGCGCTCGGTGTCGAAGGCCGACACCGTGATACCCGGCGTATGGCGCATCACGTCATCGACGTTGTTCAGGCCGAAATCATCCATGTGCTGGCGGGTGACCACGCTGACGGACTGCGGGGTTTGCTTGGGGGTCAGTATTAGCCGGGTGGAAGTGGCGATGGTGCCGGGCGTGTAGGAACCGGTGCCTTCGGTGACGTTGCCCAACTGGGTGGCGGTGACCGCGGTGGGGCCCAGCTCCATGGCGCCGTTGCTGGCAGTCGGGATGCGGGTCGTAACTGATACCCGTGTCGGTCAGCAAGGTGGTCATGGCCTGGCTGGGTTGTAACTTGCCCTTTATCGGGTGGCTGCGTTTGCCTTCTACATCGGTCGGGCTGTACAGCACCTGCAAATTGGTCTGGCGGCCGAATTCCTGAAGCGCGCTCCCCAGCGGCTGTGCAGGCACGTTCAATTCGATTTCCTGAGCCTGCACATAACCCGCCACCGGCAACGCCATTGCAAAGGCAAGGCTGCTGGGCAGGATAGGGATGTTCAAGAGGCGGCGCATGGAGAGTGCCTTGCTCAAGGGACTCAGACCGAACGTTGCTGGCATGGATGCATTCTCTTCTAGGTGTTAAGTGGGCAGTTCTTAGTGTTTATTGAGGTCAATTCTCATTACCACTAGTGAGACGTTCCTATCCGAAGAAACCGGAAAAGAAATTTCACGCCGGTTCCATCTCGTGCACCACTTTGCCCGCACGCAGGCGCACCAACTTGTCGGCGACATCGAAATAGCGGTCGTCATGGCTGATCACAATGATGGTTTTGCCCAGGCGTTTGAGGTCTGGGAGCAGCTCGGTGTAGAACACGCGGCGGAACGCCGGGTCCTGGTCGGCCGCCCATTCGTCGAACACCAGCACGGGGCGTTCTTCGAGCCACGCATTAACCAGCGCCAGGCGTTTGCGCTGGCCGGTGGAGAGGTCGGTGGTGCTGAATACGCCGTCTTTGACGCTGACCTTGTGCGCGATTTCCAGGCGCTCCAGGTACTTGGCGGCGCTGTCCAGCGATTGCGTGGCACTGCCCTGGACCAGGTCGTCGAACAGGTAGTAGTCGGCGAATACCGTGGTGAACAATTGGCGATAGTCATCGCGCACGGGGTCGGTCACGGTGTCGCCGTTAAGCCGGATTTCACCGGCGTCGGGTTGGTACAGACCGAGCAATAGCTTGATCAGTGTGGTCTTGCCGCAACCGTTCTCGCCGACGATAAACACGATATCGCCCTGCTTGATGCTCAGATTGATCGGCCCCAGGTGGAACGGCTCGCTGCCTTCCACCGGCGGCGGGCTGTAGCTGATGCCGCGCAATTCAAGGCTGTTGACCACCGGTGTCGGCGCTTCGCTGCCGTCCATCAACAAGTGTGGCTCGGGGGACGAGAAGCGATCCGACAACTCGGTGATGCGCGCAAAGGCAATCCGCGCCTTGCCGATGATCGGCAGGTAACCGACCACGTGTTCGAGCGGGCCTTTCATGTACAGCAGCACCAGCACGAAGCCTGTGATCACTGCAGGGTCCGGGTTGGGGTTGTAGGCCTGCATGGCCAGGGCCAGGCCGATGACCACGAAGAACAGCATCGAGCCGAAGGTTTTCGCCACGATGTAAATATTCACCGAGCGCACCTGGATAGCGCTGATCTGGTCGGCGGTTGCCTGGATGCGGTGGGTGTTCATCCGGTAGCGTCGTGGCCGGTGGATGCGCAGCTCCTTAGCGCCCGAGGCAATCGCTGAATAGTAGCGTTGCAGTTCGTCTTCCAGGTCGCGGGCTTCGTCAAAACCGCGGATGCCCTTGTGGCCGGCGATGAACTGCACGCTGCTGCCGATGACGATGGCCACGATCATCATCAGGAACATCGGCACCGACAGGTAGGCCAGGTAGCCCAGGCAGCCGAGGGTCACCGTGGTGGCGATGGCCAGTGGCGTGAACGCGAAGGAGAAGTCGCTGATGGTGTCGACGTCGTGGGTGAGGACCGGAATCAGGCGGTGGGCGCGGTAGCGCTCGATCTGCTCGATGGGCGCCGACAGCACTTTCTCGCCGAGGTCCTTGCGCAAGGCGGCGATGATCCGTTGGCCCACATAGTTGGTGCCGATATCCGAGACGATGGAGCTGGTCAGCGCCAACAGGCACAGCGCGGCAAAGGTCAGGATCACGCCCTGGGTCATGCCGGTGGTGGAATGCAGGGCGTTATTGATCGTCGCCAGCAGCAACGTGATGGCCAGGCCGCCGGCCATGCCCAGGGCGACGGAGACCGTCACGATAGTGCGAAAAGGCCTGAGCAATGCGAGCAAACCTTTGAAGGCGCCGCGCTTGGGGTCGGTCATAAATACTTCCCGGAAAGTCAAAAAGAGGGGGCTGGGCACACAGACCCTTACCCATGACAAACGAAGCGCCGGCGCGAGTATTTAGCGCGGCGTGCCCTTTGCTGGCGGCGCGGGATAAATTGCCGCCGGGCTGGTTCGTTCTTGTGCTGTAGGCGCACGTGTATCGACACGGCGCGCAGTCCATTCAGCGAGAGCGAAACAATGACGAAAAAGAACCTGGTGTATGTCTGGTCCCTGAGAAATGCCGCCGCCGACAAGGCCGGGCAGCCGGTGGCCTACAAGGACCACGAGCGCTACATGAAGTCGGTGCTGGAGTTTCTGGTGGGTTCGCTGAACGACACGCCGTTGGGCGAGGCTTACAACCTGGTCGGCGTGGTGTACGACGATGACGAGCAGAACCCGCGTGATCAGCAACTGGTCAGCGATTACGGTTTTGCCTATAAGCCAGGCCGCCAGTGGTTGTACCCGGCGGACTTGCAGGTGCAGGGGCGCTTGGTCAACGACCTGTTGCTGAGCGTGCCATCCACCTATCGCCGCCTGCCGCGCGGCAGCGCCGAGCACATTGCGGGCAAGCAGGATTTCGAGCGTCGCCTGCATGACACGCTGGTGGAGTTAAAGGCCGATATCGTCGTGCTGGATGGTCTGCTGGTGATTCTGGATGAGCTGGTGCGCCCAGGGGCGCCGTTTGCACGGCGGATCATGAATATCCACCCAGGCATCACCCGCATCGAATCGCCTTACGAACGCCGTGGCGCTTACGCCACTTGGAATGCGTTGTACGGCGCGCGCGGGCAAACCGTGGTGGACTGGGCGACCAAGGCCACCACACCGTCGGAGCCGCTGTACCTTACCGGGGCGTCGTTCCACTACGTGGATAACGGCATCGACTCCGGTGAAGTGTTCCACGATGTACTCAAAACCGAGATTTCGCCCGAGGACACCATCCTCGAACTGCGCTGGAACAACTTCAACAACAGCCTATTCCCGGCGCTGCATGAAGGGTTGGAGTTGTTGGCCAAGCAGGCCTGAACCTAACCCTATTGGGTGCATACAGATCAAAATTTGGGAGCGGGCTTGCCTGCGAGCGGCAGATGCATCAGGTGGCTGACACACTGCCTTCGCGAGCAAACCCGCTCCCACCTTTGAAAGGTGGTGGTCTTAGAGTTCGCGCACGACCCTGAACCCAATCCAGTCACCGCGCGTGTGCGGGTAGATGTTGTTGCGGTTGCCCGAGCGCGAAAACACGGGTGCCTCGCCCCAGTCGTTGCCACGAATCTGGTAGCTCTCGCAGTTCGGCTCTACCCAGGCGCTGCCGTCGGTGGGTGCGCCGATGTAGTTGGGATGCTCGCAATCGGCAACCCGCTCGTAGACATTGCCGTGCATGTCGTACATGCCGAATGCATTCGGCGGGTAGCTGCCCACCGGCGAAGAGTAGCTGTAGCCATCCGCCGGGCCGTAGGTGTTGGCATGCTCGGCGATGCTGTAGCCCTTGCCTTCATCGAAGGGGAAAGGGAAGGGCCCGGTTGAGCCGGCGCGGGCGGCGTATTCACGTTGTGCTTCGCTGACCATCTGGTACTTCTGCCCGGTCTTTTTCGACAGCCAGGCCACGTAGTTCTTGATGTCGTCCATGTCCATGCACACCGCCGGCTGGCGCGGGCCTTGGGGGTAGCGCGGCTTGCTGGCGATGCATTCGCGGCCTGGGCGGTCGTCGCCATTGGCGATCTTGACCCCGGTCTGGCGCAGGTAGCTGTCCCACTCTGCGGCGGTGACGTGGAAGCGGCTCATGGCGAAGGGTTTGGCGAAGGTCACCGCATGCATTGGGCCTTCATCCGGCTCGCGGCCGACTTCGTCTTCAGGGGTGCCCATGGTGAAGGTGCCGGCAGGCAGCACGACCATTTCGGGGCAGTCCTTGCAGTCCTTGAATACTTTGCCCGGCTGTGGGGTGGCGGCCTGGGCCAGGCCGGGCAACAGCGCGCCGCACAGGGCGGTCAGCGCCAGGGCAGTGAGGGGCTTGAGTCGGGATGGAGTCATGTGGGCATCTCGTTCAAAGGGAAAGTGGGGTCACAACCGTTGGCTCAGCAAGGTCATGAAGCGCTGGATCTCATCCGAGCTGTTGAGCAGGCCGGGTGAGGTGCGAATCACCGGGCCGACATCGCGGTCCACTGCATCGATCACCACGCGGTTTTTCATCATGTGCGCGACCACGGCTTCGCTGTCCTGGCCCTTGACCCGGAAGAAGGTAAAGCCTGCCGAGAGCTCGGGGCTGCGCGGCGTGACCAGTTCGATCTGCGGGTGGGCCAGCAATTGGTCTTTGAGCTCGGTGTTGAGTGCGTGAATACGCGCCTGCACCGGCGCCTTGCCCAGTTGCAGGTGCAGTTTGAAGGCTTCGTCCGCCGCCCAGCGATGCTCAAAGGCGTGGTAACCGCCAGGGGTCATGGTGGTGGCGAAGTTGGTGTCTTCGGAGAAGGTCGGCACCATCGGCGTGACGTATTTGTTCTCGGCGTCACGCGCGCAGACCAGCCCGGTACCGCGCGGGCCGAACATCCATTTGTGGGTGCCGGCGATAAAGAAGTCGCAGTGCATGGCCGGGAAGTCGAGGTTTTCCACGCCGAAGCCATGCACGCCATCGACCACGTAGAGAATGCGGTCCTGCTCGTCACGGTTGCGGTTGAGTTCTTCGACCAGCGTGCCGATCTCGCCGATGGGCAGCTTCACGCCACTGCCCGATTGCACCCAGGTCATGCCCAGTACGCGGGTATTGGGGCGAATGGCACGCTTGATGTTGCCCAGTACTTCGTCGCTGGAGACCTGGCTGGTATTCTCAAACAAGCGGATTCGACGCACCTGCGTGCCTTGCCGGGCGACGCGAAAATCCAGCACGCTCTGCGTGGCGTAGTGTTCGTGCTCGGTGGTGAGAATTTCCTGATCGGGCCCAAGCTTGATGCCGCCGTAGATCATCGCCAGGCCTTCCGAGGTACTGCCGGTCAGCGCGATCTGTGGCGGCTTGGCGTTCAGGTAGCGGCCGGCCCATTCGCGCACCTGGCCTTCGCGTATCCAGGTTTCTTCAAGGCCCCAGTCCATCGCCAGGCCGGGGTTGCGGTCGATCTGTTGGCGGTAGCGGTCAATCGCTTCGCGCACGGGCCGGGGATGTGAAGTGACCAGGAAGTTGGAAAAATGCAGGTAATTCGGGTCCTGGGTGAACAGTTGTTTGAGCCCCGTCCATGGGTCGTTTGTAGTGGGTGCCGGCTCGGCGGCCAGGGCCTGCGGGAGGAGGGCGGCGCCCATCGGCAGGCTGGCGGCGAATACGCCGGCCTGCTTGAGAAATGTACGGCGGTCGGTCATGGACTTGCTTCTAAGTGGTTAGCGGTTGGCCAATGGCTTGGCGGCTTTTTGTACTTGGTCCCACACCCGCAGGAAGTTGCCTCCCCACAGTTTGGCGATATCGGCTTCGGAATAACCGCGCTGGATCAGTTCGGCGGTGACGTTGCGCACCTCGCCGACGTTCTCCCAGCCCTGAATGCCGCCGCCGTCGTTGAAGTCTGACGAGATGCCGACGTGATCAATGCCGATCTTGCGCACGGTGTAGTCGATGGCATCGCCCCAATCCTTGAGGGTGGCCTTGGGTTCTTCTTCAAGAATGCCGTACAGGCCTTGGGCGTACTGGCCGAACTTCTGCTCGGACCAGGCGGCGATAATCGCGTCGCCGGGCATCAAGGCCATGGCCAGGTCTGGCAGCGGCGGCAAGTCGAAACGCGCGCGCAGGGCGTTGAGTTTTTCCTGGGTTGGCTGGCTCAGCGGGCGCAAATAGGTCGGGAAACCCACCACCTGCACCACGCCGCCGCTGTTCTTGATCAGTTGCAGTTCTTTGTCGCTGAGGTTGCGCGGGATATCCACCGAGGCGCGCGGTGCCGAGTGGGACGCCACCATCGGTGTGCGGCTCAGTTGCGCCACCTGTTCCAGGGCCTTGGTCGACATTTGCGACACATCGATGATCACGCCCAGGTCATTGAGGCGATGCACCGCTTGCTGGCCGATGGGCGACAGCCCTTCGAGGGCGTCGGTGGTGTCATTGAAAAACGGCAGTGGGCGGGATGAGTCGGACCAGGCGTTGTTGCCGATATAGCTGAAACCGAACATGCGCATGCCGCGCGCCGCCCACAGGTCCAGCTGGTTCAGGTCATCGCCCAGCGGGTAGGCGTTGAGCATGCTGATAAATACCGCAAACTTGCCCTCGCCATGCAGGCGCCGGAAATCGTCCGGGGTGTAGGCAATGCCGACCACGTTGGGAAAGTCGCGGACCATGCCGGAGATGATCTTGTAGCGCACCTCCTGCTCATGGCGGGCCTCCTCGACAAAACCGTCAGTGGGTTTGTGCGGCGCGTTGGGCCCGTTCCAGATTTCCGGCCAGCCGAAAATCGTCAGCGCGGCGCCCGACAAGCGCCCGCGTGCGGCCTTGGCCAAGTCGAATTGGCCGCTGCCATCTTTGTCGGCCTCGTTGCCTGCGGTGCCAAAATCCATCGGCACGGTGATGTGGCTGTCGAACGACAGCAGGCGGTCCTGCATTTCATTGGCTTGCTTGATCACCT
Source organism: Pseudomonas sp. IB20 (assembly GCF_009707325.1). Taxonomy (NCBI): domain Bacteria; kingdom Pseudomonadati; phylum Pseudomonadota; class Gammaproteobacteria; order Pseudomonadales; family Pseudomonadaceae; genus Pseudomonas; species Pseudomonas gelidaquae. The sequence continues at coordinate 2,903,010 of NZ_CP046103.1, read as the reverse complement.
CCAGCGGGTAACCGGCATTGCCCCGGAACCAGTGGTCCCAGATCAGAAAGCCAGCCCCGGCGCCGATGGCCAATGCCAGCGGCAGGCCGATTAACAGCGCCTTTTTCGAACGTGGTTTTGTCATTGCCATCTCAGTCAGTTGAGGCCTTTGCTATCAGGGAAGAACGAGCCATGGCGGGGGAAATTTAGGCCTGGTGGGCGCTGCGGTAAATTTCCCGGGGCTGCAAACGTTCTAGCTCTGATTAAGCCGTTTCCTAAGGTAGACAATGACGATCTCTCGACGTGGGTTCATCGCAGGCCTGGCGCTGACAGGCGCCGCCGTGCCGGCGGCCTTTTATGCCCATCGCGAGCTGACGCGTGAAGAAGAGTTCCCCATCACCCCGGGCGAGGCCACGGTGGAGTTGGCTAACACCGAAGGCCAGCACTTGGCGAACATTTTGCGCGGTGTGTGGAGCCTGCGCCTGGAAGGCCGCGACGCCGGGCTAAAGGGCCTGCCGTTGCAAGGTCTGGAACTGCTGCTGGACATTGCCCCGCGTGGCCGTGGCTTGCGCGGCTACCTCGACACCGCACACAACCTGCGCGCCGAAGGTGAGCCGCGCTACCGCGTACTCGGTGATGTGCTGACAGGCGAGGGCGCCTTGCTTTACTGGCGCCTGATCGACCGCGATGCGGCCGACGGCGCACCGGCCTATGAGTTCAAGATGACCCTCGATGAAGTCTGGGCCGACTTCGCCAACGCCGGCAGCAGTACCCTCAGCGGGCAGATTCTCAACCTCGATCGGCCGTTGGCGTTGACCGAACGCGACAACCGCTTTATCGCCCACAAGCAGCTGTTTCCCGAAGCCCGCCAACGCATCGGCCTCAACCCGACGCTGCTGGCCTGGCTGATTTCGCCCGAGCACCGCCTGTTTCACCAGCTCTGGCATGCCACCCGTGACCAGTGGCACAAACTCTCGCAAGAGAAGCGCGACGCCTTGCGCGGTATCGGCTGGCAGCCTGGCCCGCGCGGCCAGGAACGCGACGCACGCGGCAAGCGCAAAGACCGCAACGGTTCGGGTATCGACTTCTTTTTCATGCACCGCCACATGCTCGGCACCGCACGCTCCATGCAAGATTTGCCGTCGTGGCCGCAATTCCCCGAACCGCAGCCGGCGCTGGAACGCGATCGCCTTGGCTTTGTGCGTTATTTCGATAACCACGACGGCTTCGCGCTGCCGCCGTGTTGGTCGGCGCCGGATGACAGCGACTACACCCAATGGGTCAGTGATATCAAGGCGGCCGAGGCCTACCACAGCAACTTCCAGGTCTGGGAATCCCAATATCGCGATCCGCGTTACTTGGCCAAGCTGACCTTGGGGCAGTTGGGCTCGGAGATGGAACTGGGCCTGCACGACTGGCTGCACATGCGCTGGGCCTCGGTGCCGCGTGACCCGTCCAACGGCGCGCCGGTGCCGTTCGCCCGCGATCCGTCGGACTTTGCCGCGCGCTGGTATGCGCCGGAAAACGACTTTCTCGGCGACCCGTTTTCATCGCATGTAAACCCGGTGTTCTGGCATTTTCACGGCTGGATCGACGACCGCATCGAGGATTGGTATCGCGCCCACGAGCGCTTTAATCCAGGCGAGGTCAGCCGGCTTGAGGTCAATGGCGTGAACTGGTTCGCGCAGGGGCGTTGGGTGGAAGTGGGCGATCCGTGGCTGGGGCCGGACACCCACGGCTGCAGCACCACGCCGGGGTTACAGATGGGGCGCTCGATGGAAATGGACCCGGAGACCATGAAGCTGGCGCTGCGTATTACATTTGCCGCTGAGGACGAAGGCTTGCAGGCATTGTTCAAGCGTGTGCCGAGGCGGCCCTGGTATGCACGGCACTTGAAGGTCAAGTAACGCCTGGGACGTTTGGCCAGAGATCGGCTACCAGAAACAGGCGTTCGGCTTCCTCCCAATCCTCGCCATTTTGCACAAGGCGCACCAACAGTTGCGCCGGTGCCATCGGGTCCAGCGCTGCCAGCCAGCCGTGCATCTGCTCCCCACTCCACACTTGCGCCTGCGGGTAGTGCGCCGGCGCCAGCCAGGCGTGCCGGGGCAGCGGTTGCCAGCGCCCCGGTAGGCTGGCACTGACCAGCGCCGGCCAATCGCGCTGATGCAGCCAGCGCCCACGCAAATGCAGCGGATGGGCGCCGTGGGGCGGCTCGGCCTGGCCGGGCCAGGGGTAGAGCAAATACCCGCCGAGCCACAAGTGCGCGTCGAATTGCTGGATATCCAGCGCTGCGAGCGCCTCGCGGCTTTCCGGGCGTGCTGAAATCGGCAGTTGGTGCTGGGCCAGATGCGCTAACTTGCGGTCCAGCCGATCATGACAGCCGGGCCCCAGCCATTGCGCGGTGTCCAGGCTATTGCCGCTCTGCGGCCCCAGGTAGAGTTTGATCGCCAGTTCCAGGTGGTGCACGCCATCGCGGTCGCGCAGCAGCATATCCAGCTCGCCCAAGGTATGCCCGGCACGGCGGATCGGCAGGTTGGCAGCCAGCAATTCCACGCCCGGCGCATGCTGTACGGCAAATTGCCACAGGCGTTCGTAATACAGGCCCAGGCGGCGGGTGCGTGACAGGCTGAGCCAATGCTGCAAGGCGCGGCTGTCTTGGTCGAGAGTGCGCAACCAGTGTTCCAGCAGGTGCGGTGCCTGCACCCAGTCGCTACCGGCCAGCGGGTGGCGCTGTGGCCAAGGCGTTTGCGCGAGCATCGGCGGGGCCAGCATCACCCACGCCAGGTCGCGCACCTCGGGGTGCCGCAACTGGCGGGGCAGGTTGTGCAGATCCGGGAACACAGTCATGGTCCGAGCATAGCCTTTTAAGCGCAGGACAGGTGGCTGAGAACCATTGTCATCAAGGCTTCATGGCGACAAAGGATTTTGCCTGAAGCGGCCTTTCGCCCATAATCGTTGTTTTTCGCCACACCCAACATCCCGCAGGAGCCCCATGGAGCAATTTCGCAATATCGGCATTATCGGTCGCCTGGGCAGTACCCAGGTGCTGGACACCGTCCGCCGACTGAAAAAGTTTCTGCTCGAGCGCCACCTGCACGTGATCCTCGAAGACACCATCGCCGAAATCCTGCCGGGCCACGGCCTGCAAACCTCGTCGCGCAAAATGCTCGGCGAAGTCTGCGACATGGTCATTGTGGTCGGCGGCGACGGCAGCCTGCTCGGCGCCGCCCGGGCCCTGGCGCGGCATAACGTGCCGGTGTTGGGGATCAACCGCGGCAGCCTGGGGTTTCTCACCGACATCCGCCCGGATGAGCTGGAAGTCGAAGTGGCCAAGGTGCTCGACGGCCATTATCTGGTCGAAAACCGCTTCCTGCTGCAAGCCGAAGTGCGCCGCCACGGCGAGGCCATCGGCCAGGGCGATGCACTCAATGACGTGGTGCTGCACCCGGGCAAGTCCACGCGGATGATCGAGTTCGAGCTGTATATCGACGGCCAGTTCGTGTGTAGCCAGAAGGCCGACGGCCTGATCGTCGCCACGCCGACCGGTTCCACGGCGTATGCGCTGTCGGCAGGCGGCCCGATCATGCATCCCAAGCTGGATGCCATTGTGATCGTGCCGATGTACCCCCATATGTTGTCCAGCAGGCCAATTGTGGTCGATGGCAACAGTGAGCTGAAAATCGTGGTGTCCAAAGACATGCAGATCTACCCGCAAGTCTCCTGTGACGGGCAGAACCATTTCACCTGCGCCCCCGGTGACACCATCACCGTGAGCAAAAAGGCGCAGAAGTTGCGGTTGATCCACCCGCTGGATCACAACTACTACGAAGTGTGCCGCACCAAGTTGGGCTGGGGTAGCCGCTTGGGGGGTGGAGGCGACTGATGCTCGATCCCGCGCGTAACTACGACCTGATTGGTGACGTGCACGGTTGCGCTCATACCCTTGAGCATTTGCTCGACCGGCTGGGTTACCACAAGCAGGGTGGCACTTGGCGCCATCCGTCGCGAATGGCCGTGTTCCTCGGCGATATCATCGACCGTGGCCCGCGCATTCGCGAGGCGCTGCATATCGTCCACGACATGGCCGAGGCCGGTCAGGCGCTGTGCATCATGGGCAACCACGAATTCAACGCGCTGGGCTGGAGCACAGCCGCGCCGCCGGGCAGCGGCAAGCAGTTCGTGCGCGAGCACAACCCACGCCACGCGCGATTGATCCACGAAACCCTGACCCAATTCGAACAGCACCCGGGCGACTGGCACGATTTTCTCGGTTGGTTCTACGACATGCCGCTGTTTGTTGATGCGGGGCGTTTCCGCGTGGTGCATGCGTGCTGGGATGATGGGTTTATCCAGCCGCTGCGCGCGACTTTCCCGGATGGCTGCATCGACCAGCATTTCCTGCAGGCCGCTGCCGTGCCGGGCAGTTTTGCCTGCAACGCCTTCGACCGCTTACTGCGCGGCACCGATATGCGCCTGCCGGATGGCCTGACGCTGACCGGTGGCGATGGGCTGACGCGCTCGTTCTTTCGCACCAAATTCTGGGAAGACGACCCGAAAACCTACGGCGACATCGTGTTCCAGCCCGATGCGCTGCCGGAGCCGGTGGCGCGTACGCCATTGTCGTCGACCGAAAAAAACTCCCTGCTGCGTTATGGCGTCGACGAACCGTTGTTGTTCGTCGGCCATTACTGGCGCAGCGGCAAACCGGCACCGATCCGCCCCAACTTGGCCTGCCTGGACTACAGCGCCGTGCTGTACGGCAAGCTGGTGGCCTACCGGCTGGATCAGGAAACCCAACTGGATCCGCGCAAGTTTGTGTGGGTCGATGTTGAACGGCCGGAGGTGATCGCATGAGCCTCTGTGTGCCGTCACTGAACTTTTAAGGAAGCACCATGGATGATTCGACGTTCGACCAGTTGGAGGCCGCGTTGTCTGCGGCGCCCGGCAATGTCGCGCTGCTGACGCTGCTGCTCGGCGCCAGCCTTGAGCGCGGCGAGCATGAGCGGGGGCTTAAACTGCTGCCGGCCGACCTTGAACAGTGGCCCGATGCTGCTCAGATGATTGATTGGGTGTGGCTGGCGTTTGCGGCCTATACCTTCGCGGCGCCGCAGATCTTCCGGCGCTTGCTGGAAAAGGAGCTGGCCCAGGTCAAGTTGTCCAAGGAATTCTGACGCGCCGGTATCGCGCCCGGCCGTCAATTGTCATCATTGCATTCGCTGAACCAGCGACCGTTATCTAGAGGTTGTGCACATGTCGTCTTTTGCTGAAATGATCGAAAACATCACCCCGGACGTCTACGAGAGCCTCAAGCTCGCCGTGGAAATCGGCAAGTGGTCCGATGGCCGCAAGCTCACTGCTGAGCAGCGCGAACTGTCGCTGCAAGCGGTGATCGCCTGGGAAATCCAGAACCTGCCAGAAGAGCAGCGTACCGGCTACATGGGCCCGCAGGAATGTGCGTCCAAGTCGGCGCCGGTGCCGAACATTCTGTTCAAGTCGGATGCGATCCATTGATTGAAATTGGTCGCGGTGCAGTCAGCAAAATGTCGGCGCAACTCGGTGAGCCGACCGTTCAATACGCGTTTCGCCTTGGCGATACCGAGGTGCCGGTCAACCCATTGATCGGCACTCACGTGCGCCTGGAATACCTCGGCGCCATCCATTGCAGCCATTGCGGTCGCAAGACCAAGACCAGTTTCAGCCAGGGTTACTGCTACCCGTGCATGACCAAACTGGCCCAGTGCGACCTGTGCATCATGAGCCCCGAGCGTTGCCATTACGACGCCGGCACCTGCCGTGATCCGGGTTGGGGCGAAACATTCTGCATGACCGACCATGTGGTGTACCTGGCTAACTCGTCGGGCATCAAGGTCGGCATCACCCGTGCCACCCAGTTGCCAACCCGTTGGTTGGACCAGGGCGCCAGCCAGGCGCTGCCGATCATGCGCGTTGCGACTCGCCAGCAGTCAGGTTTCGTCGAAGACCTGTTCCGCAGCCAAGTGGCGGACAAGACCAACTGGCGTGCTTTACTCAAGGGCGACGCGCAATCGGTGGACCTTGCGCAGGTGCGCGATGAGCTGTTCGCCTCGTGCGCCGAAGGCCTGTTGAATTTGCAGGAACGCTTTGGCCTACAAGCCATCCAACCGGTAACCGACATCGAACCACTCGAAATCCGCTACCCGGTGGAGCAGTATCCCGCCAAGATCGTCAGCTTCAACCTGGACAAGAACCCGATTGCCGAAGGCACGCTGTTGGGGATCAAGGGCCAATACCTGATCTTCGACACCGGCGTTATCAACATTCGTAAGTACACGGCCTACCAGCTCGCCGTGCATCAGTAGAAGGATGCCACCCATGCGCACCGAACAACCGAAGATGATTTACCTGAAGGACTATCAGGCGCCGGACTACCTGATTGAAGAGACGCACCTGACCTTCGAGTTGTTCGAGGACCACAGCCTGGTCCACGCGCAGCTGGTGATGCGCCGCAACCCCGAGCGCGGCGCCGGCCTGCCGCCGCTGTTGCTCGATGGCCAGCAGTTGGAGCTGTTGAGCGTCACCCTGGGCGACCGTGAACTGAGCGCAGCCGACTACCAGCTGACCGACAGCCACCTGACCCTGCACCCGACCAGCGAGACCTTCACGGTCGACACCAGCGTGCGCATCCACCCGGAAACCAACACCGCCCTGGAAGGCCTGTACAAATCCAGCGGCATGTTCTGCACCCAGTGCGAGGCTGAAGGCTTCCGTAAAATCACCTATTACCTCGACCGCCCGGACGTGATGAGCACCTTCACCACCACCGTGATCGCCGAGCAACACCGCTACCCGGTGCTGCTGTCCAACGGCAACCCGATCGCCAGCGGCCCGGGTGAAGACGGCCGCCACTGGGCGACCTGGGAAGACCCGTTCAAGAAACCGGCCTACCTGTTCGCGCTGGTGGCCGGTGATTTGTGGTGTGTTGAAGATACCTTCACCACCATGACCCACCGCGAAGTGGCGCTGCGCATCTACGTCGAGCCAGAAAATATCGACAAGTGCCAGCACGCCATGAACAGCCTGAAGAAGTCGATGCGCTGGGATGAAGAGACCTACGGCCGCGAGTATGACCTCGACATCTTCATGATCGTGGCGGTCAATGACTTCAACATGGGCGCCATGGAGAACAAGGGCCTCAATATCTTCAACTCCAGCGCCGTGCTGGCCCGCGCCGAAACCGCCACCGACGCCGCGCACCAGCGGGTCGAGGCGATCGTCGCCCACGAATATTTCCACAACTGGTCGGGCAACCGCGTGACCTGCCGCGACTGGTTCCAGCTGTCGTTGAAGGAAGGCTTCACCGTGTTCCGCGACTCGGGCTTCTCGGCCGACATGAACTCGGCCACGGTCAAGCGCATTCAGGACGTGGCGTACCTGCGTACCCACCAGTTTGCCGAAGACGCCGGCCCCATGGCCCACGCCGTGCGCCCGGACAGCTTTATCGAAATCTCCAACTTCTACACCCTGACCGTGTACGAAAAGGGCTCGGAAGTGGTCGGCATGATCCACACCTTGCTCGGCGCCGAAGGCTTCCGCAAAGGCAGCGACCTGTACTTCGAACGCCATGACGGCCAGGCCGTGACCTGCGACGACTTCATCAAGGCCATGGAAGATGCGAACGGCGCCGACCTGACGCAGTTCAAGCGCTGGTACAGCCAAGCCGGCACGCCACGCCTGGTGGTGAGCGAGTCCTACGACGCCGCTGCCAAGACCTACAGCCTGACCTTCCGCCAGAGCTGCCCGCAAACCCCGGACAAGGTTGAAAAACTGCCGTTCGTGATTCCGGTTGAGCTGGGCCTGCTGGACGCGAATGGCGCCGCTATCGCCTTGCGCCTGGCCGGTGAGGCAAGCGCTGGCGCCACGTCCCGGGTGATTTCGGTGACCGAAGCCGAGCAGACCTTGACGTTCGTTGATATCGCCGAACAGCCGTTGCCGTCGCTGCTGCGCGGCTTCTCGGCGCCGGTGAAACTGAGCTTCCCGTACAGCCGCGACCAGCTGATGTTCCTGATGCAGCATGACAGCGACGGCTTTAACCGCTGGGATGCCGGCCAGCAACTGTCGGTGCAGGTGTTGCAGGAGCTGATCGGTCAGCATCAGGCGGGTCAGCCGCTGAAGCTGGATCAGCGCTTGATCGACGCGCTGCGCACGGTGTTGAGCGATGAAAGCCTGGACCAGGCGATGGTCGCCGAGATGCTCTCGCTGCCAAGCGAAGCCTACCTGACCGAAATCAGTGAAGTGGCGGATGTGGATGCGATCCACGCTGCCCGTGAGTTTGCCCGCAAGCAACTGGCCGACAACCTCTATGAATCGCTGTGGCTGCGCTACCAGGCCAATCGCGAGCTGTCCAAGCAGACGCCGTACGTGGCGGCGGCCGAGCACTTTGCCCGTCGCGCCTTGCAGAACATCGCGCTGTCGTACCTGATGCTCAGCGGCAAGCCGCAAGTGCTGGTGGCGACGCTGGACCAGTTTGACACCAGCGACAACATGACCGAACGCCTGACCGCGCTGGCGGTGTTGGTGAATTCGCCGTTCGAGGCCGAGAAGGCCAAGGCGCTGGCGGTGTTTGCCGAGAACTTCAAGGACAACCCGTTGGTCATGGATCAGTGGTTCAGCGTGCAGGCTGGCAGCACCTTGCCGGGCGGGCTGGCGCGGGTCAACGCGTTGATGGAACACCCGGCGTTCAACATCAAGAACCCGAACAAGGTACGGGCACTGGTCGGCGCGTTTGCCGGGCAGAACCTGATCAACTTCCACGCGGCGGATGGCTCGGGCTACCGTTTCCTGGCGGACTTGGTGATCCAGTTGAACGCCTTCAATCCACAGATCGCCTCGCGCCAGTTGGCGCCGTTGACCCGCTGGCGCAAATACGACAGCGCGCGCCAGGCGCTGATGAAGGCGCAGCTGGAGCGCATTCGTGCCTGCGGTGAGCTGTCCAGCGATGTGTTCGAGGTGGTCAGCAAGAGCCTTGCGTAAGTTCTGCGCTTGAAAAAAAACGGCCTGCTCAGGCCGTTTTTTTTCGTCTCAGATAACGGTTGCCAGCAGCGAAGATAAAATGTGGGAGCGGGCTTGCCCGCGATGACGTCGGCCCAGCAAACATGGATGTTGACTGACCCACCGCTTTCGCGGGCAAATCGAATCGTCGCACCGCCGCTCCCACAGGGGATCTGCGCTTATTTTTTCGTCTCAGATAACGGTTGGCCGAGGGCGCGCGCCGGTATTTAGTAAGTTGCCACCCGCTGCGAGGTCGCCATCGAAAACAAAATGATCTGCGTCAGCTATTCAGTCAGACGGCTTTTTTACTGCTGACATTTTCTGACAGGGGGCTCTGCTAAGCTGCGGCACATTTTCGTTTTTCAGGCGGGATCAACGTGTCGCGTACCACTCGTCTACTGACTTTGCTCCAAGCCCTGCGCGGCAAAAAACGCCCGGTAACAGCCGCCGTACTGGCTGCACAGCTGGAAGTTTCCGAGCGTACGCTGTACCGCGATATCGCCGAATTGACCGCCTTGGGCGCACCGATTTTCGGCGAGGCCGGGGTCGGGTATGTGTTGCGCAGCGGCCTGTTTTTGCCGCCATTGATGCTCAACGCCGACGAAACCGAAGCCATCGTGCTGGGCTTGCGCTACGTCGATCAGCGCGGTGATGAGGTATTGAGCCGCGCCGCCGCGAACGCTTTGGCGAAGATTGCCGATGTGCTTGACCCGACGGCGCAGGAAGCCCTGCGTAACCCGACGTTGCTGCCGGGCCCGCCAGGGTTTGGCTACCCGGAAAACCGTGTGCCGCTTAATGTGTTTCGCGAGGCCATTCGCAATCAGGCCAAATTGCATATCGATTACGCAGACGCGAGCCAAACCCAGAGCCAGCGCCTGATCTGGCCGCTGGCCCTGGGCTTTCTCAACGAGGTACGGGTGATCGTGGCCTGGTGTGAATTGCGCGGTGCCTATCGCACTTTTCGCACCGACCGGGTGGCCGCCGCCCAAGCCCACGGCGAGCGTTATCCGGGGCGACGCAGCGACTGGCTACGCGCCTGGCGCAAGTTGATGGAGCAGAATGAAGCCGGGCCGTTTACTCCTGACAAAAACTGACACAGCCCTGGCTTAGCATGGTGTTACAAATCACCAAACAAGGAGCTGTGCCATGTCTACTGCTGAATTGGCGCCGGCCATCGTGGCCTATATCACTGCGACGAATACCCGCGACATTTCGTCCGTTTCCGATTGGTTTGCCGAGGACGCCAACGTGTTCGATGAGGGCGAGCATCAGGCCGGCAGTGCCGCCATTGCCCGCTGGATGGAAGACACCGGGCGTCGCTACCAGCCGCGGGTCGAAGTACTCAACGTGCAGCATCGCACCGGCAAGGTGTTGGTCAGTAATGTGGTTTCCGGCAATTTCCCCGGTAGCCCGCTGGAGCTGCGCTACACCTTCCGCCTGAACGGGCAGGGCAAGATTTCACGGCTGGATATCTCCTTGTAAGTCATACTGGCACGCATGACTTTCGACTCGCCTCTCGCCGCTTACCAACACGCCATCGCCCAGCAAGGGTTCGTCCCCGACGACGCCCAGTGCCAGGCGGTGCAAGCCCTGCAAGCCTGCCACGAGGCCTTGCATCAAGGCCGCGCGCCCATCACCGGGGTTTATCTGTGGGGGCCGGTGGGGCGCGGCAAAACCTGGTTGATGGACCAGTTCTACCAAAGCCTGCGGGTGCCCGCGCGACGCCAGCATTTCCATCACTTCATGGGCTGGGTGCATCAGCGCTCGTTCCAGCTCAGCGGTATCCAGGACCCTTTGCAGGCCTTGGCCCGGGAGCTCGCCCGGGAAGTGCGTGTGCTGTGTTTCGATGAGCTGTTCGTGAATGACATCGGTGACGCGATCATTCTCGGCCGCTTGTTCCAGGTGATGTTCGAGGAGGGCGTGGTGGTGGTCTGCACGTCGAATCAGCCGCCCGACCAGCTCTACGCCGGCGGCTTCAATCGCGAGCGTTTCCTGCCGGGCATTGAGGCGATCAAGCAGCACATGCAAGTGGTGGCGGTAGACGGTGGTGAAGATCACCGGTTGCATCCTGGTGTGGGCCTGCAACGCTACTGGGTGAACCAGCCGGATGCGCTCGCCACGGTATTCAAGCAGCTGAGTGAAGGGCAGGCGGTGAGCGGCGGGGCGGTTACGGTTGGTTATCGTTCGATTGTGGCGGTGCAGTCCAGCGACACGGTGCTATGGTGCCGCTACTGTGATCTGTGCGAACAGCCGCTGGCGGCCATGGACTTTATGCTGCTGTGCGACCGCTTCAAGGCGATTCTGCTGGGTGAAGTCCCCAACCTGAGCGCGCAAAAACGCCCGGCGCGCATTGCCCGGGGCACCGAAGATGCTGCCCAGCGCGTCGTGGCCGGTGATCGTGAGTTACCTGAATTGTCGCTGCATGATGACAGCGTGCGGCGTTTTATAGCGCTGGTGGACGAGTGTTATGACCGTAAAGTGCCGTTGTTCATCGAGGCCCGCGTGCCGCTGCAAAACCTCTACACCGAAGGCTATCTTGAGTTTGCATTTCGACGGACCCTGAGCCGCTTACAAGAGATGCAACTTCAACGTTTCGGCGCATAGGACAAATCCGAGGCTGATGGTGCCTGTTAATGCGCACAACCTTCGCGCTTTCTATCGGGCATTTGTAGTTAATCTCCTTCATCTACTGCCTGCTCCGCGCTTACAATTGTTCCCCTAAAAGGGAGCCTATTCCCTTGTTGTCGTGATTGAGGAAGGACATGGACACCCCAGACATCCTGGTGCTGCAAGCCAGCTACACCAACCCCGTTCATGCCGAGGCCATCGGCCTGGTGCTTAACCATTACGCCGAAGACCCAATGGGCGGCGGCCATACGTTGCCTGCGGACTTGCTGCAGCAACTGCCCGCCGAACTGGCCAAGCGCGCCCACGCGTTCAGCGTACTGGCGTTTGTCGGCGGCGAGCCGGCGGGGTTGGTTAACTGCTTTGAAGGGTTCTCGACGTTTGCTTGCCGCCCGTTGGTCAACGTTCACGACGTGGTGGTGATGAATCAGTTTCGGGGCCTGGGGTTGAGTCAGAAAATGTTGCAGAAGGTCGAAGAGATCGCGCGTCAGCGTGGTTGCTGCAAGATCACCCTGGAGGTGCTCGAGGGCAATGAGGTGGCTCAGTCGGCGTATCGCAAGTTCGGTTTTGATGATTCGATTTTTGACCCGGCTCACGGGCGCATGTTGTTCTGGAATAAACCGCTTTAATAGTTGCGGTTATTAAACTCAAAAAAAAGGCGCCATTAAATGGCGCCAAGTTAACCTTTGCCAACGGAGCGGAATGGCGCAGGGTAGTGCGGATTAACTAAGTATTAAATTAGCTGTTCGGTTTTTGCTCGGCATCCGGTTGTTCGGTAGTGCGAGGCTTTACAGTCTTGCCATCGGCAATCGCTGTTTTGTCAGCCGTGCCGTGTGTCTTTTGCTGCATGAATGTGAAGTCGTTGTAAAACTGCTTGGAGCGCTCTGAACCGCCTTCTGCAAAGGCGGCAGCGGAGGTCAGGGTCATCAGGCTGGCAAGCATCAAGGTCGAGAGTTTCATGGCAGTATTCCCATTAAGAGTGATAGGTTTCCGGTCGCTCCTTGATCAGATTCATGGGGCGAGTTTGGAGGGGCCTTATTAAGAGGGAATTAACGGGGCGCGCCCCAAAAGTTAACGATTGTGTTAACTTCGGGGGCGTGGCTTAAAGCCTCCAGTCCAGCGCGAGCGTGATAGAGCGCGGGTCTCCCCAATACACGCCATTATAAAAGCCGACACGTTCGTAATATTTTTTATCAAATAGATTATTGACGTTAACTGATGCCGAAACATGCTCGTCGAACTGATAACGCGACATCAGGTTGACCACGGTGTAGGCCTGTTGGGTGATCTTCGCCCGCGTGGTGATCAGGTTGCCCTCGCCATCCCGGGCGCCCGTCGGGCGGTTGCTGAAGTCATACGTGTCGCTCTGCCAGTTGACCGCGCCACCGACGGTCAGCTTGTGCCACGCGCCAGGCAGCCGGTAGGCGCTGGAGACCTTCAGCAGGTTGAGTGGCTGTTCGGTATTGTTGCGTTTGCCTGAGCCATTCAGCGAGTGGGTATAGGTGTAGCCGGCAGTCACATTCCAATCGCGCATGACTTCACCGGCGACCTCCAGTTCGAAGCCCTTTACCTTGTTACCTTTGCCACCGGATTTGTAGTACTCCTCGCCTGTGGTCGGGTTCGGTGGTACCGAGTCGTCCCGTTCTGCCACGTTGTCCTGGGTGCTCCAGAAATAAGCCGCGGCCACATTCAAGCGCTGTTCCAGCAGGCTGCCTTTGAGGCCCACCTCGTAATTGCTACCTACGACGGGTTCCAGGTACTTGTTCCGCATACCCCACCATCAGCTTGTGCTCGCGACCGGCAAGCGCATAAGTCCCGGCGAGGCTGAGGTCAATGGCCTCCATTCTGGAGGTGCCGAGCATATGGCTGCTCCAGGCGTTCATGCCGCTGCGATTTTCATTAGGAAAGCCGGCGCCGCCATAGTAGACCTTGCCGTCCGTATCGCTTTGACGATGGGTATAGGCCGCTTTCAGGTGCCAGTCACCCGCGAGCCGATGGTCCAGCGTCACGAAGGTGGTCTTGTCCGTCAGTGGCCAGGAACTCCAATCCGCCGCCATGTTGGTGGAACGCGAGAGCTTGGCCTTGCCGCCTTGGCTGTTCCAGTAAGGCACGGTGCCCCACGAGGTACCTTGCACGTGCTTGTCCTGGTAATCAAAGCCTACGGCCAGCACGGTGTCGTCTGAAAGATCGCCCTCTAGAATGCCGTAGCCGACGGTGCGCTGTAGCCCGTAGTTGTCACGGATCGACTTGCTGTCGCGGTAGGCCAGCACGCTGCGCCCGCGTAAGCGACCGTCAAATGCCAGTGGGCCGCCCACATCCACGTAGCTGTAGTAGTTGTCATGGCTGCCAGCGCTCACGCCGGCCTTGGCCTGCCATTTTGCGGTAGGGCGCTTGCGTACCATGTTGACGGTGGCCGAGGGGTCGCCTGCACCGGTGGTCAGCCCCGTGGCACCGCGGACGACCTCGATGCGGTCGTAGATGATGGTGTCGGCGTCTGACTTCATATACCCGAAGGTACTGAGCATACCGTCAACCTGGTAGTTAGTAATGCCATAGCCACGGGAGGTATAGGAAACGCGGTCGGAGTCGTTGTGCTGGACGTTGACACCCGTGGTCTGGCGCAGCACGTCGGTCAGGGTGTTGAGATTGAAGTCGTCCATCTGTTGGCGGGTGATCACCGAGATCGACTGCGGGGTTTCTTTAATGGACAGGTCGAGCTTGGTCGCCGTACTCATCGAGCCCGTGGTGTAGGCCCCGGTGTGCTCGGTGTTGGCGCCCAGGCCTTCGGCGGTGATGCTTGTGGCGCCCAGCTCAAGGGCTTTCGCCGGAGGGTGTTCGGGGTCGGTTTCAGCCAGCAGGTCCGGGCTTAAAACAGCGCCAAACAGGCCAAGGGTGAGGGTCATGGAACGGGTAAAAGGCGCGAACATCGCGGTAGACTCCTTGTCGTCTTTGAGGCCGCCCCGGAAAGGGAAGGCCATGGCTCAAAGACGAAAGGAGGCGGGGAACTTTAGGCTTAAACGAGAATGATTGTTATCTTTCTGTTGCAGAGCCCTCAACTATTTGGCAACCACCTCAGCCGCATCCGGCTTCTTCGGCTTGATCAAGCTGAAATCGATCAGGCCTTTTTTCTGGGCGATATAGGGGTCGCCAATCATCAATGGGCGCGGCTTGAAGTTGTCATTGACCAAGCTTTTGCTGCGGTCCCATTCATCGAAGCTCAGCCCGGCGAGGTCTGCCCAGGTGTGAATCAATTGCGAACTGCTGGAGGGCCGCTGCAGGCTGCTTGCGAAGCTCCAGTTGTGGGTTTCGCGCCATTTCGGTGAGGCGTACGCCATGAAGGGAATGGTGTACATCGGTGCCGTCGGCTTGCCCTCGTTACGCCCCAGGGTGCTGTGGCCGACCGAGTCGTACACGTCTTCGCCGTGGTCTGACAGGTAAAGCAGGAAACCGTTGGGATCGGTCTTGGCGTAGTCCTTGATCAGGCTTGATACCACGAAGTCGTTGTACAGCACGGCGTTGTCGTAGCTGTTGTAGACCGGCAGCTGCGCGTCGCTGATGCCCGGCGGTACGCCCTTGCGATCGGTGAATTTGTCGAAGGTCGGCGGGTAGCGGTACTGATAGCTCATGTGCGTACCCAGCAGGTGCACCACGATGAACTTGCGCTCGGTGGGATCGGCCATGGCCTTGGCAAACGGTGCCAGCACGTCGCCGTCGTATTGGCGGGCGTTCTGGTTGCGGTTGTTATTGAGATACACCTGCTCGTCGGCCTGTTCGGAGAAGGTCGTGAGCATGGTGTTGCGCTTGGTCATGGTCTGCTGGTTGGTGATCCAGTAGGTCTTGTAGCCGGCCTGTTTCATCACGCTGATGATTGACGGCGTCTTGAGGTACAGGTCCGGGTTCTCTTCATCGGCGAAGGTCAGCACCTGTTGCAGCGCTTCAATGGTGTAGGGGCGCGGGGTGATGACGTTATCGAACACCGCCAGTTGGTCGCGCAGCTTGTCCAGTTCCGGCGTGGTGTTGCGCGGGTAGCCGTAAAGGCTCATGCGCTGACGGTTGGTGGATTCACCGATGACCAGCACCAGGGTCGACGGCTGGCCGGCCATGCTGTCCTTGAGGTTCTTCAGGGGCGGGATCTGGCTGGCGCTGGTCAGCATGCCTTGCATACTGTTCAGCTGTTCGGTGTAACGGCGGTAAGCGACGATCATCTGCCACGGCACCGCAGGTTCGATGCGGGTCTCGAAACCGTCGATGGCGTGTTCCATGCTGTCATTGGTAGCAATCTGTTTGACCAGCGGGTAACCGACCACGGCCACTACGATGGCGGTCGCCGCCAGTATCGACTGGCCACGCGGCAAGTAAACCGGACGCACGCGGGTCCACAGAAAAACAGCCAGGGCGGTATGGGCGATGAACGCCAGCACGATCCACCAGGCAAAGTATTGGGTGGCGTATTCGCCGGCTTCAGAGATGTTCGACTCGAACATGATGAAGATGACGCTTTGCGAAAATTCCTGCTGGTAGATGAAGAAGTAACCCAGGCTGGCCATGGAACAGGCCCACAGCACCACACCGATCAAGGCGGCGAGCAAGCGTGTACGCCGTGGGAATAGCAGCATCGGCGCCAGCCACAGCGCACTCATGAAGAACGCTTGGCGAAAACCGCTGAAACCGGAGGTGCCGGTCAGTTGGATCAGAAGTTGGGTAATACCCGAGAAGTACCAGAAAAACAGGAACAGCCAGCCAAGGCCAGCCCAATCAAAGCCTTTCGCAGACTTCGTGCTGCGTTTGAACATCGCCATCCAGCGCTCCAACCCGATAATTGCCAGTCGTCGCGCAGGAATGCGCGCAACAGAGGGCCACCGCACGTGGGCGGCCCTTTTCGGCGGGAGTATCGGGAGGAAGATGTGAAAACTTTGTGAGTTATTCCTGAACGGTTCGTTCAGCTTACGTTCAGCAAAGGGCGGGCTGGGTGCCGGAGGCTAGGTTGATTTGGGCTTGAAGGTGTGAGCGCAGGCGCAGCACTTCCTGCTGCAACTGATCGCGCTCGTCTTTCAACTGGCGCAATTCATCGCGTCGGACGCTGACGTAGAGGGTCTGTGGCGGGCGGGTCATCTGTGCTGTGCTCATTGCTTACCTCGCAAATAGCCGGTAGATCGCGGTGCCGGAACGCTTGAATCAAGGTTCTCGACAACAGTCGGAAGCAATTCTGAATTCTTTTTTGAATCAAGGGAACTTTTTTATTTTTGATGGTCTTGTGACTTTTTGGGCCGTGATGCTGAAACGATGGCTATTTTTTTGTCATGAAACTACACGGATCTGCTCTGGACTAACCCTCATTAGCCTCATTGCGCTATAAACTATGTCACACATTTTTTAGCAGTTAGGAGCATCAGCACATGCAACTGGGGATTATCGGACTAGGCCGCATGGGCGGTAACATTGCGCGGCGCCTGATGCTCAATGGGCATACCACCGTTGTATACGACCGTAACGAAGCATTTGTAAAAGGCTTGAGCGAGGAGGGCGCCACCGGCGTCGCCGACTTGAAAGCCCTGGTAGCCGGCCTGCAAAAGCCGCGCGCCGTTTGGGTCATGCTGCCTGCAGGCGACCCGACTGAAAACACCATCAATGAACTGAGCGAACTGCTGGAAGACGGTGATGTGATCATCGACGGCGGCAACACCAACTATAAGGATGACGTACGTCGCGCTAAAGCGCTGTCGGAAAAAGGCCTGCACTATGTCGACGTCGGCACCTCTGGCGGCGTTTGGGGCCTGGAACGTGGCTATTGCATGATGATCGGTGGCGACGCCGCGACCGTGCAGCGCCTCGACCCGATCTTCGCCAGCCTGGCTCCGGGCCTGGGTAATATCCCACGCACCAAGGACCGTTCCGCCCAGGCTGACAGCCGCGCCGAGCACGGCTACATCCATGCTGGCCCGGCCGGTTCCGGGCACTTTGTGAAGATGATTCACAACGGCATCGAGTACGGGATGATGCAGGCCTTTGCCGAAGGCTTCGACATCCTCAAAACCAAGAACTCGGAAAACCTGCCGCAAGACCAGCGCTTTGACCTCAACGTCGCCGACATCGCCGAAGTCTGGCGCCGTGGCAGCGTGGTCTCGTCCTGGCTGCTGGACCTGACTGCCGACGCCCTGGCTACCGACCCGAAACTCGACGGTTACTCAGGCTCCGTGGCCGACAGCGGTGAAGGCCGCTGGACCATCGAAGCGGCCATGGAGCAAGCGGTGCCGGTACCGGTATTGTCCACCTCGTTGTTCGCGCGTTTCCGTTCCCGCCAGCAGAGCACCTACGGTGACAAAATGCTGTCTGCCATGCGTTTCGGCTTTGGCGGCCATGTGGAGACTTCCAAAAAATGACCGTTAACGGCAAGAAACCCAAGGCCGAACCCGCTCCACCCACCACGCTGTTTCTGTTTGGCGCCCATGGCGACCTGGTCAAGCGCCTGCTGATGCCTGCGCTTTACAACCTGAGTCGTGACGGGCTGCTGGGCGATGGCCTGCGCATTGTCGGCGTTGATCACAACGCCATCAGTGACGCCGACTTCGCCAAGAAGCTCGAGGATTTCATCCGCACCGAGGCCGCGAGCAAGGTCAAGGGCAATGCCGACAACGCCCTGGACCCTGAGCTGTGGGCGCAGTTGGCCAAAGGTATCAGCTACGTCGAGGGTGACTTCCTCGACGACAGCACCTATGCCGACATCAGCAAGAAAATCGCCGACAGCGGCACCGGTAACGCGGTGTTCTACCTGGCCACTGCACCGCGCTTCTTCAGTGAAGTGGTGCAGCGCCTGGGCAGCGCCGGTTTGCTCAACGAAACCGATGACGCGTTCCGTCGTGTGGTGATCGAAAAGCCGTTCGGCTCTGACCTCGCCACCGCTGAAGCGCTGAACGCGTGCCTGCTCAAAGTGATGAGCGAGAAGCAGATCTATCGCATCGACCATTACCTGGGCAAGGAAACGGTGCAGAACATTCTCATCAGCCGTTTCTCCAACGTGCTGTTCGAAGCGTTCTGGAACAACCATTACATCGACCACGTGCAAATCACCGCGGCGGAAACCGTCGGCGTGGAAACCCGGGGTAATTTCTTCGAAAAAACCGGCACCCTGCGCGACATGGTGCCCAACCACCTGTTCCAGCTGCTGGCGATGGTCGCCATGGAGCCGCCGGCAGCGTTTGGCGCCGATGCGGTACGCGGTGAGAAAGCCAAGGTCGTCGGGGCCATCCGGCCCTGGTCACTGGAAGATGCGCGGGCTAACTCGGTACGCGGCCAGTACACCGCCGGCCAGATCGGCGGCAAGGCGCTTCCCGGTTACCGCGAAGAAGCCAACGTCGCGCCCGACAGCAGCACCGAGACGTTCGTGGCCCTCAAGGTGATGATCGACAACTGGCGCTGGGTCGGCGTGCCGTTCTACCTGCGCACCGGCAAGCGCATGAGCATTCGCGACACTGAAATCGTGATCTGCTTCAAGCACGCGCCCTACGCGCAGTTCCGCGATACCGAAGTGGATGAGCTCAAGCCCACCTACCTCAAAATCCAGATCCAGCCGAACGAAGGCATGTGGTTCGACCTGTTGGCGAAAAAACCTGGGCCGACCCTGGAAATGGCCAATATCGAGTTGGGTTTCGACTACAAGGACTTCTTCGAGATGCAGCCGTCTACGGGTTACGAAACCCTGATCTACGACTGTATGACCGGTGATCAGACCCTGTTCCAGCGCGCCGACAACATCGAAAACGGCTGGCGTGCGGTGCAGCCGTTCCTGGATGCCTGGAAAGAAGACG
Source organism: Pseudomonas sp. IB20 (assembly GCF_009707325.1). Lineage (NCBI taxonomy): Bacteria > Pseudomonadati > Pseudomonadota > Gammaproteobacteria > Pseudomonadales > Pseudomonadaceae > Pseudomonas > Pseudomonas gelidaquae. The sequence goes on along the minus strand of NZ_CP046103.1, from coordinate 2,883,574 downwards.
ACGGTATCCAGGCCTACAAGGCCGGTGAAGATGGCCCGGCCGCTGCCGATGCCTTGCTGGCCCGCGATGGCCGCACCTGGCATAGCCTCGGATGAGTGACGCCGCGATCCATCCCATCCGGTTTGTACTGAGTGATATGGACGGCACGTTGCTGCGCGCTGACCACACGCCTAGCCAGCGCACCATCGACACGGTGCGCGCTTTGCGCGAAGCCGGGGTGTTCTTCAGCTTGGCCAGCGGGCGGCCGCCCAAGGCCATGATGCAGATGGTCGAAGCGTTTGGCATTGATGTGCCGGTAGCGGGCTTTAATGGCGGTACGTTGGTCAACCCCGATGGCAGCATACTGCTGGCGCATCATCTGCCGGCAGACGCGGCATTGGTTGCGCTGGCGCTGTTCAGCGCAGAGCCGGACGTAGAAGTCTGGCTGTTTGCCGACGGTGATTGGCTGCGCCGTGACCCGCCTGGCCCTATGGTCGCGCGGGAAGCGGATGGCTTGGGCTACGGGCCGGTGGTGGTCGAGAGTTTCGAGCCGTACCTGGATCGAGTCGACAAGATCGTCGCCGCCAGTCACAACACGCAATTGCTCAAAGAGCTGGAAGCACAGCTGCAACCCAAGGTCGAAGGGTTGGCGCATGTGTCGCGCTCACAACCGGTGTACCTGGACGTGACCGCCATGCTCGCCAACAAGGGTGAAGCCCTGAAGACCCTGGCGGCGCACCTTGGGGTGCCGCTTGAGCAAACGCTGGCCATCGGTGACGGTGGCAACGACCCGGCGATGTTTCACGTGGCAGGGTTGTCGATTGCCATGGGCCAGGCCGAAGAAGTGGTCAAGCGTCAAGCCAGCGTCGTCACCGGCAGTAATATCGAGGATGGCGCAGCCGAAGCTATCGAGCGGTTTATTCTCGCGCAGAAGTAACTGCGCCAGTTTGAATTGGCCACGCTCTAACAGCGAACTTGCGATCATTGTTTCTGCTTGCAGACAATGATCGCAAGTTGCTGCCTCGCATTACTTCGGCATTGCCCACGATTGCAACTGATGGCCATCTTTGTCGAGTTCGGCGCGCGCCTGCAACAACAAATCTTCCAGTTGCGCCGGGTCGGTATAGGCACTCGAAGACAGTTGTTTGCTGCCGATACGGGTATTGGTACGGTCGATGACGCTCAGGCTGAGGGCGCCATTGCCATCGTGCCAGGCCACGCACTGAAAGGGCTGGAAAGCACGGTCTGCGATCAAAAGAGCTTCGTTGATGCGGAGCGGGGCGTTCATGTGGGTGTTCTCTCTAAATGCCCATTCAAGTGAGTGCCGTCGGTTGGGCGAGCCAAACGGCTAGTTACTTGTACTGATGCACGATGGCGGGGTACGGGTCACATCCTAGAGCAAGAAATTTTAACTTTCCGTGATTAACGTCATGTAAGCGGCTGTTTTGGAAGCTGAATGAACGTTTCGGCGCGCCTCTAGTTTTTAGTCGAAAAGTCCGGGAGGTGGCTTTTTGCCAACACTTATAGCGAAACGGTACAAGTCGCGCGTCAATACCTTGCTAGTGTTAGCGCCAGGCATCACAAACCATTGTTTCTAAATAACTTTAATAATTCTGGCGCCAAGGAATAGTCATGGTTGTTACACCTGCCCAACGTCGCCTGCTGGTGGTCGATCCCTGTGACGACTGCCATGGGCTATTGCCCGGCCTGCGCACCGCCGGGTGGGAAGTGGACAGCTGTGCCCTAGGTGCGGTGGGCGATCGCTCGTGTGATGTGGGCTTGCTGCGCTTGCAGCCCGAGCACCTTGAACGCCCAGAAGCGGTCAAGGAATTGATCAGCCGCAGCGGTACCGAATGGATCGCCGTGCTCAGCCCGGATGTTCTGCGTCTGCAAAAAGTCGGTGATTTTGTCTGCGAATGGTTTTTCGACTTCCACACATTGCCTTTTGATGTGGCACGCGTGCAGGTCACGCTGGGGCGTGCGTTCGGCATGGCACGCCTGCGCGGCAAAGGCTACGCGCTGGTCGACGAGCCGGAACATGAACTGCTCGGCGACAGCCGACCCATCCGTGAACTGCGTAAATTACTGGCTAAGCTTGCGCCCACCGAATCGCCGGTACTGATTCGCGGCGACAGCGGCACCGGTAAAGAGCTGGTGGCCAAGACCCTGCATCGTCAATCCCAGCGGCATGCCAAGCCATTTGTCGCGATCAACTGCGGCGCGATCCCCGAACACTTGATTCAGTCCGAGCTGTTCGGCCATGAAAAAGGTGCGTTTACCGGCGCGCACCAGCGCAAGGTCGGGCGCATTGAGGCGGCCCACGGTGGCACGCTGTTCCTTGACGAGATCGGCGATTTGCCGATGGAACTGCAAGCCAACCTGCTGCGTTTTCTGCAGGAAAAACAAATCGAACGCGTCGGCGGCAGCCAGCCCATCCCGGTGGATGTGCGCGTACTGGCGGCGACACACGTCGACCTGGAAGCGGCGGTAGCGAAGGGCACTTTTCGTGAAGACTTGTATTACCGGCTCAATGTCCTGCAGGTGATTACCGCGCCGCTGCGTGAGCGCCATGGCGACGTGGCGATGCTGGCCAATCACTTTTCGCGCTTTTACAGCCAGGAAACCGGGCGTCGCCCACGCAGTTTCAGCGAAGATGCGCTGGTGGCGATGGGGCAACACCCGTGGCCGGGCAATGTGCGCGAGTTGGCCAACCGTGTACGCCGTGGCTTGGTGCTGGCGGAAGGGCGGCAGATCGAAGCCGTTGATCTGGGGCTGCAAGTTGAGCAGGCAATCGCGCCACCGATGGCTACACTGGAAGATTACAAGCACCGCGCCGAACGTCAGGCGCTGTGCGATGTGCTCAACCGGCACAGCGACAACCTGAGTGTCGCGGCCCGTGTGCTGGGGGTTTCCCGGCCGACCTTCTACCGGTTGCTGCACAAACACCAGATCCGCTAGGGCGGGTAAACCGAAAAGCCCCGCAACGACCCTTATCGTTGCGGGGCTTTTCTTTGTGGCCAGGGACGCTCCGCGCCCGGCTGTCCCTAGAAGTAATACGGTTACAATGGACAGGTTCGGCACAATCGTCAGGTTCTCCGACGCCGCAATGGTCATGCCGACGTTGAAATAACCGGCGTTCGCATCGCTGGAGACCACCGATTGCCAATCCTGGCCACTCTGCTTGACCCTGCTTTTACGTTGCACCAGGTCGGACACCGAGAACGACATACTCATCTTCTCGTTGAGGGCGAAAGCGACGCCCACACCGAACTGGAAGCTGTCACCCAGGCTGACTTTACCGGGGGTTTTCTGGTTGACGTTGGGGTTGATGTCGCTGAACGAATCCTCGAAGTTATGGGTGTAGGACAGCGAACCGAACAGCACCGCGGGATCGAACGTCTTGACCAGGGAAATGCCCGGCGTCACCGACCACACACCGTTACCGGTTGGCAGGCTTTCCGGTATCGCGAGGTTATCGTTGCCGGCTTGCTCAATCAGCTTGATGCCATACGGTTCCTTGCCGGTCGGCGCCTTGACCCGCAATGACACCACCGCGTCCGGCAGGTTGGCACTCTCATCGAGGAACTTATACGCAATGCCGAAATTGACATCGCCGATGGTTGGGTCTCGGGTGACCGAGCCTTCCGAGGTGTTTTTGGCATCGCCGCCGGCACCACCGGACTGGTAGGTCGCTTCGCGGTACACCACCGGCACGTTCAGGTCGAACTGCCAGCGGTTGTCCAGGTTGTAGCGGCCGGTGAGGTCCAGGGTCCAGCTGTCTGACTTGATCCGGTCCAGGTTGATATTGCCGAGGAAGATCGAGTCCAGTGCCAGAAAGCCGTTGAGCGACAACTGGCGCGCGTCGTAGCGCGCATAGGTGATGCCGGTTTCAAAGCTGAACTTGCCGTTGCCGAAAAAGCCGCTGGCCTCGTTGTACAAGTTGCTCACACTTTGTGCCGGCGCCGAGTCGTCCTTCAGGTTTTGCCCGTAGGAACTGCCACCCGCTGCGCCGCCAGAAGCTGCAGCAGCGCCGACCCCGCGTGTATTGCCGGCGACAGTGGTGCCGCCTTTCTGGAAGTCGGCAGGTGATTTGGCCAAGCGTTTGGGTGCCGGCGTGGCAGGTTGATCTTCTACTTGTCTTACGCGTTGCTCCAATACGGCCAGTGCTTTTTGCTGCACTTCATAACGCTGTTTGAGCTCCAGCAGTTCCTGTTTCAACGTCTCGATATCCGTATCCGGCGCGGCATACAGCACGGATGCGGGTAGGAGCGTACTCAAACAAATCACGGCACGTAACGATAACGATCGATGCATGAAATAAGCCGTCCCTTTCTAATGCGTAAGTGTCGTGGCTCAGCGTAGTTCAATAACCGGCAGGGCGTAGGCCTTTGAGTTGATCAAGATTCAGGTTCTGGGTGATGTTGTTCAAACCGTTGTTGCCCAGCACCACATTGAGTTGGGTCAGGTTGTTCACGAAATTGCTGTTGCCTTGAATAACCGTGCCTTGCAGGACATTGCCGCCGCCAATTTGCTGCACCACATTGCCCTGGTTGTTGTTGGCCTGAAGCGCCATTTGCAGCCCGCCATTTTTAGCCGTGACCGTGACTTGGCCGGCCGCCGTGCCGCCGGTAATCGGCTGGCCGGCAACGAGGGCCTGCCCGGATTGCACGTAATTGGCCGGCGCCAGGCCGTTTTTCGTCACATTGATGTCGACGCCGTTATTGGCGGTGTTACCGTCACCTGCCGCCCGCACGCTTTGCGTGACGCCTTGGCCCGTGCCCAGGCCCGCACCGCCCACCACAGTGCCGGTGCCGTTAGGCTGCTTGACCACGCCGGTGCCGTCGTTGCCGGTAATCTGCACGTAGAACTGCGGGGTGATGGTGGAAGCGTTGACCTGCATATTGGCGGTACCGGTGACGGTTGCACCGGCGGCGTTGGTCCAGGTGCTGCTCATCACCAGGCCAAAGCTGACGATCCGTCCGGGCATCACATAACGACCGCGCAGGTCAGCCATTTCCGAGTCTTTGAGTTCGATCGGCGTGAACGCGGAGGATGCGTAAGCCGGTGCTGAGGCTGCCAAGCACATGACCGTCAGCCAACGGAGAGTGTTCATCGTTTGCTCCTGGAGCATCCTGCTCCTTATTGCGCCTCTAGAAGAAGTCGCTCTGGATGAAACCGAAGTCCATCAATTCACTGTCGCGCACCGGGCTGAACTCGTTCAGCTGGTTCTTGGCGGTCAGCGGGGTGGGCGGCGTGAGCAGGGCGTTGGCCTTGTCATAGCCCTCGCCGATCACCGCGAACACAATGCCGTTCCAGCCCTTAACGAAGTCGTCCTTGGCATAGCGCTTGTTACCCAGCACGGGGTCGCCGATATACACCCACTCCTTGTCGGCACGCTGCAACACCACGAAGTGCTTGTAGCCGCGAATTTCCAGCAGCACGACCACGGGCACTTTCACGGTGATCAGCACTTCAGGCGTAATCCGGTAGCCCTTGGCGCGCATGTGGATGCTTTCCAGATAGCGCTTCATGTCAAGCATGGAGAAGCCCTGGGTGCGGACCAGATCCTGGTCCGCGTTGATCAGCATGCCCTTGATGACGTGGTCTTCATCCACGTCCATCCAATAGGCTTGGCGCAGGATGGTCGCCAGTGCGGCGGCACCGCAGCTGAAATCGGTTTTCTGTTCCACCAGGTTGGCGAATTTGCGCTCGCGGATGCTTTCGACCTTTTTGTACATCAACCCACCGCCGGGCATGACGATTGCCACTTGCCCCGCCAAGGCGTGGCCGGTGAGTGCGAGCAAAAGAAGGACGGCAACGAGGCGCATGATCGTATGACCTGCTGGACACTGGAAATAAAAAGGGCCTTGTTGCCAAGGCCCAATCAGGATCAGAAGCGAGTGATTGCTACGTTGTTCTGACCTTGGTTGTTGCTGCCCGACAGAACGTTGGAGTTCGACACCCCAGAGCTGTAGTTCATCGAGTTGTTCACGCTGGCGTTGTTGACCACCGGTTTGGTGTTCCAGCCGTGGCCGCTGGCCAGGTTGAGGGTCAGGTTGCCCGATACATCTTGCACGCCGGTAACGGCGGCGGCGCCGCTGTTGCCATTGCCCGAGGCGATTGCAACGCTGTTGCTGCCTTGGTTGGAGGTGCCCGAGGCGGCGTTCAGTTGAATCACACCCGAAGCGTGGTTGCCGCTGTCGTTGAGCGAAGCATTGTTTTTGGTGCCGCTGTTGACCACCAGGTTGCCGGTATTCGATTGTGCGGTGCCGGTGGTGGCAAACACGAAGTCGGCATCGCCGGCAACGATAGCCACATCGTTTTTACCTTGGTTGTTGTCGCCGCTCAGCACGTTGCCGTTGGCCACGCCGCTGATGTGGTTGTAGGAGTCATTGGCGGAGGCGTTGTTTTTGGTTTTGTCATTGATCACTACGTTGCCGTGGTTGCTTTGACCATCCATGGTGGCGACCATCCAGTGTGGTTGCCGCCGCCGTGGTAGGAGGTTGACCCGCTTGAGCAGCAACAGCCATGAGCGCAGCGAGAGCGAAAGCCAGTGGTTTAAGAGCCATTGTAGTTTTCATGGTGTATCTCCTTGCTTCTAATTAGTTGGTTAAGTGTTGGTACGGTCTATCTAGCGACTCAGCTCCATCAGTTGAGTCGTACATTCAGGGTGTTAGCCACTCGGTTCCCCACCCCGGCGCTCTGGTTGACCTGAACCACTCCACGGCTGCCGGTGAAGGCCTGGTCGCTGGTAACGACCTGGCGGCTGCCAGTGGTAGGGGTCAACGCTGAGTCGGTTGCAAGCGCAACGTTCTGTTGCGACATGACGCTGTCGTCGATGCTTTGCGGGCCAGCGCTGAGGCTGATACGCACGGCATTGATCATCTGGTTCTGGGCCCCGGCCGACTGGTTGACGCTCAGTGCACCGTTGCCATTGCTGAAAGAGTTGCCCTGGATCGCGGCCTTGGCGTTCAAGGCGCGGTCGGCGGCGGCACCGCTGATTCTCTGGGTGACGGAGATGTTGGCCTGGGCGTTGTGGCCCACGGCGATGGCGACGTTATTGCTCAACTGTTGCTGGTCGCCGGCGGCCTGGTTGATCGAGGCCACGCCGTTGTACTGGCTGCCCGAGTTGTCGATAGTTGCGTTGTTGTTGCTGCTGTCGGCCATCGCCGCTGTGCAGCTGAACGCTGCGAGAAGCATCCAGGAGCGATTCATTTCATTGCCCCCCCGACCATGCCGCTGATGTTGTTCAACGGGGCGAGTCCGCTGGAGATCGCGCCGTTGACGGTGCCCGCAATTGCGCTACCACCCCCGTGGCCGGCTGCACTGGCCGCACCCAGGTTGTTGGCGCTGCCGATGTTGTTCAAACCGGTGATGTCACCATTGGGCATGATGCTGCGGGTAATGCTTGAGCCACTGCTGATACCGGCGATGTCGTGGTCGCTCAGCTCATTGCTGGTCGCGCGGAAGACTTGCGCAGAGGGGTTGGCATTGACGGTGGTGGGGTAGGGGTCGACGCCGCGTGCACGGCCGATCGAATAAGGCTGGACCTGACGTTCGACCACGATCACACCGTCGCCCGCCGCGAGCACTGGAAAGCTCACGCTGGCACTCAATGCACAGCTGATCAGCAGGAGGCTCAGTGAGCCTGGATTGTGTGTGTCCACGGCAGTGTTCCTTATTCTTCGCGCTGACCCTAAACAGCGCTGTAAGGGAAAGAGCAGAACGCGTGCCGCTTTTGGTTTTGTGTTGATATTCAGTGGGTTGTGATTAAGGCGGGGCGAAGTGATGGCCAGGGTGTTTCAGCGTTGAGACACCCGCCGTATGGCTGGGTATGCCCAGCCCCACCGCAGGGGTGTCTCAGCGATGTAACAGTGCCCATGACAAAAGCATGAGTCCGCACCGGGTGGGCGGTTCAGGCCAGGCAGGTGTATCAAAAATGGACACTGCGGGCGCAAGCACGCCCATGGGTGCAACAAAGGCTTAGCCTTTGGGCGTTTTACGCGGGATGGAGTTGAGTACGGGGTTGCCGTCCTGGTTCTGGGTCAGGTAGACCGGCAGCACCTTGGGCAGGGACGGGATGAGGTTATTGACCTCATTGATGTTGTAAATGCCGCCGATGCGAATCGTCCCGGTTGTGGCGTCGGCCAGCATCACCGGTTTGTTCAGGTAGCGGTTGATCAGCGGCAGCGCATCGGCCAGGGCCAGATTGTCGAGCACCAGCTTGCCCTGGCGCCATGCCAGGCCTGCGTCGTTGGGGTGGGTGACGGCGACCTGCGGGGCGGCATCTCCCGTGTGGTAACTGGCCTGCATGCCGGGGCTGAGCGGCACGCTGGCGTGCAGCGCGTCGCTGGCAATCTGCACTGAGCCTTCAAGCAACGTGACCCGCACCTGGTCTTCATACTTCCAGACGTTGAACTGGGTGCCGGTGACCCGAACCTGCCCTTCGCCCGCGCGCACGATAAACGGGTGATTGCCGTCATGGCTGACTTTGAAAAACGCTTCGCCCTTTTTCAGGGTCACCCGGCGCTGGTTTTTGTAGTTGCTGTAGACCAGTTCAGTACCCAGGTTCAGCTCGACCTGGCTGCCATCGCCAAGGGTGACCTTGCGCAGGCCATTGGCGGCGTCAAAGTGTTCATAGGAACTGGGCAGCCAGCCCGCTTCCCAGCCGGTAAAGGCCGCCAGCGGCAATGCGGCGAGGCACACTGCGGCGGCCACTGCGTAGGTGCGCAAGCGGCTGCGCGGCTTGAACGGCACCACCACTGCCACAGGTTCGCTGCGCGGCAGGTGATCGGCCACGTCCCAGATTTCCAACATGGCCGCATATTCGAAGGCATGCAGCGGGTCGGCATCGTGCCATTGCGCAAAAGCCTGACGTTCGCCCGCCATGCAATCACTGGCATGCAGGCGCATGCACCAATGCGCGGCGGCGTCGGTGATGGCGTCATATTCGGCTTCTGAAAGGGACTTTTCGCTCATTAACTCATCCTGATTTCGCGCATTCTAACCTCCTGAGGCGGACCGCGAGAACAGCCATCATGGCGATTGCACATCAATTGGAACTTATTCTCGTTTGGGACTATCAGAAATTACAGGACACGAGTCCGTCATTCCCACAATGGAGTACGAACATGCTGAAGAAAACCTTAGTCGCCCTGTGTGCAACCACCGCCCTGCTCAGTGCCGGTGCAGCGATGGCTGATAAGCCGGGCGCGGGCTGGATTACCATCGAAAAGGCCATCGAAGTGGCCAAGACCAAGGCTGGATACGTCGAGGTTTACGCGGCCGAAGCGGACGACAACGGCTATTGGGAAGTTAAAGGCCGCAAGTCCGATGGCACCGTGTATGAAGCACGTATCGACGGCGCTTCCGGCAACATCCTGCGCGACCAGAAAGACTGACGGTGCCTCTGGGGGCTGCTCAAGCCCCCGGATCCAATACGCGGCCCAGGTGAGTAATCAAGCAGGTCGCCGAATCGGCGTTGGCCAAGAGGGTGTCCATGCGCGTGTCGGCGTCGCTCATGAATACCTGTCGGGCAGCTTTTAGGTGCTTGGCGCCGGTGGTACTGAGGATTTTTTGTTTAACCGAACTGGTTTCAGTGCCGCCACCAACGTCTTTCCAAACCCCCTTGCTGATGGTTCTAGTATTTACCCGGTTGAAAGAACCGAGTGTTGGCGCCGGTGGTACTGAGGATTTTTTGTTTAACCGAACTGGTTTCAGTGCCGCCACCAACGTCTTTCCAAACCCCCTTGCTGATGGTTCTAGTATTTACCCAGGTCCGGTTGAAAGAACCGAGTGACCAAAAACAGCCTGCGCTTATTGTCATCGCGAACAGTAAAGGCGAAGCCTCTTTGCGGATTCTGATGAGGCCGTGCGCAAGTTGACATCAGGCGCGGTGCGTGGTGTTTAATCAACGGCCTGAATGTCCATTCGTTGCCCCCTTCCAATCATAAAAACGGAGCTTCAAATGTCTGCGCAGTCTCCGACAGTTGCCACGGCGTCAATCTCTATCGGCTTCACTGAGTTGGTGGTATTGCTACAACAGGTCTTCGTCACGCACGGCACATCGCCTGAGGTGGCCGCCATCCTGGCGCACAACTGCGCCAGCGCCGAACGCGATGGCGCGCATAGCCATGGCATCTTCCGCATCCCCGGTTACCTCAGCACCCTGGCCAGCGGCTGGGTCGACGGCAAGGCCGTGCCGGTGGTCACCGATGTGGCGTCCGGCTTCTTACGGGTAGACGCCTGCAATGGCTTCGCCCAACCTGCGCTGGCGGCGGCTCGCGCGTTGCTGGTGGCCAAGGCTCGCAGTGCGGGTATTGCATTGCTGGCTATTCACAACTCCCATCACTTTGCCGCGTTGTGGCCGGATGTCGAACCCTTCGCCGAAGAAGGCCTGGTGGCGCTGAGTGTGGTCAACAGCATGACCTGTGTGGTGCCCCATGGTGCCGATCGCCCGCTGTTCGGCACCAACCCCATCGCCTTTGCCGCACCACGGGCAGACGGCGCGCCCATCGTGTTTGACCTGGCCACCAGCGCCATTGCCCATGGCGACGTGCAGATTGCCGCGCGCAACGGCGAGCGCCTGCCGCCGGGCATGGGCGTCGACAGCCTTGGCCAGCCGACCCAGGACCCTAAAGCCATCCTTGAAGGCGGTGCATTGTTGCCGTTCGGCGGGCACAAGGGCTCGGCACTGTCGATGATGGTCGAGCTGCTGGCGGCGGCGTTGACCGGTGGCAACTTCTCGTTTGAGTTCGATTGGTCGGATCACCCGGGTGCACGCACGCCCTGGACCGGGCAGTTATTGATCCTGATCGACCCGAGCAAAACCGCCGGGCAAAGCTTTGCCGAGCGCAGCCAGGAACTGGTGCGGCAGATGCATGCAGCGGGGTTGCGGCGGTTGCCGGGGGATCGGCGCCATCGCACACGGGCGAAGTCGCAGGAGGCTGGGGTTGAAATTGAAGCGAAGGATCTGCAGCAGCTACAGGAATTGGCCGAAGGTTGAACCGGGCTGCTGCCGCAGGCAGCAGCCCCAGTCGCTTAGTTGCGACGACCGAGCAACAGACCCACCACCAGGCCAAAGCCTGCGGAAATGGCCACGGTCTGCCATGGGTGGCCACCGATGTAGGTCTCGGTGGCATCCACCACCGGCTTGCTGCGCTCGCGCACGTTGGACACCGAGTCCAGCGCTTGCTTGAGCTTGATAGCGACCTGCTCGCGCAAGGTTTCGCCTTCCTCGCCTATCAGGGCGGCGCTGCTTTTGAGCAGCTTGTCCGATTCTTCGATCAACGCCGTCAGTTCACTGAACGCTTGATCCTTGATTTGATCTTCAACAGCTTGGGCAGTTTGGGCGACAGTTTTGCGGGCCATTGTGTGACTCCTTGCGAGTGAATGTGACAGTGAATAATGGAGTGTCGGGCCGCGCCAAAAGTTGCAGTTTTTTTGCTGGCGGCGCTGCGCTGAGTAAAATCCGAATCTGGAAGTTTCGACCTACAGTGTAAGATGTCGCCTATTTGTGCAGCAGGTAATTCAACATGAGCTTCAATCTGGCCAACAAAACCCTCGCCGAACGCGCCGAGCTGGAAGATGAAAAGTCCCGCCTCTACGACCTGTGGCAGACCAACCTGGGCAAGGCCAAGGGCGAAGCGGCGCGGTTGTTTGGCGAGCGCGCCAAGCGTAAAGGCAAGTGGGCCGAGTGGGTGCGCGCCGAGCTTGATGGCATGTCGCCGCCGGAGTTTTCCAACATGGTGCGCAGCGAAGTCAACAAGCTGATGGCTGCGGCTAAGTAAAGCACGCCACCACCGCCTCGCGGACTTTCAGCAGCAGCGGATCGCGCTGGGCCTGGGTACGCCAGCCCAGTTCCACCGGGTAGCGCGGCAGCGCCAGCGGGCAGGGCAGCACGCGCAAGCCGCTGAGCTGCGCAATGGCCTCGGCGGCATGCCCGGGAATCGTCGCTACCGCGTTGCTGCCCTTGAGCAGGAACGGCAGTGCGGCAAAGTGGCTGGTGGACGCGCACACCTGACGGCTCAACCCTTGGGCCGCCAACCCTTCATCGGTAATCCCGATAAACCCGCCCGACGACACCAACACATGTTCGCGTGCAACAAACGCTTCCAGGCTGATGCCGAGCTGGCCTGGCGCCATGCTGTGCGGGTCGACCAGGCAGCGGTAATCGCCTTCCCCCAACACGTGCCGGCTCAGCCGGCGCTCGGCAAAGCCGCCGGCGGTGATCGCCAAGTCCAGGCTGCGGTCGAGCAGGGCGCCCGCGACGATCTGGCTGTGGGTTTGCCGGAAGATCACCCGCAGTTTGGGCGCGCGCAGGGCAATTTCCTGCATCAGTTGGCGGCCATGGGCAATCTCGAAATCATCGGACAAGCCCAGTACCACTGACCGGCCCTGGTAGTCGGGGTTATCCGGATTGATCATCGCCAGACTCTGTCGGCAGCGGTCCAGCGCTTCGCTGATCACCGGTTTCAGCTGGTTGGCGCGCAAGGTGGGCGCCAAACCGCGACCAGTGCGTACAAACAATTGATCGCCATACAGTTCGCGTAAACGCCTCAGGCCTGCGCTGACCGCCGACTGGGTGACGCCCAGGCGCAATGCCGCGCGGCTGGCGCTGGACTCATCGTGCAAGGCTTCGAAGGTTTTCAGCAGGTTCAAATCAACCTGGGCGATATTCATTTGGCTCATATCATTTAGCACTGAGGTGGGCTTTATTCATGATCGAGGCTGGCCGGAGAATGGGCAACCCCTAACATTTGGAGTGATCGTGATGCCCATTTCTACCGTGGCCGCTTTGCAAATCGGTTCGTTGCCCGGCGGCAAAGCTCAGACCCTGGCGCAAATCCTCGCCTATGAGGACCAGATCCTGCGCAGCGGTGCGCAACTGGTGGTGATGCCCGAGGCCTTGCTGGGCGGCTACCCCAAGGGTGAGGGTTTCGGCACGCAGTTGGGTTATCGCCTGCCCGAAGGTCGCGAAGCGTTTGCGCGCTACTTTGCCAATGCCATCGACGTGCCAGGCGTGGAGACTGAGGCGCTGGCCGGGTTGTCGGCACGCACCGGCGCCAGCCTGGTACTGGGTGTGATCGAGCGCAGTGGCAGCACGCTGTATTGCACCGTGCTGTATGTCGAGCCGTCGGGCGGCCTGGTGGCCAAGCACCGCAAGTTGATGCCTACCGGCACCGAGCGGCTGATTTGGGGCAAGGGCGATGGCTCGACCTTGCCGGTGATCGACGCAGCGGTAGGCCGCCTCGGCGGCGCGGTGTGCTGGGAAAACATGATGCCTTTGCTGCGCACCGCGATGTACGCCAAAGGCGTGGAGGTGTGGTGCGCACCCACGGTGGATGAGCGCGAGATGTGGCAGGTGAGCATGCGCCATGTTGCCCATGAAGGCCGTTGTTTCGTGGTAAGCGCTTGCCAGGTGCAGGCATCGCCTGAGGCGTTGGGCGTGGAGATTGCCAACTGGCCGTCAGACCGGCCGTTGATCGCTGGCGGCAGTGTGATTATCGGGCCGATGGGCGACATTCTCGCTGGGCCGCTGCTGGGGGAGGCGGGGCTGCTGACCGCGCAGATCAATACCGATGATTTGGTACGCGCACGTTATGACTATGACGTGGTGGGGCACTATGCGCGGCCGGATATTTTCGAGCTGGTGGTGGATGAGCGCGCCAAGCCGGGGGTGCGCACTATCACTGACTAAAGCTTGCCGGCGATAGCGGTCTTTGGGGGGCGCTTCTTTAGGTAGATTGGGTACATATCCGTTGCTGCGGTAACCGCTTCGCGAGCAAGCCCCCCCCCATTAGATCTTCATTGTTTGGCTGATTTGAGTTCCAGCCACTCCTCGCGGGTCATCTCCCAAATGTCCCGCGGGAAGCTGCCTGCGACAAATTGGCCTGTCTGCGTCCTGATCAAGCGCATCCCGGCGCGTTCCGATATCCGCCGTGACCCTTGGTTGGGTGCGGCTTTGGGCACACGCATCAGCGGGCGCTTGAGCACATCAAACCAATACTCGGTCACCGCCGCGCTGGCTTCGGTCATCAAGCCTTGGCCTTGCCATTGCGGGCCCAGCCAGAAGCCCCGGTTATCGTCCTGCTCATCCATCAGGCAGATATTGCCGATCAACTGTTCTGGCGCACTTTTGAGGCGGATCGACCAATGCCAATGTTCGCCTCGGGCCATGGCCGGCAAGGCGACCTGTTCCAGGAAGCTGCGAGCGCCATCGGCTGGGAAGGGCCAAGGCACCTCGTCGCTGAGGTAGCGCACCACTTCCCAATGCGCGAATTGCTGCTGGACGGCCTCGACATCGTCCAGGGTCAGCGGGCGCAGGATCAGTCTTTCGGTGAACAAAGTCGGTTGCATGGCGTTTACCAGGTGGCCGTGTTCGGCAGGTTCAACGTACCGCGATCGACAAAACGCTGGGTTCCGAACAGGCCACCCGCGAGTTTGCCGCGCAGTACGTAAGGCAGCTTGTTCAAGCTTTGGGTCTGGCTCAGGCCCAGGGTCTGGCGCAATACAGAAAACGCTGAAACGCTGACCGGCACTGTCAGCACGGTCTCGGAAAAGCGTGGGATGCTTCCGGTTTGATCACTCACCCCAGACGCCAATGGCCGGCCATTGACGTCCAGGTCCAGGGCTACGCCGCTGTAGTCAATCGCCGTTTCATTGGGGTTTTGCACCCGCAGCTTCACGGCGAAGCGCACTTCCAAGTCCTGGCTTTGCAGCGGCTCGATCCCCACCACGGTGATATTCACCGGGTCGCGGTTGGGGAACAGCGCGCAGGCGCTCAAGGTCAGCAGCAGTAACGATAGAACCATGAGCTTGCGCATATAAAGGTGCTCCTATTTCGTGACGTCCGGATCCTGCATGACCTTGAGGGTAGAGGACTCCGGATCAAATTCATCTTCTTGCAGCTCTATGAACTCTTCCGGCAGGAAAATGTTCAGCAGGATTGCACAGAATGCGCCCACGGTAATCGGCGATTCGAAGATGTTGTGCAGCGCCTTGGGCAGGTCGCGCAACACTTCCGGCACGGCGGCCACGCCCAGGCCCATGCCTAGCGAGATCGCCACGATCAGCACATTGCGCCGGTGCAGCCCGGCTTCGGCGAGGATCTTGATCCCGGCCACCGCCACGGTGCCGAACATGATCAACGTGGCGCCGCCGAGCACCGGCTTGGGCATCAGTTGCAGCACCGCGCCGATCATCGGGAACAGCCCCAGCAGCACCAGCAGGCCGGCGATAAAGTACGCCACATAACGGCTGGCTACGCCGGTCAACTGGATCACCCCATTGTTCTGGGCGAAAGTCACCATCGGCAGGCTGTTGAACGTCGCCGCCATCGCCGAGTTGAGGCCATCGGCCAACAGGCCCGACTTGATGCGCTTGATATACAGCGGGCCTTTGACTGGCTGTTGGGAAATCATCGAGTTGGCGGTCAAGTCACCGGCGGCTTCCAACGGTGAAATCAGGAAGATCACCGCCACCGGGATAAATGCCACCCAGTCGAACGAGAAACCGTATTTGAACGGCACCGGCACGCTGATCAACGGCACTTGAGGCAATGCGGCCAGGTCGACGCGGCCCATCCACCAGGCCACCACAAACCCCAGGGTCAGGCCGATCACAATCGAACCCAAACGCAGGAACGGGTTGTTGAAGCGGTTGAGCACCACGATGGTCAGCAGCACCAGCGCCGCCAGGCCCATGTTGCTCGCCGCGCCCAGCTCGCTTGAACCAAAGCCGCCGGCCATGTCGGTGACCGCCACTTTGATCAACGACAAGCCCATCAACGTGATGATGGTACCGGTCACCACCGGTGTGATCAGTTTGCGCAATTTGCCGATGAACTGGCTGAGCACCACTTCGATAAACGCCGCGAAGAAGCAGATGCCGAAAATCGTCGAAAGAATCTCATCGGTGCCACCGCCCCGAGCCTTGACCATAAAGCCGGCGCTGAGGATCACGCTGATAAACGAAAAGCTGGTGCCCTGCAGGCACAGCAGGCCGGAACCGATCGGGCCAAAGGTGCGCGCCTGCACGAAAGTGCCCAGGCCCGACACGAACAACGCCATGCTCACCAGATAGGGCACTTCGCTTTCAAGGCCCAATACGCCGCCGACGATCAACGTGGGGGTGATGATGCCGACGAAACTGGCGAGCACGTGTTGCAACGCGGCAAAAATCGCCGCGGTGAAGTGCGGGCGGTCTTCCAGGCCGTAGATCAGGTCGGATTTATAGCGGGGGCGAGGGGTTTGAGCTTCAGACAAAATACAGGCCCGAGAAGGAAAGGGGCGCGCAGGATGCCAGAAAGTTCCAGCTGTCAGAAGTGTGTAAAAATATTTCGAAACATCCTGCATAAAATCCACTCGCCTGCCGATACCCTCGTTAAGCCCACCCAACTATTACAACAGTGGTGCCCAAAGATCAGAGCTGCGCGTTGACGCCGGCTGATCGTGTCGCGGCAGGGATGCACGCCAACACTACTTCTCGAGAGCAGCCCTATGTCCCTCCGTCATCTGAATATTGCCCCTCGCGCGTTTCTCGGCTTTGCGTTCATTGCGTTGCTCGTCGTGATCCTTGGTGTATTTGCCGTCAACCGCATGACGCAGATTCGCCAGTCTTCGCTGGACATGGGGACCAATCAATTACCCAGTGTGAAGTATCTCGGCAACTTGACCGAGAACGTCCTGCGCCTGCGCATCCTGTCTTTTCGCATCCTGATCAACCGCGAGCCGGCAGCCCTGGAAGAAGCCAAGACCCGCGTGGCCGTATTGGTCGATAAGGTCAAGCAGGCCCAGAGTGCTTATGCCGTCATGCCGGCAGGTGCGGAAGAGGCGGCGCTGTACAAAACCTTCGTCGCGACCCTCGACAGTTACTTAGCCGCCCAGGCCGAGATGATGTCGCTGTCCCAGCAGAACAAAGTTGAAGAGATGCGCACCTTGATCAATACGCGCATCAAGGACGGCACCGACCGGATGGGCGAGCAGTTGAACAAGCTGATCGCCATCAACGGCGCCGACGCTGACCAGGCGGCTCTGGATGCTGAAAGCAGCTATCAGCAAGCTGTCACCGGGATCATCATCGTGTCAGTGGTCGCGGCACTGATGACGGTATTGCTGGCCTGGCTGCTGACTCGCAGCATCGTTACGCCGCTGCTCAAAGCCGTGGAAGCGGCCGAAACCATCGCCGGCGGCAACCTCACCAAGCTCATCGAAGACGATGGCAAGGATGAGCCGGCGCGCCTGCTCGGCGCCTTGTCGGCGATGCAAATCAACCTGCGCCAGACCATCCAGCACATTGCCGGTTCGGCCACGCAGTTGGCGTCTGCTGCGCATGAGTTGAGCGTTGTCACCGAAGAGGCCTCCAAAGGCCTGCAACAACAGAACAACGAAATCGACCAGGCCGCCACAGCCGTCAACGAAATGACCGCTGCAGTGGAAGAGGTGGCGCGCAACGCGGTGTCCACCTCCGAAGCCTCCAGCCAGTCGAACCAAGCGGCACGTGAAGGCCGCGACCGCGTGGTGGAAACCGTCGGCGCGATCCAGACCATGACCCAGGACGTGCAAAACACCTCGGTGATGATTGAAGGCCTGGCCACTCAAGGCCGTGACATTGGCAAGGTACTCGACGTGATCCGCGCGATTGCTGAACAGACCAACCTGTTGGCGCTCAACGCGGCGATTGAAGCGGCCCGCGCCGGTGAAGCCGGGCGTGGCTTTGCGGTGGTGGCCGATGAAGTGCGGGCTTTGGCCCACCGCACTGCGCAGTCGACCCAGGAAATCGAGAAAATGGTCGCCGGCATTCAGACCGGCACCGGTGAAGCAGTGCAGTCGATGCAGCAGAGCAACCAGCGCACCCACAGCACCCTGGAAATGGCCCGCGCCGCCGGTGTGGCGCTGGAGCAGATCACCCAGTCCATCAGCCTGATCAACGAGCGCAACCTGGTGATCGCCAGTGCGTCGGAAGAGCAGGCCCAGGTTTCCCGTGAGGTGGACCGCAATCTGGTCAACATCCGCGACCTGGCGACCCAGTCGGCAGCCGGTGCCAACCAGACCAGCGCAGCCAGCCATGAGCTGTCGCGCCTGGCGGTGGATTTAAATGGGATGGTCGCGCGCTTCGTTATCTGACACTTAAATGTGCGGGAGCGACGGTGCGGCGCTCCCGCCGTGGGACGTTGACCCATCGCGCTTGTATGGCGGCCAGGCGTATGGCGGCGGCCAGCCGCTCTACCGCCCAGGCAGCATCAAAGTCAGTGCCATCCGCGCCTTGCCCAGCCAGCGCCATGATCAACTCGTGCACTTCCAGAGTCTTCAACTCGTTGTAACCCAGTTGATGCCCAGCGGCTGGGCTGAACGCGGCATAGCCGGGCAGGGCGGGACCGGCCAGCACACGTTGGAAACCGTCCTGGCCGACGCGGCACACCTGTAGTTCATTCAATCGTTCCTGGTCAAACGCCAGCGTGCCTTGAGTGCCGCTGATCTCAAAACTCAGGTGGTTTTTGTAGCCGTGCTTGAGCCAACTGCTGCTCACCGTGCCGCGCGCGCCATTGGCGAATCGCAGCAGGGCATGCACTTGGTCATCCACTGCGATGGGTTTCAGGTCGCTGCTGCCTTTGACGGCTGGACGCTGGGCGTGGACGGTCTGGGTGTCGGCGCACACGCTGTGCACATCGCCGACTAAATAGCGCGCCATCGACAGCAAGTGGCTGCCCAAATCGGCCAGGGCGCCCCCGGCATGCTCCACTTCGCAGCGCCACGACCAAGGCGAGGCCGCGTCGGCCATGAAGTCTTCGCTGAACTCACCCTGGAAACTGATGATTTCGCCCAGCTCGCCATTGGCAATCATCTGCCGCGCCAGGCTGATCATCGGGTTGTGCTGATAGTTGTAGCCGACCCGTTTGACGACCCCAGCCGCACTGGCGGCGCGGCGCATGGCGTCGGCCTGCTCCAGGCTGACGGCCAGCGGCTTCTCGCAATACACCGCTTTGCCCGCCGCTATCGCTGCCATGGCCATGGGGTAGTGCAAGTGGTTGGGCGTAGTGATGGCCACCACGTCGACCTTGGGGTCGTTGATCAACGCCTGCCAGTCGCCATGGGCCTGGGCAAACCCCCAGGCCGCGGCACAGCGTTGGGCGCGTTCGGTGTCGGCATCGGCCAGCGCGGCCAGCTTGAGGTGTACCGGCAGTTCGAAGACCGCGCGGGCATTGTTGAACGCCAGGGCGTGGGCGCGCCCCATGAAGCCCGTGCCGATCAGGCCGATTCCGAGTTCACGCATAGCGGTGTTCCTTTGAATTATTGTTTTCAAGAGGGGTATTAATGGAATAAAAATTCGCACATTTCAAGATATGGAATAAAACATGCGGTAATGCAGTCATATTCAGCCCATGGCCAAAAGCCGCCAGTTAACAAAAGATAACGTAGCGCCGATTGTCAGACGATTCGAAACCCCGATAGGATGGATCCTGCTTGCTCCAGGCGCTCTAGATTGCAGGTTTCAGAGCCCAGGAAGGCGAGACGACCTAACAATAATAAATCGGGAGAAAGGTCTATGAGTGAGCCTGTCATGGGTTGGGTTGTTTGCCGCCCACGCGCCGCACGCAGGGTTGCGATGTTGGCCACAGCGCTCTCGCTGCTGGGGGTGTTGTCGACACCCGTGCTGGCAGCCGGCGATACCGGCGCAGCGCCGGCATTTGCGATTGAATCCCCCAAGGCTGCCAAAGGCCTGATGATCGATGTGGTCCACGCGGGCTCTCGCCTGGTGGCCGTTGGTGATCGGGGGCACATCCTCTATTCCGATGACCAGGGCAGCACCTGGACCCAAGCCAAGGTGCCGACCCGGCAACTGCTCACAGCGGTATTTTTTGTCGACGCTAAACAAGGCTGGGCCGTCGGCCATGATGCGCAAATTCTCGCAAGCGCCGACGGCGGCGCCACCTGGACCCAGCAATACCAGGACCTCAAGCGCGAAGCGCCGTTGCTCGACATTTGGTTCAAGGACGCCAACCACGGCCTGGCCGTGGGCGCCTACGGTGCGTTGATCGAAACCACCGATGGCGGCAAAACCTGGGACGATGTCAGCGAGCGCCTCGACAACGAAGACCAGTTTCACCTCAACGCCATCGCCTACATCAAGGATGCCGGCCTGTTTATCGTCGGCGAGCAAGGCAGCATGTTCCGCTCCAGTGACGACGGCCAGACCTGGGAAAAACTCGAAGGCCCGTATGAGGGCTCGTTGTTTGGCGTGATCGGCACCGCTCAAGCACAAACCCTGTTGGCCTATGGCCTGCGCGGCAATCTTTACCGCTCCACGGATTTCGGCAGCACCTGGGAGCAGATCGAACTGAACGCGACGCGCGGCGCCCTGGAGTTCGGCTTGTCGGGAGCGACCTTGCTCGATGACGGCTCGCTGGTGGTGGTCGGCAACGGTGGCAGCGTGGTGGTCAGCCACGACGACGGGCAGACCTTCAGCGTATTCAATCGCCCGGACCGCATTTCACTCTCGGCGGTCACGGCGGCAGGCAACGGCAACTTGATTCTGGTCGGGCAGGGTGGCGTTCGCGTCGCCACGGCCAGCGGCGCTGAACGCGTAAAACAATAATAAGGGCGGGGAAAGAATGAGCAGTCATCACAACGATAAAGCGACCTTTCTTGAGCGCCTGATCTTTAATAACCGCCCGGCAGTCATCGTCATCTGCCTGCTGGTGAGTATTTTCCTGTTCTGGCAGGCGACGTTGATTCGCCCGTCCACCAGCTTTGAAAAGATGATCCCGCTCAAGCACCCCTTCATCGAAAAGATGATGGAGCACCGCAACGACTTGGCCAACCTGGGCAACACGGTGCGCATCTCGGTGGAGGCCAAGGACGGTGACATCTTCACGAAGGAATACATGGAGACCCTGCGCCAGATCAACGACGAGGTGTTCTACATCTCCGGCGTCGACCGCTCGGGCCTTAAGTCACTGTGGAGCCCCAGCGTACGCTGGACAGAGGTGACCGAAGAAGGCTTTGCCGGCGGCGAAGTGATCCCGCAGAGCTACAACGGCTCGCCGGCAAGTCTCGACCAACTGCGCAACAACGTGCTCAAGTCCGGCCAGGTTGGGCGCCTGGTTGCCAACGATTTCAAGTCGAGCATCGTCGACATTCCGCTGCTGGAGTCCTACCCGGACCCACAAGACCAAGGCAAGTTGCTGGCCCTGGACTACCGCACGTTCTCCCATGAACTCGAAGGCAAGATCCGTGACAAATTCGAGGCGCAAAACCCCAATATCAAGGTTCACATCGTCGGGTTTGCTAAGAAGGTCGGCAACCTGATCGACGGCCTGGTGATGGTGGTGCTGTTCTTCGGCATCGCCTTCATCATCACCCTGATTCTGCTGTTGTGGTTCACCAACTGCCTGCGCAGCACCGTCGCGGTGTTGAGCACGACGCTGGTGGCGGTGGTCTGGCAACTCGGGTTGATGCACTTCTTCGGCTTCGGGCTCGATCCGTATTCGATGCTGGTGCCGTTCCTGATCTTCGCCATCGGTATTTCCCACGGCGTGCAGAAGATCAACGGCATTGCCCTGCAATCGAGTGAAGCGGACAACGCGCTGACGGCGGCGCGACGCACGTTCCGGCAACTGTTCCTGCCCGGCATGATCGCGATCCTCGCTGACGCGGTGGGCTTCATCACGCTGTTGATCATCGACATCGGCGTGATCCGCGAGTTGGCCATCGGCGCCTCCATCGGCGTGGCGGTGATCGTGTTCACCAACCTGATTCTGCTGCCGGTGGCGATTTCCTATGTCGGCATCAGCACGCGCGCCATTGCCAAAAGCAAGAAGGACGCGCACCGCGAACATCCGTTCTGGCGCCTGCTGTCAAAATTTGCCAGCCCCAAAGTCGCGCCGGTCTCGATTCTGTTGGCCCTGATCGCCTTCGGTGGCGGCCTCTGGTACAGCCAGAACCTGAAAATCGGCGACCTCGACCAAGGCGCGCCGGAACTTCGCCCGGACTCGCGCTACAACAAAGACAACAACTTCATCATCAGCAACTACTCCACCAGTTCCGACGTGCTGGTGGTGATGGTCAAGACGCGTGCCGAAGGCTGCTCGCGCTACGAAGCCATGGCGCCCATCGACCAGTTGATGTGGAAGATGCAGAACACCGAAGGCGTGCAGTCGGCGATCTCCTTGGTGACCGTGTCCAAGCAGATGATCAAGGGTATGAACGAGGGCAACCTGAAATGGGAAACCCTGTCGCGCAACCCCGACGTGCTGAACAACTCCATCGCCCGCGCCGACGGCCTGTACAACAACAATTGCTCGCTGGCGCCGGTGCTGGTGTTCCTCAACGACCACAAGGCCGAAACCCTCGACCGCGCGGTGCATGCGGTGCAGGACTTCGCCAAGGACAACAACAAGGATGGCCTGGAGTTTATCCTCGCCGCCGGTAACGCCGGGATTGAAGCCGCGACCAACGAGGTGATTAAAGAGTCGGAACTGATCATCTTGATCTTGGTGTACCTGTGCGTGGCGACCATGTGCATGATCACCTTCCGCTCCTGGGCGGCGACGCTGTGTATCGTGCTGCCGCTGGTACTGACGTCGGTATTGGGCAATGCGCTCATGGCGTTCATGGGCATCGGCGTCAAAGTCGCGACCTTGCCGGTGGTGGCATTGGGCGTGGGGATTGGCGTGGACTACGGCATCTACATCTACAGTCGCCTGGAAAGCTTTCTGCGCGCCGGCTTGCCGTTGCAAGAGGCGTACTACCAGACGCTCAAATCCACCGGTAAGGCCGTGTTGTTTACCGGGCTGTGCCTGGCCATCGGCGTGTGCACCTGGATCTTCTCGGCCATCAAGTTCCAGGCCGACATGGGCCTGATGCTGACCTTCATGTTGCTGTGGAACATGTTCGGCGCATTGTGGCTGTTGCCGGCGCTGGCACGATTCCTGATCAAGCCGGAAAAGCTGGCGGGGCAGAAGGGCAATTCGTTGTTTGCGCACTGATTCATCGTTGTCGCCAAAACGCCGTGGCCTGTGCTACGGCGTTTTGCATGGCGTGGTCTTAGGTCGATGCAACAATTTGACCTATCATGAGGTCTTTCCTTTTGATGACTGTTAGTTATGACTGCCGACACCGCTACCTTGCTCGACGCGTTTAAAGACTGCCAGATGGTCGAAATCGATGGGCTGCACACCTTCGACTTCAGCTTGGATGACCAGAAGTTGCTAATCGTCTGCATGGACGGTCGTGCCGAGAAACGCTGGAGTTTCAGCCTGGAGCAAATCAACGCTGCGGTCTTTGATCAAACCCTGCAAAGCTGGACCCTTACCGGTGAGTCGGGCGAGCATCGCCTGGTCTGCATGAGCGGCGTCACCGGCGACAATAACGACGAGGACGAAGCGGATGATGATGCGTAAATTCTGGCCTCTGCTGATGGCGGGCAGTGTCGGTGCGATGTCGGTGCAAGCTGCGCCGGCTGACACCTACGAGTTGCTGGTGGGCAGTTACACCGCCGGCACCAGCGAAGGTATTTACCGCCTGCAATTTGACAGCCGTACCGGCCAGTTCACCGGTAAACCGGAGTTGGCGGCCAAGGCGGCCAACCCGTCGTGGCTGACGATCTCCAAAGACCAGAAGCATCTGTTTGTGGTCAACGAAAACGGCCCAGGCCAGAAAGACTCGGTCGGCCGCGTCAGCAGCTACAGCATTGACCCGCAGAGTCACCAGCTCAGCCTGATCAACCAAGTGCAGAGCCTGGGCAATGAGCCGACCCATTCCAGCCTGGCAGCTGATGGACGCTACCTGTTCGTTGCCAACTATTCGGTACTCGAAGACCCGGGCGGCAGCCTGGCCGTGCTGCCGGTCGACGCCAATGGCAAGTTATCGGCGCCGGTGCAACTGAGCGGGCACCCGTCCAGCCGGGTGAACCCTGAGCGCCAGGCTTCCAACCATGTGCATTCGGTGGTGTCATCGCCGGACGGCAAGTACGTGTTTGTTCAGGACCTTGGGGCCGACAAGATTTTTGCCTACCACTACGACCCCAAGGCCAACCACGAGCTGCCACTGACCCCGGCCAACCCGGCCTCGGTGCAGCTGCCGCCCGGCAGCGGCCCGCGTCACTTGTTGTTCAGCGCGGACGGCAAGCATGCCTGGCTGACCACCGAGATGAGCGCCCAGGTCGCGGTGTTTGATTACAACGACGGCAAGCTCAGCCAAACCCAACTGGTGGAGTTCGCTGGCGGGCAACCGGTGTCCGACAAGGCCGGCGCCGCACTGCATGCTTCAAGCGATGGCAAATTCCTCTACGTGAGCAACCGTGGCACCGCCAACCAGATGCTGGTGTTCAGCATCGACCCGGCCACCGCGCACCTCAAGGAGCTGCAGCGCCGCACCGTGGAAGGCGACCACCCGCGTGAGTTCAGCCTGGACCCGAGCGGCAAGTTCTTGCTGATCGCCAACCAGAAAAGCAACCAAATCGTGGTCGTCGAACGCGACCCCAAGACCGGCCTGCTGGGTAAAACCGTGCAGAAACTGCCGATCGATGCCCCTAGCGACCTCAAGTTCCTGGTGCGTCAATAAGCCACAGGCCCCGCATCGCGGGGCCTGACCTTTAGTATTAATTGTATTAATAGCGGCTACTGTTTCAAAGCATTTCTAAGGTTCAGCCCTCGGGCGTAAGTTTGGTTCCAAGGCCTTCCCGGCCACCTCACCAAACGAACACAAGGGTTACCGACATGAACTTGAACCTCTTCTCCATCATCGCCGCTTCTGCTGTTTCCGCCACCGTGGCATTGCCAGCCGCTGCCAGCGTGGACGTTGCCGGCAAAAAATCCAGTACATCCGCCTACACCCAGAAATACCTGCAACAAAGCGCCAACTTCTATGCCGCACTGGATCACAAAACCCAGCACTGAGCTTGAGCTGAACGGCGGTCAAATGTGGGAGCTGGCTTGCCTGCGATGAAATTAACTCGGTGTATCCGTTGGACCGAGTTGACGGCATCGCAGGCAAGCCAGCTCCCACATTTGATTGTGTTGATTTCAGGGTTTTGCCATCACTGCAATAAACAGCGGCGATTCCAGAAAGCGTTGTAGCCAGTTTTGTAAGCGCTGATACGGCGCTCCGGCAAACCACTCCCGGTCCACATGCGCAAACTGGCGCACAAACGGCGCCAGTGCTACATCGGCCAGGCTCAAATGGTCGGCCAGCAAAAACTCCCGGCCCGCCAGTAATCCTTCCAGCTTCTGCAAAAACACCTCGCCCTCTGCCCGATAATGTTCCATCGGCTGCTGCGGGTAGCGATCGGCGTACTTGTATCGATCCAGGTGATGTTTGAACACCTGATCATTCTCGGCAATCAGTTCCAGCACCGCCGGGTCACCCTGCAGCAACCAATCCTCAGGATCGTGCTGCGCCAGCGCCCACTGCATGATTTCCAGGCTTTGCTCAATCACCCGGCCGTCCAGGCTCAATACGGGCACCGTGCTCTTGGGCGACAGCGCCAACATTTCCGCCGGTTTGGCCTTGAGGCTTACCTCGACGATCTGTACGGGCACGCCTGAATAGCGCAAGGCCAGGCGCGCCCGCATCGCGTACGGGCAGCGCCGAAACGAATACAGCAGCGCCTCGCTCACTTGACCTCCAAGGTGCTCAGGCCATTGCCCTGGCGCTTGACCTGGATCTGCACCGGGATGCGCTCGTGCATTTCCTGCACGTGGGAAATCACCGCGACCTTGCGGCCCTGGGCCTGCAAACCGTCCAACGCGTCCATCGCCAATTGCAGCGACTCGGGGTCGAGGCTGCCGAAGCCTTCGTCGATAAACAACGACTCGATTTTCAACGTGCTGGAGGCCATCGACGCCAGGCCCAAGGCCAGCGCCAGCGACACCAGGAACGTCTCGCCACCGGACAACGAGTGCACCGAGCGCAGTTCATCGCCCATTTCCGTGTCCATCACCAACAGCCCCAGCATGCTGCCGCCGCGTTTTAGGCGGTAGCGGCGCACCAGTTGGCGCAGTTGCACGTTGGCGTGGTGCACCAGCAAGTCGAGGTTGTAGGCCTGGGCGATCTTGCGGAAAGTGTCGCCAGTGGCCGAGCCGATCAGTGCATTCAGGCGCGCCCAGCGCTGCCATTCTTCGTAAGCCTTAGTGATCTGGTCGGCCAGCGCGTGGTTGGCGTCCTGACGACGCTGGTCTTCGGCCTGGCGCGCACGCAATTCGGCGCAGTGTTTCTCGCCCTCGGTGAATTGTTGGTTGAGCGCAGCCAGGCTGCTATCGAGTTGCTCAACGTCCAGGTTGCCGTTGTGCAAAGCCTGATGCTCGGCGAGGCGTTGTTCGCGTTCCTGCAGCAGCACCTTGGCTTGCTCGACGGCTTTTTCGCTGTGTTGCAGCTGCTGGCGCAGTGCGCTGACTTGGCTGTCATCAAAGCCCAGCAAGCGCGTGAGCCCATCGTCATCCAGTTCAGGGTGCAGGGCACGCCATTCGCCCAGGCGCTCGCCGAGGCTATGTTGCTCGGCCGCCAGCGCCTGTAGGCGCTCCTGCTGCGCCTTGAGGTCGGCGGCCAGTTGCACCAGCGCACTGCGGATCTCTTGCAGTTGTTGGTTGGCGTCGGCTTCGCTCTGGCGTGACTGCACCACCGTCTGTTCCAGCTGCTGTTGCCACTGTTCGGCACTGGCGTGATCGCCCAGCAGGGCCGTGAGTCTTTCCTGTGCGGCCTGTTGTTGCGTGGCCAACTCGGTGACGTGCAGGTGCAAAGCGTCCAGCTGCTGCTGGCGATGCTGCTGGTGGGTCTGTTCTTTCTCGATGGCCTGCTGACGTTCTTGCTGCTCGGCCAGTTCATCGCGGTGGTGGCCAAGCTGCTCAAGACGCTGGCTGACGTGCTGGTCCAGCTGCATGAAGGTCGCTGCCGGTTCGCGGCGTAAACCGTCGAGGGTCTCGGCGGGCAGCAGGCCGGCGAAGGCCTTGAGTTCTTCGTCAAGGCGCTCACGGTCGTTGGACAGCTCGCGTTGCTGGTCCGCCAGTAACTGGCGGGCTTGCTGGCTGGCGTCCTGGGCGGCTTGCAGTTGTTGCTGCAAACGCCCGGCATTTTGTTGCAGGTTGAGCAGGGCGCCTTGGCGTTGTTCGTCCTGGGTGATGCTTTGCGTCAACTGCGCCAGTTGCTGGGCCAACCAAGTGCTGCGCTTGGCGGCGTCCTGATTGAACAGTGAGGCGGCCAGCGGGTGGGCATCCAGGCTCGGTTTCAGTGCTTGTTGCTGCGTCGCCAGTTGCTCCTGCTGTTGCAGGAACTCCTTTTGCTGGGCGATCAGGCCGCCCACTTCCCCACGTAACTCGGTGAGTTTTTCCTTGAGGATATCGACGGCTTTCTGCGCCGTGGCTTCTTCGTTTTCGTCATGTCGGCCGAGGCTTTGCAGCAGCGCTTCAGGCTGGTGATACGGATGTTCATGGCTGCCGCACACCGGGCACGGCTGGTCATCCTGCAACTGCTCGCGCAGTTCTTCGACACTGGCACTGCGCGCCAGGCGCTGGCGTTCCAGCAGTTGCTTGGTCACCGTCAGGGTTTGCTCGGCGATGGTCAGCTCGGCCTTGGTTCGCAGGCCGCTCTGGTTCAGTTGTTCGCGCTGCTGCTGCGCGTCCGCGAGTCTTTGTGTGAGGTTGGCGCTCTGTTGATCCAGCTGCTGCTGGCTGTCCCACAGGCGCGTAAGGTCTTCAAACGCGCGCTGCTGTTTGCGGTTGTCCTGCAACAGGCTGGCGAGTAACTGGATCTGCTCGGCGACGGCGTGTGGCTCGGCGCCGGCTTCCTGATACAGCAGGTCCAACGCGTCGCGTTGCTGGGTGAACTGCTCGGCGGCGGTGGTGGCGCGCTGTTCCAGCTGCGGCAATTCAGCCTGGCCCTTATTCAGGCGATTGCCGACCAGCATCAACTGTTGCAGACGATCGCGGTAAGCGCTCCAGGCGTCGCTCAGCGGGGCGAGAGTGGCGCTGCGCTCAAGCTCAGCGGCCAGGCGTTGCAGGCCCTCGGCGACTTGGCTGTGTTTGTCCTGCAACGCTTTGAGTAACGTGTGGCCTTCGGTACAGGCGCTGGTGTGTTGCTGTTTATCCTCGGTGCGTTTGGCCAAGTCCTTGGTCAGGTGGGCGAGGGTGCTTTGTTCCTCAAACGCTTGACGCAGCAATGGCACGGCGTCGGCCTGGGTTTTCAGCGCGTCGGCCAATGTTGCCTGGGCGGCTGCTTGCTGCTGTTGCGCCTGCTCCTGACGTGTGTGCAGCACGGTTTGCTGCTCGATATGCTGCTGAATCTGCGCAGCGAGGGGCGTCAACAATGTGCCCAGTTCAGCTTGCCGAGCAAACTGATGGCGCTGCGGCGCCAAATGCTCCAGGCGGCTCAAGTCCTGGCGTTGTGCGCCTTGGCCGTCCCAGTCCGCCTGAGCCCGTTGCAGTTGCTCCGTCGCACTGTGCTGGCGCTCCTGCCATTCGCGCAGTTCCTTGAGCCAGGTGTGTTGCAGCTCCAACTGCTTGAGCTGGGCCTGCTGGGTCTTGAGCTGTTGCTGGGCCTCGGCCAACTGTTGATCAAGTTCGGCGCGGGCTTCGGGAGCCAGGGGCACCACGCCGGTGGCTTGGTCTTGCAGCTGTTTATGCGCGTCCTTGGCATCCTTGGCCTTATCGAAGGCGCGGCGGCCAAGCTGGGTGTAGAGCGCGGTGTCGGTGAGCTTTTCCAGCAGTTCGCTGCGCTCATTGTCGTTGGCCTTCAGAAACGCACTGAACTCGCTTTGCGCCAGCAACACCGCACGGGTGAACTGCTCGAAGTTCAAGCCCAGGGCCAGTTCCAGCTGGGTTTTGTATTCGGTCTTCTGGCTGGCCAGCAGTTGGTCACTGTCGAGGTCGATCAGGCTTTGTCGGCTGTTCTGCAACTTGCCGCTGGCCTTGTCGCGGGCACGGTTGGCTTCCCAGCGAGCGCGGTAGCGACGGCCACTGACGCCGACGAAATCCACCTCGGCATAACCGCCGCCGGTACCGCGACGCAGCAGGGTGCGCGGGTCGCCGATGGAAATATCGCTGTCGGCATCCGGCATCTTGGCCTGGCCGGTATCGCCCAGGCGCGGCACTGCGCCAAACAGCGCCAGGCACAACGCATCGAGCAGCGTACTTTTACCTGCGCCGGTCGGCCCGGTGATGGCGAACAACCCAGCGCTGGCCAGGGGCTCGGCGGTAAAGTCGATTTCAAACGGGCCTGCCAGGGAGGCGAGGTTTTTCAGGCGGATGGCGAGGATCTTCATGGCTGTTCGCCCTCCTGTTGTACTTCCTGGAGCAGCACGGCGAAATCCTTCAAGGTCTGTTCATCCACTTCACTGCCGTAGCTGTCCTGCCAGGCGCGGCTGAACAGCTCCTGGGGCGTGAGCTGGTCGAGTTCGATCAGGCGCTCGTCGTCCGTGTTGTCGCTGCCGCGTTGGCCGGCGTATTCAGCGGCGATGCGCACCAGGCGCACGGCTTTGCCTTGCAGGGCGGTTTCGATTTGCTGGCGCAGGTCCGGTTGCGGCTCGTCGAGGCGCACGCGCACTTCCAGCCACGGGTGGCGTTGGGTTTCGGCGAGCAGGTCGATGTCGGGCAGGTCGGCCAATACCTTGAGGATATCCGCCAGCGGCGCGGCTTCCAGGCGTTGCAGGTTGACCGAGCGCGGAATCAGGCGCGGCTCGACACTCACCAGGCGTTGGCCCTGAAAGGTCACATCGAGAATCTGATGTTTGTAGCCGATTTCGGAAAACGACAAGGGGATTGGCGAGCCACTGTAGCGAATCCTTTCTTCGCCATTCACTTGCTGCGGCTTGTGCAAATGGCCGAGGGCGACATAGGCCACGCTGGCATCGAACAGTTTGGCGGGCAGCGCCTCGGCATTGCCGATGATCAGGCTGCGCTCGGAGTCTTCCGACACCGAGCCACCCGCCATATGCGCATGGCTGATGGCAATCAGCGCCTGGCCTTTTTTGCGTTTGGCGTTGGCGGCGGCGATCAGCCACTCATGTACTTGGCCGATGCCGCGCAGGTAGTCGTCGCCCAAGTGCGCGCCGGTGACTTCCGCCGGGCGCAAAAATGGCAGCGCCAGGCACCAGGCGGCGATCTTGCCTTTGGCGTCAGGCAGCGGGATCAGCAAACGTTCGGCATCCAGTTGGCCGTCATCCAGCCACAGCACGCGGCCCAAGGCATGCGTGCGCAAGCGGCGCATCAGCGGCGCCGGCAATTCGATACGCGAGCCGGAGTCGTGGTTGCCGGCGATCATCACAATCGTGAGTTTCGGGTTTTGTTCATGGGCGCTGATGATGAAGTCATACAGACGCTCTTGGGCCTTGAGCGGCGGGTTGACCGTGTCGAAGATATCGCCGGCGATCAGCAGCGCATCTGGCTGCTCGGCGTTTAATTGGCCCAGCAGCCACTCGAGAAAACAGGCGTGTTCGAAGTCGCGTTCCTGGCCATGCAGGTTTTGGCCGAGGTGCCAGTCGGAGGTGTGGAACAGACGCAAGGCGAACTCCGTGGAGAAGATGAAAAGGAGGGGAGTTTACCTGTAAAAGCCCACACAGTGCCTGCGGACGAGCCAGATCGAATGTGGGAGCCGGCAAGCCAGCTCCCACAGGGTGCGCGGGCCAGATCGAATGTGGGAGCCGGCAAGCCAGCTCCCACAGGGGTTATGCGGCGTGCAGGCAGTCCAGCGCGCGGTCGGCGAGGGTTCTGGCGCTGTTGATCAGGTGCTCGGTGGCGCCGGCCAGGTGGTGTTGGTCGGCGGACAGCCCTTGGGTGGAGGCCGCTGCGGTGGCGGCTGCGCAGCGCAACAGGTCGCAGAGTTGGGCGAGGGCGTCTTCGAAGCTGAGGTCGTGATGTGCGGAGAAAGACGGCGGTGAGTCGGGTTGTAGGTAGTGGCTCAGGGCGCGCTCGAAGATTTCGCGGTCGGGGGTGAAGCGGGGTGGGTCTGGGACGATTTTGTTCATGAATGAAACTCCTGAAAGGTCTGGAGCCATTCTTTTGCCGATCTCACTCGTCAAAAGGTGGCAGCTATGTGCGGGGTGAGATTGCCGGTCAGGAGCACCCGGTCAGACCGAAGTCTGCCCGCACACAGCCGCCATAGAGCATGTTGCTCGCGGTTGTGGCACTTGGCACCTAATCACATCACAGGATCTCACCCCTGATCGCTGATATGCAGCGACGGAGCGAAGGCTAGCCAGTGGAGTGAGCAGGCGCAAGGCCGAAGGATTGTCTAGGAAACTTCCCGCAAGTTAAAGAGATATGGATTGCTGGCCTTTAACAATGCATGTCGATCAGGGGTTTAGGTAGATTGAGTACATATCCGTTGCTGCGGTAACGGCCACCTAGGGTTCCGCTCTTACAGCGGGTCACTTTTGGAAGGACCCAAAAGTAACCAAAAGGTCCTCGCCCCACCACTCGGTGCCTCGCCTAGGCTCGGCATGCCAGAACGAAGGCTTGAATCCGTGGGCCGCCGCCATGGGCCATCCTTGGCCCATCGCGGCTAACCCGGCGTCCTGCCGGGTTACCCACGGATTCAAGCCTGCGTTCGGCCAGCGTGGTTTAACGGGGCGCCTCAGATCAAGATCAAAAGCAAGAGCACGGCGGCCTAGTAGCCGACCTGAGTGGTAGAAGCAAAAGCAGAGCAGAAGCAGAGCACACCCATCTAGCTGATGTAATGAGATCCCAATGTGGGAGCGGGCTTGCTCGCGAAGGCGGTGGGTCAGCAGCTCATGTGTAACTGCCCACCGCCTTCGCGAGCAAGCCCGCTCCCACAATTTTGACCGAGTTGGCTGCCAGCACCGCAGTGCTCTGCTTTTCTGTGGGAGCTGGCTTGCCTGCGATGCAGCACCTCGGTGTATCAGGCATAACCAGTGATGCCATCGCAGGCAAGCCGCTCCCACAATTTTGACCGAGTTTGCTGCCAGCACCGGGCTCTGTTTTCTGTGGGAGCTGGCTTGCCTGCGATGCAGGCACCTCGGTGTATCAGGCATAACCAGTTGATGCCATCGCAGGCAAGCCAGCTCCCACATTAGATTGAGTTCAGAAGATCAGGTCGGCTGTCAGGGCGGTGAAGCAAAAGCAGGCAAAAGCACAGCAGCACACTCTCTGTCTGATGTACGAGATCCATGTGGGAGCGAGCAAGCCCGCTCCCACAATTTTGACCGAGTTTAGCTGCCAGCACCGGGCTCTGTTTTCTGTGGGAGCTGGCTTGCCTGCGATGCAGGCACCTCGGTGTATCAGGCATACCAGTTGATGCCATCGCGCAAGCCCGCTCCCACAATTTTGACCGAGTTTAGCTGCCAGCACCGCAGTGCTCTGCTTTTCTGTGGGAGCTGGCTTGCCTGCGATGCAAGCACCTCGGTGTGTCAGGCATAACCAGCCATGCCTCGCGCAAGCCGCTCCCACATTTTGACCGAGTTCGCTGCCAGCACCGCAGTGCTCTGCTTTTCTGTGGGAGCTGGCTTGCCTGCGATGGCATCAACTCGGTGTACTTGATGACCGAGGTGTCTGCATCGCAGGCAAGCCAGCTCCCACATAGGCATTATTGTGGTGTCAGGTAGCTGAGGTTTACTTGGGATACAGCGGCGGCAAGCTGGTGGTATCGGTCGCCGGGTCGTGTTCGCGCTCGGCTATCGGGATGGCTTTGACCGCACGCCATAAGTCTTCGCCCAGCCAGAAATGGCCGCCTTCGCTGTAGAGCGCGCCGTTCAATCCGTCGAGAGCATCCGACAACGGCACAAACCGCGCCGCCATATCCGCTAGGGTTTCCGGCTGTTGCCGCGCCCAGGCATCCAGTGCCTGGCGTGTGGCTTGCGGGTCGTTGGCCTGGGTGGCGCGCTTGAGGTCGTCGAGCAGCGAGCGCGGGCTCGGGCCGGTTTGCGCGGTGCGCTGCACGGCGGGTTGGCGGCGCGCACGCCACCACAGGCCAAAGCCCAGCAGGGTGGTGCAGATGAAGATCAGTGTACTGAGTTGCCACAGCCACAGGCGGTCATCGTCCGGTGCTGTAATCACGGTTGGCGTGGCAGGCGTGTCCACCACCAGGCTCGGGTTGGTCGCCACTTGCAGGGTGTGGGCGGGCAGGCTGGTGCGTTCGAGGTGGTCTTCGTGGGTGTTCCACCACACCACTTCCACCGCCGGCAGTTCGACGGCGCCAGCGCGGGTCGGCACCAGCGCTTCGCGGTCTTCGCGGCTGCCGGTCAGGCCGTGGTCGTTGTTCTGGTTGGCGAGCACCGGTTGGTCGGGGTAGCGGCGCAGGCCGTTGATGTCGGTGCTGGGCAGGGCCGGCAGTTGCGCGCTGGACAAGCCTTCGGCCTTGACCGTGAGGCTGCGGGTCAGGGAGTCGCCGACTTGTACGCGCTCAGGCTCAGGGTTCCAGGCTTGCGTCAGGGTCAGGCTGCGGGCCGGTATCCAGGGGGCGTCAGCCGGGTACAGCGCCGGCTTGGGCTTGACGTTCAGCGACAGCTCGGCGGAGCTGACGTGAATCAGCTTGCCCGGCTTGGTGCCTTGCAGCGTGTTCTCCTGGGGCGGGCGCGATTCCACCAGGGTGGCGCTGAAGGTCTGTGCTGGAATCACCAAGGCGCCGCTGTGCTGCGGGTAGATCGCGTAGCGGGTCTCGATCACGCCGTGGCGAATGCTGTTGATGACTTTTTCGTAGGTGCGCGACTCGCCCAGTTGCTCGATGCGTGCATCGGGGATCTGCAACGGCGTGAGGCTGCTGTCGTCGTACAGCGACACCGAGTGGTACACGCGCACGGTCAACAAGGCCTGGGCCTGGACGTACACGCTGCTCTGGTCGAGGTTGGCTTCGATGAATACCGGCGCCAGCTCGGCGCTGGTGTTCTGGCTGGCGGTTTCGACCACTTGCAGGCTGATCGGCTGGGTCTTGAGCTCGCCCACTTGCAGCGGCGGAATCACCACCGTGCCGTTTTCCTTGGGCAACAGGGTGATGATCCAGCGCGTGGTGGCGTGGTTATCGCCACCCAGGGTGGTGAGTTGGTTGATCTGGCGCGTGCCGCTGACTTCGAACTGCGCATCCAGGGGCGACAGGTCGGGTTTGCCGAACTGGGTGACGTCGCTGGATTCCACCGTCAGCTCCACCGTTTCCCCGGAATTGAGGCGGCTGCGGTCGACGCTGGCAACCAGGTTCGCCGCCTGGGCGTGGCCTGCCGTTAACGCGAGCAGGAGCAGAAGGGTGGTGCGGCGGCTCATCGAGTCTTGTCCTGATGTTGTTGCTGTTCGTACCAGAATTTGCGCCGCAGCAGTTCGCCAGGGTTGTCCGGGATCTCCTGCAGCCATTGCTCCAACGCTTGGCGATGCTCGCCGTCAATCCTGGCATCGGCGGGGCGCAGCGGCGGGGTGGTGGTTTGTTCATCACCCAGTTCGCTGCCCGGTACGTCGTTGCCGCCGGCTTTGGGCGTGCCGCCGGTTTGAGTATCGCCCGTGCCGGCCTCGCCCTGGCCTTGGGACGATTGTTCGCCGCCTGAAGCACTTTGCCCGCTTGTGCCCGGTTGCGCAGTTTGGCCGGGTTGGGTGGTTTCGTCATCCTCGTTTTTTTCGGGTTTGGCGGGGTCAGGCTGAGCGTGTTGCTGCATCAGGCTTTCCACCAAGGCTTTGTTTTTCAGCGCCGGTTGCAGGTCGGGCTGGGCTTCCAGCGCCTGTTCGTAGGCGTCGATGGCGGCTTCCAGTTCGCCGGACTTGGCCAGCGCATTGCCTCGATTGTAGTGGGAGTAGGCGTCGTTGCTCAGCGCAAAGCGCTTGATCGCCTCGGCGTAATTGCCCGCCTCATACAGGGCAACGCCTTGCCACTGCGGGTTCTCGAAGCGTTCGGCAGCCTCGGCCGGGCGCTTTTTCTTCAGCAGGTACTGGCCCTGCTGGTCGGGGCGCAGCCACAGGTCTTGAAACTCGAAGGCATAGCTGGGCTGCGGCGCGACCAACAGCAGCAATGGCAGGCAAAACAGCCAGCCGCGGCGCCCGGCGCAGGCGCCAAGCAGCAACAGCGGCAGGAGCAGCCAGTAACCCTGGTCGGCCCAGCTGTCGAGGTGCAACAGTTGGCCGTCGTTGCGCAGGGTTTGCGGGCCATCGAGCAGGTTGAGTTGGCGCAGGTCCTTGTCGTCCAGGCGCGCGGCGCGGTAGTGGCCGCCCATTTCGCTGGCGAAGGCCTTGAGGGTCGGGCTGTCGAGGCGTGGCACCAGGATCGCACCTTGTTCATCCTTGAGGAACTCGCCGCTTTCCTGGGTCACCGGCGTGCCTTCGCGGCTGCCGATGCCGAGGATCGACAAGGTCGGCGCCTGCGCGCCTTGCAACTGCAGGCGGATGCCTTGGCGTTCTTGTTTCGACAGGGACGAGCCGACCAGCAACAAGCGCCCTTGGCCGAGGCCGCCTTGCTTGAGTAAGCCCAGGGCTTTCTCCACGGCGAGGTCGGCGCGATGGCCGGGCACGGGCATGATCGAGGGGCGCAGGGCTTCGAGCAGGTTGCGGCTGGTGGCCAGGTCATCCGACAGCGGCACCAGGGTGTGGGCGCTGCCGGCATACACGACGATGGCGGTCGGTGCGTCGGCGCGCGCTTGCAGCAAGTCATACAGCTTGCGCCGTGCCTGCTCCAGGCGATTGGGCGGGCTGTCGGTGGCGAGCATTTCCGGGGTCAATTCCAGCAGCACCACCAGCGGGTCGGCGGGTTTCTGGCTGGACTGTTCAACCCTTTGCCAGCTTGGGCCCAGCAAGGCCAACACGGCCAGCAGCCAGGCGATGCCGAGCACCACCCACGGCGATTTGCTCTCGCGGCCGTTGCCACCACTGAGCAACACCGCATGAAAGGCGGGCGGCAGGATCATCTGCCAGCGCCCGGCGCGCTTTTGCCGGTGCCACAGCTGCCACAGCAGCCAGCCGAGCAGCGGCAACAGCAACAGCCACCAAGGACGGAACCAGTGCGGCCACAGGTCGATCATCGACGCCTCCGCAAACGCAGGCGTTTGAGGCGCTGGCGCCATTCAGGGTGCTGTTGCAGGAAATTGCCCTGGGTCGAGAGTTTATTAAAGAAGCGCTGCAGCGCGTTGTTGGGCCAGCGTTCCTGGATCACCACCAACATGCTCAGGACCAGCGCGAGGGCCAATGGCGCGCTGTACAGCGCCTGGGCCGGGCGGGCTTGGGTCGGTTGTTGGGCGACGGGCTCAAGCTGGTCGAGGGTTTCCTTGATCTTCTGCAATTCGTCGCCGTCACGGGCACGGAAGTACTGGCCGCCGGTGGCGTCGGCGATGGCTTTCAGCGCGGGCTCGTCCAGGTCCAGGCTCGGGTTGACGCCAAGAATGCCCAGCGAACCGGTTTGCTCTGGATCGGCACCAATGCCGATCGGGTAGATTTTTACCCCTTCTTCAGCGGCCAGGCGTGCGGCAGTCAGCGGGTCGATCTGCCCGGCGTTGTTGGCGCCGTCGGTGACCAGAATCAGCACGCGGCTTTGTGCCGGGCGCTGGCGCAGGCGTTTAAGGGCCAGGCCAATCGCATCGCCGATGGCGGTGTTCTTGCCGGCGATGCCGATGCGCGCTTCATCCAGCCAGGTGCGCACGGTGCGTCGGTCAAAGGTCAGCGGGGCTTGCAGGTAGGCCTGGCTGCCAAACAGGATCAGGCCGACGCGGTCGCCTTCACGGCTTTCCAGGAAGTCGCCGAGCAAGTGTTGCACCAGGCTCAGGCGGCTGACGTCTTCGTCCTGCCAGTGCATGTCGGGGAAGTCCATGGAGCCGGAGACGTCCACGGCGACCAATAAGTCGCGGCCGCTGGCGGCAATCGGTAGGGGTTCGCCGAGCCATTCCGGGCGGGCCGCAGCGGTGAGCAAGAGCAGCCACAGCACCACGAACGGTGCTTGTTGGCGCCAGCCCGGTAGGTTGATCCGCGCACGGCGGCGGGCCAGGCCTTCGAGGTCGGCGAGGTAGCTGACTTTCAGCGCGGGTTCGCCGCTGTCGGCCACCGGCAAGATAAGCCGCATCAACCAGGGCAATGGCAGCAGGGCGAAGATCCACGGCCAGGCGAACTCAAACATGTTTGCGAATCCAGGTGTCGACGGCTTGGGTCAGGCCGGCGATGGCTTTGTCGTCGAGTTTGCATTCGGGTTTGTAAGCGCCTTCTACCAGCACCATCCAGCGTGTGAGGCCGGCGGCCGGGCAGCGGTTGTCGAGGAACGCCAGCCATTTGCGCCCGTTGAGGGTATGGCTCTGGCTGTAGGGGTAGTCGTTGCGGCACAGGCGTTTGAGCAGGCCGTTGAGTTGCTGCAGCCAGGCGCCGGCGGGTGCGCCGTCGTAGGGTTTGGGCATCAAGGCCAGCTCGGCCAGGGCGGTGATGCGCAGCGGGTCCAGCGGTTGTTCGGCGCGAGCCACCGGGCGGCGCGTGGGCAGCAAGCGACGCAAGGACCACAAGCCCCAGCCGAGCAGCGGAACCACCAGCAGCAACAGCCACCAACCCGGCGCAGGCGGCCAGAAGCCGATGGCCGGTGGGGCGATCAGCGGTTGCAGTTGATCGAGGCTGCTCATTGTTTTTTAACCGGGCGTTGCGGGTTGAGGTATTCGCGCAGTTGCTCGACCATTTCGCTCTGGGTGCTTAACGGCATCAGCAGGATTCGCAGTTTCTGCGCGAGTAATTCCCAGCGGGCGATGCGGGCTTCGGCCTGGGCCTTGTAGGCTTGGCGCAAGTCGAAATTCAGTGTGTCCAGTTCCAGCTGCGCGCCGCGCTCGGCAAAACGCAACAGCCCCGCAGCAGGCAGGGCGTGGTCCAGCGGGTCGGAAATCGGCAACAGCAGCAGGTCGCAATGCCGCGACAGCAGGCTCAGCTGTTGCTCGGCACCTTCGGTCAGCGCGCGCTCATCGCAAATCACGATCACCAGGCTGCCAGGGCGCAGCACTTCACGGCCACGGCGCAGGGCCATGCCCAAGGCGTCGGCTTCGGGGCGGCTCTCGGTATTGAGGCTCTGGTTGACGCGCACCAGTCGGTTGAGCAGTTGCAGCAGGCTTTGCTTGCTGCGCCGGGGCTTGATTTCATAGTGCTCGTTGTCGCCAAACACCAGCCCGCCGACGCGGTCGTTGTGGCCCAGCGCCGCCCAACCGATCAGGCTGGCGGCTTGCGCGGCGAGCACCGACTTGAACATCTGGCCGGAGCCGAAAAACAGCCGGCAGCTTTGTTCAACCATGATGAAAATCGGCCGCTCGCGTTCTTCGTGGAACAGCTTGGTGTGCGGCTCCTGGGTGCGCGCCGTCACGCGCCAGTCGATGGTGCGCACGTCGTCCCCAGCCTGGTACACGCGCACCTGGTCAAAGTCGACACCGCGCCCGCGCAGCTTGGAATGGTGCAGGCCGATCAGCGGGCTGCGCTGGCTCGGCGTGGAAAACAGCTGCACTTCGCGCACGCGGTGGCGCATCTCAATCAATTCGCTGAGCGTGACGCGGATCCCATCGCTTGCATTCATGGGGTTCAAGCGACGGCAACGACGTCGAGAATGCGTTGCACCACGCGGTCCTGGTCGATGCCGGCGGCTTCGGCTTCGAACGACAGAATGATGCGATGGCGCAGCACGTCGAACAGCACCGCCTGGATATCTTCCGGGCTCACAAAGTCGCGACCGGCCAGCCAGGCGTGGGCGCGGGCGCAGCGGTCGAGGGCGATGGAACCGCGTGGGCTGGCGCCGTAGGCGATCCACTCGGCCATTTCCGGATCAAACTTGGCCGGGGTGCGCGTGGCCATGACCAGTTGCACGAGGT
Organism: Pseudomonas sp. IB20; assembly: GCF_009707325.1. Lineage (NCBI taxonomy): Bacteria > Pseudomonadati > Pseudomonadota > Gammaproteobacteria > Pseudomonadales > Pseudomonadaceae > Pseudomonas > Pseudomonas gelidaquae. The sequence continues at coordinate 2,844,868 of NZ_CP046103.1, read as the reverse complement.
ATTCCTCTACGGCGTCGGCCATGTACAAGCCGAGGATTTCCTTGCGTGCAGCAAAGATTGCCTGCTGGCTGACACGGCGCTCAGGCTTGGTTTCGCCGTTGAGCGCCTCGCCACGGGCTTGTTGCAGGATGCGCCGTTCGACGGCGGCGTCCGGGAAGCCGATTTTGACGTGCATTAGGAAACGGTCGAGCTGGGCTTCGGGCAGTGGGTAGGTGCCTTCCTGCTCGATGGGGTTTTGCGTGGCCATCACCAGAAACAGCGGCGACAACTCGTACGTGCTGCGCCCCACGCTGACCTGGCGCTCGGCCATGGCTTCGAGCAACGCCGACTGCACCTTGGCCGGCGCACGGTTGATTTCGTCCGCGAGCACCAAGTTGTGGAAGATCGGCCCTTGCTGGAACACGAAGCTGCCGGTTTCTGGGCGATAGATCTCGGTGCCGGTGATGTCGGCGGGCAACAGGTCGGGGGTGAACTGGATACGATGGAACTGCGCTTCGATGCCTTCGGCCAACTCTTTGATGGCTTTGGTCTTGGCCAGGCCCGGCGCACCTTCTACCAGCATGTGGCCGTCGGCGAGCAGCGCGATCAGCAGGCGATCGATGAGTTTTTCCTGGCCGAGAATCTGCGTAGAAAGAAAGGTTCGCAGCGCAAGCAGCGCTTCACGATGTTCCATCGATGACGGTTCCTGGAGAGATTGGCCGGGCATTGAGAAAAAAACGCCTGGCCTGGGGGGCTTACTTTAATGCATCGAGGGGTGCGGCGACTAACGGCGCGCGGGGTATTTTTAGGAAAACTTGTAGGAATTTTGTGTGTGCAGCACAAATTGTGCTGAAGGCTTGCCTTGCCCATGTGGGAGCTGGCTCCCATTGCTGGGCCTTGCCCATGTGGGAGCTGGCTCCCACATTTGATCTGTGCGGCAGTTTAGATTCGGGTAAAGGTGCCGGTGCCCTTGAGAATGTTCTGCAAGGTCTCTTCAACTTCAGCCAAATCCGACGCGGCAGTGGCGTGGGTGATCTGCAGCTGATCCTTGCCACCCAACGCGTCGGCGTCCCCGGCGGCCAGTTCAACCAGCAGCGTCGTGTCACTCAGGGTGACCTTCAGCCCATCGAGGGTCGACGGCTCGTAGTCCCAGGTCAGTTCAACCTCATCTTCATCCGGGTAACGGGTGAGCATGAACATCTCGCCGTTTTTACCGTGGCAGCAGAGCATAGCCATGTTGTCTTCTTCGTCGTCGCACGGGGTGGCCATCAGTGCGTCAGTGTTCAGTTGCAGCATGGGAAATCCTGTCAGGGGGAGGGCGCAGCTCGGCAATTGTGCCATTGCGGCGAATTTTGTGCTGCATCATATGTCAGACCCAGTGCATGACCTGACGGGCAATACCAGTCATTTTCGGTACTCCCAGGCTTGAATATAGCCGGATTTTCTTCGGAAAAATCCAGGTTGCCCAAGTCGCAACCTCAAGCCTGCGTACCGATGACCGAATATGTCGCAGCATCGCAAGCAGCTGTCTTCCTACACTCGTTAAGCTGCGCAACGGATGTGCCCTGTGCCGGGAGCCTGACCTGCCCGTCGTACCGTCGCCTGGTAAGGTGCACTTCTTATGGAAGTTGTATGTGACCTGACTGTCTTGTCCAGCTTCACCCACCTGTCACCCTGATTCGTTTATGGTGCTTATTATCCGTACCGACGAACAGCGCTGACGGTCTCCCCGCAAGGGGATAACACGCGACGCTTCCATCAATAACAAGCCCAAGCGGAGTACCACAGATGGCGTTCTTCACCGCAGCCAGCAAGGCCGACTTCCAGCATCAACTGCAAGCGGCACTGGCGCAGCACATCAGTGAACAGGCACTGCCACAAGTGGCGCTGTTCGCTGAACAATTCTTCGGCATTATTTCCCTGGACGAACTGACCCAACGTCGCCTTTCCGACCTGGCCGGTTGCACCTTGTCTGCCTGGCGCCTGCTTGAGCGCTTTGACCACAGCGCCCCGCAAGTGCGCGTTTACAACCCCGATTACGAACGTCATGGCTGGCAATCTACCCACACAGCGGTCGAAGTGCTGCACCATGACTTGCCCTTCCTGGTGGACTCGGTACGTACCGAGCTGAACCGTCGTGGCTACAGCATCCACACCCTGCAAACCACCGTGCTCAGCGTGCGCCGTGGCAAGAAGGGCGAGTTGCTGGAAATCCTGCCTAAAGGCACCCAGGGCGAAGGCGTCCAGCAAGAATCGCTGATGTACCTGGAAATCGACCGCTGCGCCAATGCCGCCGAACTGAACGTGCTGAGCAAAGAGCTTGAGCAAGTGCTGGGCGAAGTGCGCGTGGCCGTGTCCGATTTTGAACCGATGAAGGCCAAGGTCCAGGAGTTGCTGGACGGTATCGACGCCAGCCAGTTCAGCATCGACGGCGAAGAAAAAGCCGAGATCAAGAACTTCCTGGAGTGGCTGGTGGGCAACCACTTCACCTTCCTCGGCTATGAAGAGTTCGTGGTACGTGACGAGGCGGACGGCGGCCATATCGAATATGACGCCAGCTCCTTCCTCGGCCTGACCAAACTGCTGCGTGCCGGCCTTACCGCCGAAGACCTGCGCATCGAAGACTACGCCGTGGCCTACCTGCGTGAACCGACTGTGCTGTCGTTCGCCAAGGCCGCGCACCCAAGCCGCGTGCACCGCCCGGCTTATCCGGACTATGTGTCGATCCGTGAGATCAGCGCCGACGGCAAGGTCATCAAGGAACACCGCTTCATGGGCCTCTACACCTCCTCGGTGTACGGCGAAAGCGTGCGGGTGATCCCTTATATCCGTCGCAAGGTTGCGGAAATCGAACGCCGTTCGGGCTTCCAGGCCAAGGCTCACCTGGGCAAAGAGCTTGCTCAGGTGGTTGAAGTGCTGCCCCGTGATGACCTGTTCCAGACCCCGGTCGACGAGCTGTTCAGCACTGTGATGTCGATCGTGCAGATCCAGGAGCGCAACAAGATCCGCGTGTTCCTGCGCAAAGACCCGTACGGTCGTTTCTGTTACTGCCTGGCCTACGTGCCGCGCGACATCTATTCCACCGAAGTGCGCCAGAAGATCCAGCAAGTGCTGATGGATCGCCTGAAAGCCTCGGATTGCGAGTTCTGGACCTTCTTCTCCGAATCCGTGTTGGCCCGTGTACAGCTGATTCTGCGGGTTGACCCGAAGAACCGCCTGGACATCGACACGCTGCAACTGGAAAAAGAAGTGGTGCAGGCCTGCCGCAGCTGGCAGGACGACTACTCCAGTCTCGTCGTCGAAAGCTTCGGCGAAGCCCAAGGCACCAATGTGCTGGCAGACTTCCCGAAAGGCTTCCCGGCCGGTTACCGCGAGCGTTTTGCGGCGCATTCGGCTGTGGTCGACATGCAGCACCTCAACAGCCTGACCGAAGCCAACCCGCTGGTGATGAGTTTCTATCAGCCGCTGGGCCAGGTCTCCGGCCAGCGCGAGCTGCATTGCAAGCTCTACCACGCTGACACGCCGCTGGCACTGTCCGACGTGTTGCCGATCCTGGAAAACCTCGGCCTGCGTGTGCTGGGTGAATTCCCGTACCGCCTGCGCCGTGCCAATGGCCGTGAATTCTGGATTCATGATTTCGCGTTCATCGCCGCCGAAGGCGTGAACCTGGACATCCAACAGCTCAACGACACTCTGCAAGACGCGTTCGTACACATCGTCCACGGCGATGCCGAAAACGATGCGTTCAACCGTTTGGTACTGACTGCCGGCCTGCCATGGCGTGACGTGGCGCTGCTGCGCGCCTACGCGCGTTACTTGAAGCAGATCCGCCTGGGCTTCGACCTCGGTTACATCGCCAGCACCCTGAACAACCACACCGACATCGCTCGCGAGCTGACCCGGTTGTTCAAGACGCGCTTCTACCTGGCGCGCAAGCTCACCGCCGATGACCTGGAAGACAAGCAGCAACGCCTGGAACAAGCGATTCTCACGGCCCTTGACGATGTTCAGGTGCTTAACGAAGACCGCATCCTGCGTCGCTACCTGGACCTGATCAAGGCCACCCTGCGCACCAACTTCTACCAGACCGACGCCAACGGCCAGAACAAGTCGTACTTCAGCTTCAAGTTCGACCCGCGCGCGATTCCTGAGCTGCCTAAGCCGGTGCCGAAGTTTGAAATTTTCGTCTACTCGCCGCGTGTTGAAGGCGTGCACCTGCGCTTTGGCAACGTCGCGCGTGGCGGCCTGCGTTGGTCCGACCGTGAAGAAGACTTCCGTACTGAAGTGCTTGGCTTGGTAAAAGCCCAACAAGTGAAGAACTCGGTGATCGTGCCGGTGGGCGCCAAAGGCGGCTTCCTGCCGCGTCGCCTGCCATTGGGCGGCAGCCGGGACGAGATCGCGGCCGAGGGCATCGCCTGCTACCGCATCTTCATTTCCGGCCTGTTGGACATCACCGACAACCTCAAAGACGGCGCCCTGGTGCCTCCGGCCAACGTCGTGCGTCATGACGACGATGACCCGTACCTGGTAGTGGCAGCGGACAAGGGCACTGCGACCTTCTCCGACATCGCCAACGGCATCGCCATTGATTACGGCTTCTGGCTGGGCGATGCGTTCGCATCCGGTGGTTCCGCCGGTTACGACCACAAGAAAATGGGCATCACCGCCAAGGGCGCGTGGGTCGGTGTGCAGCGTCACTTCCGTGAGCGCGGCATCAACGTGCAGGAAGACAGCATCACTGTGGTGGGCGTCGGCGATATGGCCGGTGACGTGTTCGGTAACGGCTTGCTCATGTCCGACAAGCTGCAACTGGTCGCGGCCTTCAACCACCTGCACATCTTCATCGACCCGAACCCGAACCCGGCGACCAGCTTCGTTGAGCGTCAGCGCATGTTCGAGTTGCCGCGCTCGGCCTGGACCGACTACGACACCAGCATCATGTCCGAAGGCGGCGGTATCTTCTCGCGCAGCGCGAAGAGCATTGCCATTTCGCCACAGATGAAAGAACGCTTCGACATCCGGGCCGACAAGTTGACCCCGACCGAACTGCTGAACGCCTTGCTCAAGGCGCCGGTGGACCTGTTGTGGAACGGCGGCATCGGTACTTACGTCAAGGCCAGCACTGAAAGCCACGCCGACGTGGGCGACAAGGCCAACGACGCCCTGCGCGTCAACGGCAACGAGTTGCGCTGCAAGGTGGTGGGCGAGGGCGGTAACCTCGGCATGACCCAGCTGGGGCGCGTGGAATTCGGCCTCAATGGTGGCGGTTCCAACACCGACTTCATCGACAACGCCGGTGGTGTGGACTGCTCCGACCACGAAGTGAACATCAAGATCCTGCTCAACGAAGTGGTGCAGGCCGGTGACATGACCGACAAGCAGCGCAACCAGCTGCTGGCGAGCATGACCGACGAAGTCGGCAGCCTGGTGTTGGGCAACAACTACAAGCAGACCCAGGCCCTGTCCCTGGCCGCCCGCAAAGCTTACGAGCGTGCCGCTGAGTACAAGCGCCTGATGAGCGACCTGGAAGGCCGTGGCAAGCTGGACCGTGCCATCGAGTACCTGCCGACTGAGGAGCAGCTCACCGAGCGCGCTTCCACCGGCAAGGGCCTGACGCGTCCGGAGCTGTCGGTGTTGATCTCGTACAGCAAGATCGACCTCAAGGAAGCGCTGCTCAAGTCGCTGGTGCCGGATGATGACTACCTGACCCGTGACATGGAGACCGCGTTCCCACCGAGCCTGGTTGCCAAGTTCGGCGAAGCGATGCGCCGTCACCGCTTGAAGCGTGAGATCGTCAGCACCCAGATCGCCAACGACCTGGTCAACCACATGGGCATCACCTTCGTTCAACGGCTCAAAGAGTCGACCGGCATGAGCCCGGCGAACGTGGCCGGCGCTTATGTGATCGTGCGTGACATCTTCCATCTCCCGCACTGGTTCCGTCAGATCGAAGCCCTGGACCACCAGGTCTGCGCCGACGTGCAACTGGAGCTGATGGACGAGCTGATGCGCCTGGGCCGCCGTGCCACGCGCTGGTTCCTGCGCAGCCGTCGCAACGAGCAGGACGCTGGCCGCGACACCGCACACTTCGGTCCGCACCTGGCGGCGTTGGGCCTCAAGCTCGACGAACTGCTGGAAGGCCCGACCCGTGAAGGTTGGCAGACCCGCTACCTGGCTTACACCGAAGCGGGTGTACCGGAGTTGTTGGCGCGCATGGTTGCAGGCACGACTCACCTGTACACCTTGCTGCCGATCATCGAAGCCGCTGACGTGACCGGGCATGACGCCGCCGAAGTGGCCAAGGCCTACTTCGCCGTCGGCAGCGCCCTGGACTTGCCGTGGTACCTGCAGCAGATCAGCGATCTGCCGGTGGCCAACAACTGGCAAGCCGCGGCCCGCGAAGCCTTCCGCGACGACGTGGACTGGCAGCAACGGGCGATCACCATCTCGGTACTGCAAATGGCCGACGCGCCACAAGACATGGAAGCCCGCGTGGCCCTGTGGCTTGAGCAGCACCAGGACATGGCCGATCGCTGGCGCGCAATGATGGTGGAAATCCGTGCCGCCGTCGGCACGGACTACGCCATGTACGCGGTCGCCAACCGTGAGTTGCTGGACCTGGCGCTGAGTGGTCAGTCGGTGCTGCAACCGGCTTGATCAGGCAGTAAAACAAAAGCCCCCGTATCGTGAGATGCGGGGGCTTTTTGTTGGAACACGATTTATCAAACAACGGGGTCAACGGGGGGAGCAGGCAAGCCAGCTCCCCCATTTTGATCTCCACAGGTTAGCGTGTAGCCGCGCCGGCTGGCCCCAGGCAGGGCTGGATGGCTTCTATCCTTGCTGCGGTAACGGCCACCTAGGGTTTCGCTCTTACAGCGAGTCACTTTTTTACAAACGCCTAAAAAAGTAACCAAAAAACGCTTTGCCCCACCACTCGGTGCCTCGCTTAGGCTCGGCTGCCCGCACGCAGGCTTGAATCCGTGGGCCGCCGCGATGGGCCATCCTTGGCCCAGCGCGGCTAACCCGGCGTCCTGCCGGGTTACCCACGATTCAAGCCTGCGTTCGGCCAGCGTGGTTTAACGGGGCGCCTCAGATCAAGATCAAGATCAAAAGCAAGAGCACGGCGGCCTAGTAGCCGACCTGAGTGGTTGAAGCAAAAGCAGGGCAAAAGCACAGCAGCACACTCTCTGTCTGATGTACCGAGATCCAACTGTGGGAGCGAGTCGCTCCACACTTGACCGAGTTGCGGCTGCCTCTAGCTCCCACATTGACTGAGTTGABTAGTAGATCAAAATCAAAAGCAGATCAAGATCAACAGCACGGCGGGCGGGGCTTTTTGTTGGAACACGATTTATCAAACAACGGGGTCAACGGGGGGAGCAGGCAAGCCAGCTCCCCCATTTTGATCTCCACAGGTTAGCGTGTAGCCGCGCCGGCTGGCCCCAGGCAGGGCTGGATGGCTTTCTTCAACCCGTTGTTGTTTGCCGGCAATAAGAACGATGCCGTCAGCGGCTTGCCGCCCTCAGTGGCGGGGGCTAACGAAAGTGTCAGGGTTTGCCCGCGCGAGGCATCGGTGGCCCAGTAGGCTAATTCCTCTCGCGGGACAGAGATGCTGAGCTCAAAGACCAAACCCATCTGGAACATCCCGCCGTAATTCCAGACGCCACTGACCATGTGTTCGACGGCGGCGCGTGTGCCTGTCGTGATACTCAGTGGCCCATTTGCGCTGGCATCCTTGCCTTCAAATGGGTCGGCGTCCCAGCCCAGTAATTGCGGGATGATCTCCAGCGACAGGCCAGCGTTTGGGTTCTGCGGGTGACAGCTGATCACAAGGTTAGCCTTCATATGGTGATCACCGTAAGCGCTGCCACCAAAGGTACGTGCGGCCAACATCGGGCCTTCTGGGTAGGGCCGTTCAAGCAACCACACAGGGTTCGCATCGGTGATGACATGAGTGTCGGTCGCGGCCTTCTCAAAACCCGTGCACCGCGACATGCTCATCGTTGAACCGAACGTGGAGCGTTTGCTGGCCGCGGTGCTGAGTTATCAGGCGCCCAACGTGCCCAAGTGGATCAACCGAGAAGACACCTGAAGGTGCAAAAAACCGACGCGGTGGTGACCGTCAGTTGAGTTTCAGCAGTTTCGCTTCCAGGTGATCCAGGTGCTGGGTCATCAGGCTGATCGCGCCAGTCACATCACGTTGCTCCAGCGCATCCACAATCGCCACATGCTCCTGCCACGCACAATACGTACAGGCTTGCGCCTCGTATTGGGCAATGATCAGCGAGGTCAGCGGCACCAGGCTGTTGAGGAACTGCGCCAAGGGCGCGTTACGTGCCATCGCGGCCAATTGCAGGTGAAACTCCCCGGACAGCCGAATTGCCGGGCCGCGTTGGTCGCGCTCGATGTACTCACGCTCTCGGGCGATCAGTTCGCGTAACTGGCGGATGTGCGTCGGCGTGGCCTGGGCACAGGCCAGCTGCACCACGGTGATTTCGGTCAGGCGCCGCGCTTCCAGAATCTGCCGTGTTTGCTGGGCATCCGGCGCTGCCACCTGAGCGCGTTGGTTGGGGCGCAGGATGATGACTTGTTGGTGAGACAGTTTTGCCAATACACGGCGAATAACACTGCGGCTGACACCAAAGGTTTCACCCAGGCCTTCTTCGGTAAACCGGCTGGAGGGCGGGATGCGTTGTTCGAGTATGGCGTCGAACAAGCGCGGGTAGATGTCATCCACCGAGGGCTTTTTGCCTGCCACCAGGCGCAGGGCAGGGAGGATGGGGTGGCGTTGCAGGGCGTGGGCGGTCATGGCCTGTCTCCAAAAATTCAGCTGCCCAGATGGTCGTCCGGGATGTTCAAGCGAATGCCCATGCGCAGGCCTTCCTGGAGGATGTGCCGACGCATCTCGGCACTGGCCAGGGCGCTGTTCTTGTTGCGGATAGCGCGCACCACGGCCTCGTTTTCCTGCAGGCGTTCCGCCAGGTGTTCGGGCGAGTTACGCAGCACCTGGGCGCTTTGCTTGAGGGCGTTGCTGGTCTGTTGCACCACGTTCTGGAAGATCGGGTTGGAGGTCAGCGCGAACAGTTCTTCGTGGAAACCGATGTAGGCGTTCATGCCCGCTTCGGCGTCACCGGCATCCAGGGCTTCGCGCATGTCCATCAGGGTCAGGCGCAATTGGCCGACTTCTTTGCTGCTGATGGATTGGGCGACCAGGCCGACAATGAACGGCTCGAGGGTGTAGCGCAGTTGCAGGATGTCTTCCAGGCTGGCATCGGCCACGGCGTCACTGGATTGCGGTTCGCTGACGCTGGTTTCCAGCACCACCACACCTTTGCCGGGCATCGAGCGCACAAGGCCCAGGGTTTCCAGCACGATCACCGCTTCACGCAGGCTTGGGCGGCTGATGCCCATTTGTTCGGCCAGTTCACGCTGGCCGGGCAGCATTTCGCCACGCCGCCACTGGCCGCGCTTGAGTGCGGCGCGCAGTTTTTCTACGACTGAATTGACGACGGTTGAGGTGCTGATCACGTCTACGTCTCCTTGATAGTGCAAATACAATGGTGAGTCTTGTGACGATCCAGTGTGAGAGCTGGCTTGTCTGCGATGACTGACGGTCAGTCAACATCTCTATTGCTGACCCACCGTTATCGCAGGTAAGCCAACTCCCACAGTGGATCTGTGTTGTTTATGAAATCGCTTAAAACTCTTGATGCGCCGGCAGCACCGGCTTCTTGGCCTGGAAGGCATAGCCTTGTTGGCCGTCGAGCACCTTGTTGGCGCGCTGGATATCGATGTCTTTTTCCCAACGGGCAATGGCCACGGTGGCAACACAGTTGCCGATCAGGTTGGTCAATGCACGCCCTATACCCATGAACCAGTCCACCGCTAACACCAGCACCAGCCCGACCACCGGAATCGCCGGGATGGCGGTGAGGGTCGCGGCTAGAATCACCAGCGCCGAGCCCGGAATCCCGTGAGCGCCCTTGGAGGTAATCAGCGACACCAGCAGGATGGTCAGCAAGTCGGTCATCGACAGCGGGGTGCCGGTGGCGTTGGCGATAAACACGATGGCCAGGGTCAGGTAGATCGAGAAACCGTCGAGGTTGAATGAATACCCCGTCGGAATCACCAAGCCTACCGTTGAGCTGCCAATACCCAGGTGCTCGAGTTTACGCATGATCTGTGGCAGCACCGCATCGGATGAGGCGGTGCCCATCACGATCAGCAACTCTTCGCGCAGGTACTTGAGCAACGGCAACATGCGCAGGCCGGACAAGCGCATCACCAGGCCCAGCACCAGCCCGACAAAGGCAAAGCAGGTCAGGTAGAACAAGCCTACCAGGCTGCCCAGGTGTTGCAGCGAATCCAGGCCGTAGGTGCTGGTGGTGAAGGCGATGGCGCCGAACACGCCAATCGGCGCCAAGCGCACGATCATGCCCATGATGCGGAAGATCACGTGGCTCAGCTCGTTAATCAACCGCGAGATGCCCGAAGCGGCTTCGCCCACCAAGTTCAGCGCGCTGCCGAACAGCACTGAAAACAGCAGCACTTGCAGCACGTTGTTGTCGGCGAAGGCGCCGATTACCGAGTTGGGGATCAGGTCCATCAGGAACTGGCTGGTGCCACGGATATGTTGGCCCTTGTCAGCCAGTTCATTCAGGCCGGCGGAGGACAATTGCTCCAGGTGGATATTGGCGCCGGTGCCGATGCCGGTGCTGAAGGCCATGATCAGGCCGATCACCAGCGCAACAGTGGTCAGCACTTCAAAGTAGATCACCGACTTGAGGCCGATGCGCCCGACTTTCTTCAAGTCGCCGGCGCCGGAAATACCGCTGACCACCACGCAGAACACGATCAAGCCAATCAGCATCTTGATCAGCTTGATGAAGCCGTCACCCAGGGGTTTGAGTTGCGAGGAGAATTCGGGAAGGGCCAGGCCGCAGGCGATGCCGAGCATCAGGCCAATCACGACTTGCAGGAAAATCGAACGCGAGCACCATCTGAGCATGGGAGGGATCTCTATTCGGTGCCCTGGTGGTTCCAGGGCTTAATTGTTGTGGTCTTACCGGTAAGTCCAGTGCGTGGCCAGTCTACGCTGGGTTTTTTTGAAATCACAAGTAAATATTGGACGGTTGACAGGTTCCGGTCTGACCAGTTGGTCGGTAAGCGTGATGCTTGAGCGGTTGGTGGTTTGGAAAATTTTTCGCTTATCATCCACGGCAAGATTGGCGAGGTGATCGATGGACAGACCAGGACTGACCACGCACGCAGGGCAGACGCATTGCACCTGGCGCACAGCGGCGCCGGAATACCCGCGTTACCACGACCACGAGTGGGGCGTGCCGGTGGCGGATGATATCCAGCTGTACGAGAAGATTTGCCTGGAGGGGTTTCAGGCGGGCATGGCCTGGATCACCATCTTGCGCAAGCGCGAGCAGTTCCGGGTGGCGTTTGAGGGCTTTGATTTTCGTCGTGTGGCGCGGTATGGCGAGGCGGACATTGAGCGGCTGATGCAGGACCCCGGCATTGTGCGCAATCGGGCGAAGATCGTGTCCACCATCAACAATGCGTGCAGGGCGTGTGAGCTGGTGGATGAAACTGGCTCGCTGGCGCGGTGGGTTTGGGCGTTTGAGCCTAGCGAGGAGGAGCGCCCGGCCGTGGTGGACATGGCTTATTGGACGGGTAATCCGACGTCACCGGCTTCGGTGAGGTTGTCGAAGGCCTTGAAGAAACGCGGCTGGACCTTTGTTGGCCCCACCACGATGTATGCGCTGATGCAGGCGATGGGGATGGTCAATGATCACTTGGACGGCTGTGCTTGCCGACCGCTGATCGAGCAACTGCGGCGGGAGTTCAAACGGCCCTGAGCCCTCGTACCCAGCACCATTCAAACGGTGGGAGTTGGCTTGCGGCAGCATCAGTGGCTGGAACCGCCTGGCGGTGAGTTTTCGTCGGCAACCGCCGAACGCTTGATCAGGACAGGAAACCGCCGTCCACATTCAGCGACACCCCGGTGGTGTAGCTGGAGGCATCGCTGGCCAGGAACAGCACTGCGCCGGCCATTTCGCTGGGATCGGCCACGCGCTTGAGTGGGATCTGCGCCAGGGCCATCTTCAGGATCGAATCGTTCTTCACCAGCGCCGAGGCGAACTTGGTGTCGGTCAGGCCCGGCAGCAGGGCGTTGCAACGAATGCCGAACGCTGCGCATTCCTTGGCAAACACCTTGGTCATGTTGATCACCGCGGCCTTGGTCACCGAGTAGATGCCTTGGAACACGCCTGGGGAAATCCCGTTGATCGACGCCACGTTGATGATGCTGCCGCCGCCGTTCTCGCGCATCAGCTTGCCGGCTTCCACCGACATGAAGAAGTAGCCGCGAATGTTCACGTCCACGGTCTTCTGGAACGCGCCCAGGTCGGTGTCCAGCACGTTGCAGAATTGCGGGTTGGTCGCGGCGTTGTTGACCAGGATATCCAGGCGGCCGAACTGTTCACGGATGCCGGCGAACACCTGGGTGATCTGCTCCATTTCACCAATGTGGCACGCCACGGCGGTGGCTTTGCCGCCATCGGCGATGATCGCATCCGCCACGTGCTGGCAGCCTTCCAGCTTACGGCTGGAGACGATCACGTGGGCGCCTTGCTGGGCCAGGAGTTTGGCGATGGCTTCACCGATACCGCGGCTGGCGCCGGACACAAAAGCAATCTTGCCGTCGAGGTCGAACAGGTGGGTCTTGAATGTTGCCGTCAGAGTGCGGATTTACCGATGACATTCAGGCTCATTTGCTCCAGCAGCGTGTTCATGTGGATGAACTGCGCAAAGCGTTTGTCCTGGGTCTGGCCGTGGAAGAAGCGGTAGTAGATCTGCTGCACGATGCCGGCCAGACGGAACAGGCCGTAGGTGTAGTAGAAGTCGAAATTGTCGATCTGAATGCCGGAGCGCTCTGCGTAGTAATCGACGAACTGGCGGCGGGTGAGCATGCCGGGGGCGTTGCTTGGCTGGCGGCGCATCAGTTGCACCGGGGCCGGGTCGGCGGCTTCGATCCAGTAGGCGAGGGTGTTGCCCAAATCCATCAGCGGGTCGCCCAGGGTGGTCAGTTCCCAGTCCAGCACGCCGATGATCTGCATCGGGTTATTGGGGTCCAGGATCACATTGTCGAAGCGGTAGTCGTTGTGCACGATGCTGGAGGTCGGGTGGTCGGCCGGCATCTTGTCATTGAGCCAGGCGCGCACGGCTTCCCAGCTCGGGGCGTCGGGGGTCAGGGCTTTTTCGTAGCGGTCGCTCCAGCCGCGAATCTGCCGTTCTACGTAGCCTTCGGGCTTGCCCAAGCCGGCCAGGCCGCAGGCCGCGTAATCCACCTGATGCAGCTCGACGAACTTGTCGATAAAGCTTTTGCACAGTGCGTCGGTCTTGGTCGCGTCCAGGCCCAGTTCCGGCGGCAGGTCGGAACGCAGGATGATGCCGTTGACCCGCTCCATCACATAGAACTCGGCACCGATGACCGATTCATCGGTGCAATGCACGTAGGCTTTGGGGCAATAAGGAAAGCCGTCTTTAAGCTGGTTGAGAATGCGGTACTCGCGGCCCATGTCGTGGGCGGACTTGGCTTTGTGGCCAAAGGGCGGGCGGCGCAACACGAATTCCTGGCCCGGGTACTCCAGCAAGTAAGTCAGGTTGGACGCACCGCCAGGGAACTGGCTGATCTTGACCGTGCCGTGCAGGCCCGGAATATGGGCCTTGAGGTAGGGATCGATGAGGCTGGCATCAAGTTCTTCGCCTGGGCGAATCTGGGTCGATTGGTCGTTAAGCGCCATGCTTATCCCTTCTGCTTATTCTAAAGGCCTTGGACTATTGGCTAATCTAATGCGCACCGCCGCCCAGCGACAAGGTCGGGGCGGCTTAATAGGTTAGCGTGTTGGATGATGATCAGCGGGCCTGATGTGCTCAAATCACCAGCATCGCCCGGCCACCGGGGTTGCAGGACAGGTTGGCACCGATTTCAACTTTTGCCAGGTCAATGCCAAGGCCGGCGAGCAGGTTGTTGACGATGGGGTCGAGCAGCGGGCCGAGCAGCCCGGCAATCAGCCCGCCCAGGGTCGAGAGCAAGCCGTTGAGCAGGCCTGTGACGATGCCCAGCACGACGCCCAACAGGCTGGCCATTTTCGGCGGGTGGTTGATCAGTTGGATGCCGGTGAGTGTTTCCCTCAGGCTGCTGACCACATTCGATGCGGCGAACTGATAATACGTCGGTGGCTGATTCACCGCCGGCGGGTGGGTGTAGGTGTGTGCGCGTTGGGTTCGGGCCACACTGCTGTCGACGCGGATGCCCAGCCCGCCGGCCGCGAATGCCTGTCGGTCGCCACAGACTCCCGTGCCGCGCTTGCAGGTCTCAGGGCAATGTCGAGTTTGTCGCCGATTTCAAGGCTGGTGACCAGGCAACAATTGGGGTCAAGCAGCCCCAACAGGCCGCCCAGCACGTCATTCAGCGCTTGCACCACGCCACCCAACACATTGTTGACCAGCGTGACGATGGGTAACTTCACCGAAATCAGGGTGCGCACTTGAGCGGTACGGACAAAGATGGGCTGTGTGGCGATGTTCTTCGGGTCGCCGATGCTTGAGAGCTGCGCCGGCTCGATCACTTTGGTGCTGACGGTGACGCCGATCAGCCCCAGCACATCCACCGGCAGTTCCACGGCGACCGCGCTGGCCTTGTTCGACAGCTGCACGAAGCCCTGAATCAGGTTGAACAGTTGCAGCTTCACATCCAGCGCACTTTTGTCCGTGCCGTTCTGGATGTTGATCAGGTCGCCCAAGTGCAGGATCTGCGTGCCCGGCGCGATCAGTTTGATGGCTTCCAGGTTGTTGATCACCACCTTGACCGCGTCACCGCCCAGCTTGAGTACATCGATGGCGGCCTGGATCAACTGGCCGACGGTGGCGTCGGTCTTGAGCAACTGGTCGTAGTTGCCGGCGCTGACGTTCAAGCGGATGGCCAAGGCATCCAGGTACTTGAGCAAGCTGATATTGGTGTTGATCAAGCCGTTCCAGCCCACCGCGTCGAGTTGCAACGTGCCGCCCAGCAAGCCGCCGATCAGGGCGTTGAGGGCGACGGACTTGGTGCTGTCCACGGTCAGCAAAGTGCTGCGCACGGTGAGTGATGCCACCGTCGGAGTCGGCGCGGCGGCGACCGCCGTGGCGCTCAAGAGCGTCATCATGGTGATGGGTTTAGCCGAGAACAGCATGAGCAAGCCATGGGCGAGGCTGGTGTGCACACGGTGGGTGGCAATCACCCGGATGGCATCGGTTTTGGCGGGGTCGGCGCTGAAGGTGCGCATAAAGTCCGCACCGGTGGCCAGGGTGCCGCAGGCGACAGCCAATGTGCGACTGGCGTCGACCTTGAAGGCGTTGCGCGCTGCGCTTTCAGTCGCAAACTGCGTGGCATTGTTAGTCGGCGCCGCGCACTTGCCGCTGCGGCTCACCGCTTCCAGCGCTGCCGTATCGGCCACGCGCTGCAATTTGCGCTTCTCCAGGTACAAGCGGCCGCTGTCGACCACCAGCAACATAAACAACAGCGCGATCCCAAGGGTAACTGCGCCGATCAAGCCGATGGCCCCGCGTTGGCGGGCCGGGCCGAGTCCATGGCCAAACATTCTGCGTTCCTTCGCCGGTCATGCACCGACGTCCTGAGCATACCCGCAGAGCAGTGTAGTCAGGTTTCGCGTCGGTGCTGGCTAAACGCTATTGTTTGCGTGGCGGCAGGTTTACGGGTGTAAGCACGGGCCGACCGGCGAAATACTCCACCAAGTTGTCAGCCACGCGCTGCACGGTGTCGTGGGCGGCTTCCGGCGACAGGCCGGCGACATGCGAGGTGAGCACGGTATTGCTCAGGCGCTTGAGGGCGTCGGGCACTTTGGGTTCGTCGTCGAACACGTCCAGCGCCGCACCGCCGATACGCCGTTGCTCAAGAGCTGCCACCAGATCGTCGGTCACCACCACGCTGCCGCGCCCGATGTTCACCAGGTAGCCGTTCGGCCCCAGCGCGTCCAAGGCGTGGCGATCAATCAGGTGACGGGTGCTCGCACCGCCGGGCGTGGCCAGTATCAGAAAATCCGAGGTGCGCGCCAATTCCACGGCGGTGGCGCAGTAGGTGTAGTCCACATCATCGCGGGGCTGGCGGTTGTGATAACTCACCTCCATGCCGAAGCCCAGGGCCGCACGCTTGGCGATCTCGATGCCCACCGCGCCGAGCCCCAGAATGCCCAGTTGCTTGCCGCCCAGGGAAGGGCGCATCACCTTTGGCCACTCGCTGCGCCGCACGGCCGCGTCGTTCTGGGGAATACCGCGCACCAGTGACAGCAGCAACGCCATGGCGTGGTCGGCCACCGACGGCGCATTCACCCCGGCGCCGTTGGTCACCACGATCCCACGGTTGCTCGCCGCCTGCAGGTCCACATGCTCGTAGCCGGCACCGATCACGCAGATGATCTCCAGCAGCGGCAGTGCGGCGATTTCCTCGGCATACAGCCCCAGCGGGCCACGGGTCAGCACCGCCTTGATCTGCCCACCGTGGGCCTTGATCGCCTGGGCGCGTTCCGCCGGCGTCGGCGCCAGAATCACATGAAAATCATTGCTCTCGATGATTTGCAGGTATTCGTTGATGGTTTCAACCAGGACCAGAACAGTGGTGGTCATCGGAAGGCTCTTCCTGAAGGGTTTGAGAGGATGAGTATGCGGGATTTGTAAGACGGAACGTTTTGTTCAGATAGAAAATTTTCTTCTTTCGTAAGGCCATTCTGAATTACACCCGCTTTACGAACGCCCCCGCCAGGGTCGCATTGTGATGCGCGATGATCGCTTCGGCTGACAGTAGTGGGGTGTCCATGCAGGTATGGCCATCCTCCGGCAACACCACTGAAAACCCCAACTCAGCCGCCACTCGGCAGGTGGTGTCGATGCAGAACTGCGTTTTCATCCCCACAATCACCAGTTCATCCACCTGCTTCGCCGCCAGTTGCTGCGCCAGATCGGTGCCTAGAAAGCAGCTGGGGCGGGTTTTATTGAACAGGTGGTCGCGGGCCTCGTCGACATTCAGCTCGGGCAAGAGCTGCCAGAGAGGGCTGCCGGCTTCAATCGGTGAGCCGGCAGGGCCGGTGTGGCGGGCCACGAAGATCGGCGCGTTG
Source organism: Pseudomonas sp. IB20 (assembly GCF_009707325.1). Classification (NCBI taxonomy): domain Bacteria; kingdom Pseudomonadati; phylum Pseudomonadota; class Gammaproteobacteria; order Pseudomonadales; family Pseudomonadaceae; genus Pseudomonas; species Pseudomonas gelidaquae. The sequence goes on along the minus strand of NZ_CP046103.1, from coordinate 2,827,706 downwards.
GCTGTGCGGGCGCGCTGGATCAGTTGGTTGATGGTACCCAGCACGCGTTCGCGTTCGAAGGGTTTGTCCGGGCCATCGTATAAACCGTTTTGCATATCGATGATCAGCAGGGCGTTTGCCATGGTCTTGCTCCTTGCAGTGGCCAGGTGGCGGGGCAATAAAAAGGCCCCGTCCATTGCTGGTGGGGCCTTGGGTTGTATCCGGGATGTTTCTAGCTCAAGCACCCACAGCAACCGCACGACCCGCCATAAGCGGTCGTGGTGGTGGTGCGAGTGAGGCACAGCTGAATAAGGTTCATGGCCCGATCATGCTGGCGTGGTCGCGCGGCTGTCAACGGTCGCTTCCGAATTCTTCACGGGCAGCAGCTTGGTTCGTGTGGCTTCCAGGAATTCGTCTGACGGGCCACTGCCGCGTGCCGCACGCGCCAGGGTGACTTCTGCCAGCCTCAGGACGATGACCTGTGGCGTGGTCGCGCGGCTGTCAACGGTCGCTTCCGAATTCTTCACGGGCAGCAGCTTGGTTCGTGTGGCTTCCAGGAATTCGTCTGACGGGCCACTGCCGCGTGCCGCACGCGCCAGGGTGACTTCTGCCAGCCTCAGGACGATGACCTGCCCGATGCCCATGGTTATATTCCAACTGACGACTTCCACTCCGGCAGGAGGAAATACTGTGTGAAACTCCTGCTTGGCCAGTTGTGCTTTCAGTGCGCTTAACGGCCGTGACTGATCATGTTTAAGAAACACCGTTAACATGACCGCGTTATCAGACTTTGGTGGTCAACCACTGAGGGGAAGAGGCCAGCGTATAGACGTCTGATCCTGGCTCCCCTTGTTTTGCGTAAGTTTCGGGTGAGCTAAATATTCCAGCAAGAAACAGTCCGGCAAAAACCGTAGTGAGTCTTTGTATTGTTAGAACGCCTAAAAGTGTTAAATAAGAATCATTTTTTGAAACGACGTTTTGCTGAAGGTGTTTAAAAGGGAAGCTTCAATTTCACCGATTCGCAAGGGTTCATCTCCCCCTCCATACGGCAGAAAGTCCAAGATTTCTGTCGTTGTGAGGCCAGCTAACCTAGGATCGTGAAGATAGTCCGAAAATCCTGAAACCGTGTGAAACCGGCGCCTGCGGCCGCCCTTGAGCGGCCGCACCGCATAACCACTCCTCAGCTAAGTCTTTGCTTATTCACGAGAATCCCGGACAATCGCGCGCTTGTTATGGCTGGGGCGCTGCCTGTCAGGTTTTTCTGACTCGTCCCGGCTGTGGAAATGCGGAGATCCGACCGGATGAATGATCAGGCCAATAGCGTCGACGAACGCTATGCAACGACACCTGCAACCCTCACAAGCTGGAGCCGCCAGGACACTACCTGGATGCTCGGGCTGTTCGGCACCGCCATCGGCGCCGGCACTTTGTTCTTGCCTATCAACGCGGGCCTCGGGGGCTTCTGGCCGCTGGTGATCCTGGCATTGCTGGCCTTCCCGATGACGTTCTTTGCCCACCGCGGCCTGACCCGTTTCGTCCTGTCCGGCCGTGAAGGCTCCGACATTACCGACGTGGTTGAAGAACATTTCGGCGTTAAGGCCGGTGCGCTGATCACCTTGCTGTACTTCTTCGCGATCTTCCCGATCCTGCTGATCTACAGCGTGGCGCTGACCAACACGGTCAGCAGCTTTATGGAACACCAACTGCACATCATGCCGCCGCCACGCGCGATCCTGGCGTTTGTGCTGATCCTCGGCCTGTTGGCCGTGGTGCGTTGTGGCGAGCAAGTGATCGTTAAGGCCATGAGCCTGATGGTGTATCCGTTTATCGTCGCCTTGCTGTTCCTGGCGGTGTACCTCATCCCGCATTGGACCGGCGGCATCCTCAGTACCGTCAATCAAGTCCCGGCCCCCTCGGCGTTGCTCAACACGCTGTGGCTGGCGATTCCGGTGATGGTGTTCTCGTTCAACCATTCGCCGATCATCTCGGCCTTCGCGGTGGACCAGAAGCGCCAGTACGGCGCCAACGCCGATGAGCGCAGCTCGCAGATCCTGTGCCGCGCGCACCTGTTGATGGTGGTGATGGTGCTGTTCTTCGTGTTCAGCTGCGTGCTGACCTTGTCGCCGGCGCAGTTGGCCGAAGCGAAAGCGCAGAACCTGTCGATCCTGTCGTACCTGGCCAACCACTTCGACAACCCGACCATCGCCTTCGCCGCGCCGTTGATTGCGTTCGTAGCGATTGCCAAGTCGTTCCTGGGCCACTACATCGGCGCCAGTGAAGGCCTCAAGGGCCTGGTGCTCAAGACCGGTCGCCGCCCGGCGGCCAAGTCTCTGGACCGCATGACCGCTGCCTTCATGCTGGTGGTGTGCTGGATCGTCGCCACGCTCAACCCAAGCATCCTCGGCATGATCGAGACCCTGGGCGGCCCAATCATCGCGTCGATCCTGTTCCTGATGCCGATGTACGCGATCCGCAAGGTGCCGGCCATGGCCAAGTACCGTGGGCAGGCGTCCAATGTGTTTGTCACCGCCGTAGGCCTGGTCGCGATTACCGCGTTGATCTATTCGCTGCTGTCCTGAAGGCAGTGCGCGATTCGCGTACTGCGCGAATCGGCTTTTTTTTGCGTACGAAAAAATCGGCCCGGCAATGCGGGCTAAGCTGTCGGCTTATTGGTTCCCTTTTGGAGACACTCATGGCCCGGCCCCGTCCGCAACTGGTCACAAGCAAGCTGGAAAAGTTGCACCCCACTCAATTGACGGTGGGCATGGCTGAAGTCGCCAGCAAACGTGAAGCCTGGACCAAGCTCAAGCGCAAGGAGCGCGCCGCTGCGCTCGACAAGCACTGGTTTCCTTGTGTGCTGGGGCCGGACGGGCGCTATTACATCACCGACCATCACCATTTCGGCCTGGCGCTGTTGCTGGAAGACGTCAAAAGCGTGTCGCTGCTGATGCTCAAGGACTTGTCGTTCGTGGAGCGCAGCACGTTTTGGAGTGTCATGGCGTTCAATCAATGGGTGCACCCCTATGATGCGCGCGGCCTGCGGCGTACCTATGAAGCCATTCCGCGCAAGATTACTGACCTGCAGGACGACCCTTACCGCAGCCTCGCGGGCCTGTTGCGCACGGCCGGTGGTTACGCCAAGGACGCGACACCGTTCAGCGAGTTCCTGTGGGCGGATTTCTTCCGTAGCCGTATTGGCAGCGATGTGGTCAGCCAGTTAAACGCCAAGCTGCTGGGTAAGGCCATGACCCTGGCGCGCAGCCAGGAAGCACGCTATTTGCCAGGATGGGTTGGTTCGATTGAAAACTGAAAGCATTCCGCCGGCTGTTGCACCGAACAATCGTACACAAGACATCCTCGCCGGTTTATCCATTGCCGGTTTGCTGCTGCCCGAAGCCGTGGCGTATTCCAGCATCGCTGCGCTGCCGCCCCAGGCGGGTGTTATCGCTTTGTTTGCCGGGCTGGTGTGTTACGGCCTGTTCGGCACCAGCCGTTTTGCAATTGTCTCGGCCACCTCGTCCTCGGCGGCGGTATTGGCGGCAGCCACTTCAAGTCTGGCGGGTGATGATCCCGCGCTGAGGCTGTCCCTGGCATTCGGGCTGGTGCTGATCACCGGGGTACTCTTCTTGCTGGCCGGGCTGTTCAAGCTCGGCGGCGTGACGTCGTTTATCGCTAAACCCGTACTGCGCGGGTTTGCCTTCGGCCTGGCGCTGACCATCATCCTCAAGCAGCTGGCCAGCGTGGTCGGTGTGCACCTGAGCGACAACAACCTGATCCGTCTTCTGCCGCAGCTGATGGAGCAGCTACCGCGTTGGAACTGGGCGGCGGCGCTGGTCGCGGCGGCGGCATTGGTGGTGTTGTGGCTGTGCGCGCGTATTCCGCGCCTGCCGGGCGGGCTGCTGGTGGTGATCCTGGGAATCATCGCCGGGCAGTACCTGGACCTGCAGGCCCACGGTGTGGGCTTGATCGGCATGATCGACCTGCGTTTGGAGTTGGGGCATTTGCCGGTTCTGCCATTCGCCGACTGGCTGCGCCTGGGCGAGTTGGCGTTTGCCTTGGTCATGATCTTGTATGCGGAGTCCTACGGCTCCATCAGTTCGTTCGCGCTTAAACATGGCGACCGGGTGTCATCCAATCGTGACTTGCTGGCGCTGGGTGCGGCGAACCTGATATCCGGGTTGTTTCACGGCATGCCGGCCGGCGCGGGCTATTCGGCAACCTCGGCCAATGAGGCGGCCGGCGCGGGCTCGCGTTTTGCCGGCATCGTTGCGGCGTTGGTGGTGTTGGTGATCGTGCTGACGGTGTTGCCGTATGTCGCGTTGACGCCGGAGCCGGTGCTTGCGGCTATCGTCATCTACGCGTTGGGCCGTGGTTTGAGCCTGCAGCCCCTGGGGCGCTACTTTGTGTGGCGGCGCGACCGGTTGCTGGTGATCTGTGCGGTGGCGGCGGTGTTGGTGCTGGGCGTGCTGGATGGCTTGCTGGTGTCGGTCGCGATCAGCGTGGTGCTGATGCTACGCCAGATGTCGGCGGCCGAAATCCAGGTGCTTGGGCGCCTGGGCGACAGTCATGATTTTGTTGATTGTCAGCATCATGCCGATGCAGTGGCGGTGCCCGGCCTGTTGATCGTGCGGCCCAGCGAGGCGCTGTTCTTTGCGAATGCCGAGCGCATCCTGGGTGCGGCGTTGCGCCTGATGCGTCAGTCAAAGGTCGAGACGGTGGTGCTGAGCCTGGAGGAGTCGCCCGACCTGGACGGCACCAGTATCGAAGCGCTGGCGGCGTTTTTTGCGCAGGTGCGCGGGGAGGGCAAGCGCTTGGTGCTGGCGCGCGTACGGCATGAGGCGCTGGAAGTGCTGCAAGCCTTGCCGGAAGCGGTTGCGCCACAGGTCCTGCTCAGTGGGTTGAGCGCCGGTTTGGGGTGGAGGCTGTATTCCAGGCATAAAAAAACGCCGCGTACCTTGCGATACGCGGCGTCTTTTACATCAACACACCCTTAGGCTTGAAGCACCGGGATGTTTGCGCTTGCTGCGATTTTACGGAACTCGGCGATCTGGTCGAAGTTCAGGTAGCGATAAACTTCGCCGGACATGGTGTCCAGCTTGGCCGCGTAGCCCATGTACTCTTCGACGGTCGGCAGGCGACCCAGGGTGGAGGAGACTGCCGCCAGCTCAGCCGAAGCCAAGTAAACGTTAGCGCCATCACCCAGACGGTTCGGGAAGTTACGGGTCGAGGTCGACACAACGGTCGAGTTCGGCTCTACCCGTGCCTGGTTACCCATGCACAGCGAGCAGCCCGGCATTTCCATGCGCGCGCCAGCTTTGCCGTAAATGCCGTAGTAGCCTTCTTCGGTCAGTTGGTGAGCGTCCATCTTGGTCGGCGGCGACAGCCACAGACGGGTTGGCAGCTGACCCTTGACCTGTTCCAGCAACTTACCGGCCGCGCGGAAGTGACCGATGTTGGTCATGCACGAACCGATGAACACTTCGTCGATCTTCTCGCCGGCAACACTGGACAACAGACGGGCATCGTCCGGGTCGTTTGGTGCGCAGAGGATTGGCTCGTTGATTTCAGCCAGGTCGATCTCGATGATTTCAGCGTATTCCGCGTCGGCATCGGCTTCCAGCAAGTCAGGGTTGGCAACCCAGGCTTCCATCGCTTGGGCACGACGTTCCAGGGTCCGTGCATCGCCGTAGCCTTCGCCGATCATCCAGCGCAGCAGGGTGATGTTGGAGTTCAGGTACTCGGTAACCGAATCTTTCGACAGCTTGATGGTGCAACCGGCAGCCGAACGTTCAGCCGAGGCGTCGGACAGCTCGAAAGCTTGTTCCAGCGTCAAGTCGTTCAGGCCTTCGATCTCCAGGATGCGGCCGGAGAAGGCGTTCTTCTTGCCTTTCTTCTCTACAGTCAGCAGGCCAGCCTGGATCGCGTAGTAAGGAATGGCGTGAACCAGGTCACGCAGGGTGATGCCAGGTTGCATTTTGCCTTTGAAGCGCACCAGGATCGATTCCGGCATGTCCAGTGGCATAACGCCAGTGGCCGCGGCAAATGCGACCAGGCCAGAACCGGCCGGGAACGAGATGCCCATCGGGAAACGGGTGTGGGAGTCACCACCGGTACCGACGGTGTCCGGCAGCAGCATGCGGTTCAGCCAGCTGTGGATGATGCCGTCGCCTGGACGCAGCGATACACCGCCACGGGTCATGATGAAGTCAGGCAGGGTGTGGTGGGTGGTCACGTCGATCGGCTTAGGGTAAGCCGCGGTGTGGCAGAACGACTGCATCACCAGATCGGTCGAGAAGCCCAGGCACGCCAGGTCTTTCAGTTCGTCACGGGTCATAGGACCGGTGGTGTCCTGGGAGCCCACGGTGGTCATCTTCGGCTCGCAGTAGGTGCCAGGACGAACGCCTTTGCCTTCTGCCAGACCGCATGCGCGACCCACCATTTTCTGCGCCAGGGTAAAGCCCTTGTCGCTCTCAGCCGGAGCTTCCGGCAGTTTGAATAGGGTCGAAGGCGGCAGGCCGAGTTCAGTACGTGCCTTCTCGGTCAGGCCACGGCCGATGATCAGCGGGATACGGCCGCCGGCACGGACTTCGTCCAACAGTACCGGGGTCTTCATTTCGAAGGTGGTCAGGACTTCATCGGTGCCGTGTTTGCAGACTTTGCCAGCATGCGGGTACAGGTCGATCACGTCGCCCATGTTCATGTTGGTAACGTCGAACTCGATTGGCAGTGCGCCGGCATCTTCCATGGTGTTGTAGAAGATTGGAGCGATCTTGCTGCCGAAGCAGAAACCGCCAGCACGCTTGTTCGGCACGTAAGGAACGTCGTCGCCGAAGAACCACAGTACCGAGTTGGTTGCCGATTTACGCGAGGAGCCAGTACCGACCACGTCACCGACGTAGGCGATTGGGAAACCTTGGCCGCGCATCTCTTCGATCTGCTTCATCGGGCCGGTCTTGCCTTGCTCGTCCGGCACGATGCCTTCGCGCGCCATTTTCAGCATGGCCAGGGCGTGCAGCGGGATGTCAGGGCGGGACCAGGCGTCCGGGGCAGGGGACAGGTCGTCGGTGTTGGTTTCGCCGGTGACCTTGAACACGCGCAGGCTGATCTTGTCGGCCAGGGTCGGGCGGTTCTTGAACCACTCGCCGTCAGCCCAGGACTGCAGCACGGCTTTAGCGTGTTCGTTGCCGTTCTTGGCTTTTTCGGCCACGTCGTGGAACGCATCGAACATCAGCAGGGTGTGCTTGAGTTGGGCAGCAGCGACAGGCGCCAGCGTGGCGTCGTCCAGCAGCTCGACCAACGTCACGATGTTGTAGCCGCCTTGCATGGTGCCAAGCAGTTCAACAGCGCGTTTTTTGTCGATCAGGGGGGAAGTGGCTTCGCCCTTGGCCAGGGCAGACAGGAAACCGGCCTTGACGTAGGCAGCTTCGTCAACGCCTGGTGGAATGCGGTTGGTGATCAGGTCAACGAGGAATTCTTCTTCGCCAGCCGGGGGATTTTTCAGCAGCTCGACCAGGCCTGCGGTTTGTTCGGCGTTAAGCGGCTGGGGAACGATACCCAGTGCTGCACGCTCTTCGATATGTTTGCGGTAGGCTTCAAGCACAGTTATTACCCTCATCAGTGGTCCCACGGGACGCTCATCCAGAAATGAACGGCACGCATGCGCTCGGGGGCTTTTTGGGCCGCAAAGCCAGCGCTGCCGGCATTCCTCACAGAAGCTGCTTTCAAAGTTTTACGCCTGCAGAACGGAGCTGATGAGGGTTGGCGCTGGCATTTACCTACCGGGTAATAACCATCGCCAACACCGTTCTGAAGGAACGACTGTGCTCGTGACGCTTTGAAAACAGCTTCCAGCGGATTATTGGCGCCTTACAAGGCCGGATGATTCTACGGCAAAAAAAATCTAAAGGTAAGTTGCCTAACCAAGTTTGCTGGGTGATCAACCTTAGACAAAGGGCTAACATGACGCATCGTTTCGCTGAGTTGTGTGCCGCTGCCCATGTCCAACCAAACCATCAAGACCCCCTGCGTCGGCCTGTGCTCCACGGTCTACGGCGATCTGGTATGCCGAGGCTGCAAGCGCTTCCACCACGAAGTGATCCAGTGGAACGGCTATAACGAAGAGGAAAAACGTGCGGTATGGCTGCGGCTTGAGCAGCTGTTGGTGCAGGTGATGGCCGGCAAACTGGAGGTTTTCGACCCCAAGATGCTGCGCGGGCAGTTGGAGCAGCGCAAGATTCGCTTTGTGCCGCACCAGTCCGAATACTGCTGGGCCTACCAGTTGATCGCCCGCGGTGCGCGGGTGATTTCCAACCTGGAGGCCTATGGCATGGTGCTGATGCCGGAGTTTCGCGATTGGGCGTTGCCGGAACTGCGCGATGCGATTGATCGGGAGTTTTTTATCCTGTCGGAGGCGCATTACCAGCGCTATATCGCCCCGGGCTTTTTGAAAGACGCGCTGGGCCACTGACGTCAATGTGGGAGCTGGCTTGCCTGCTATGGCGGGCTGTCAGTCGATACTGCTTTGACCGATGTATCAGTCATCGCAGCATAGGTATTTACGCAACTCTTTAAGTTGAGCTTAGCCTGTGAGGGGTTAGGTGGATTGAGTACATATCCGTTGCTGCGGTAACGGCGGCTAGGTTCCGCCCTTACGGCGGGTCACTTTTGGAAAAGAGCCCCAAAAGTAACCAAAAGGGCTCTTGCCCCACCACTCGGTGCCTCGCCTAGGCTCGGCATGCCCTCACTCCGGCTTGAATCCGTGGGCCGCCGCCATGGGCCATCCTTGGCCCATCGCGGCTAACCCGGCGTCCTGCCGGGTTACCCACGGATTCAAGCCTGCGTTCGGCCAGCGTGGTTAACGGGGCGCCTCAGATCAAGATCAAGATCAAGATCAAAAGCAAGAGCACGGCGGCCTAGTAGCCGACCTGAGTGGTTGAAGCAAAAGCAGGGCAAAAGCACAGCAAGCTCTGCTTTTCTGTGGGAGCTGGCTTGCCTGCGATGCAGGCACCTCGGTGTATCAGGCATAACCAGTTGATGCCATCGCAGGCAAGCCAGCTCCCACATTAGATTGAGTTCAGTTTCAAAATCAGGTCGGCTGTCAGGCCGCCTCGGTTTGCTTTTGATTAACCACTCAGGTCGGCTACTAGGCCGCCGTGCTCTTGCTTTTGATCTTGATCTGCTTTTGATCTTGATCTTAGGCGCCCCGTTAAACCACGCTGGCCGAACGCAGGCTTTGGAGCGGGGTAAACCGGCAGGACGCCGGTTTAGCCGCGATGGGCCAAGGATGGCCCATGGCGGCGGCCCACGGTCCAAAGCCGGAGTGAGGGCACACCGAGCCTAGGCGAGGTGCCGAGTGGTGGGGCAAGAGCCCTTTTGGTTACTTTTGGCTTTTCAAAAGTGACCGCTGTAAGAGCGGAACCCATATCAGCCTACCAACCATATCTACCTAAAAAACCCCGCCAAAAACTTAGGGCAACACAAAAAATCGCGTAGATACCAATGGCTATCGCAGGCAAGCCAGCTCCCACAATGATCTTCACTGTATGAAGGGTTTGGGTCAGGCCTTGGTCGCCAGCTCTTGCAGGTGATCCATCAGTTCCTGCGGCTTGAGCACCAGCACATCGCTGTCCACCGCATCCAGCACCACTTCCGCCGTATTCCCAATCAACGCCCCGGAAATCCCGGTGCGCGCCACGGTGCCGATGATGGTCACCGCCGCCTGCCATTTATGCGCCGCGTGGGGGATCAAGACGTCTGCTGGGCCTTCTTCGATGTGCAGGTGCGCGTCATCCACGTCAAATTCGACCTGGAACGCCTTGCACTGCTCGCGATAGCGCGCCTCGATGGTTTCTTTGAGCTGGAAGGTCGGGTCTGCCGCCGACAGCATGGGCGACGGATGGGCGCTGATCACGTGCAATTGCGCCTTGGCCAGGCTCGCTATTTGGAACCCGTGGTCAATGATGGTGTTGTGCAGTGCCTGGTGTTCACTGTCGTTGTTGCCCACGTCAATCGCCGCCAGCACAACCTTGCCAGCCCACGGCGTGGAGGTTTTCACCAGCAGCACGGGCGTCGGGCAGTAGCGCAACAGTTTCCAGTCCGCCGGCGTCAGCAGCGCCTTTTTCAGCGGGCTGTCGGCAAAGTGCTGCTTGATCACCAGGCCGCAGCCCTCGGCTTGCTGCACCTCAATGATGGTTTCATGCAGGCTGTCGTTCCACGCTTGCTCGGTGCTCACGTTGTAGCCGTCTTCCTGCAAGCCGGACTTGAGCAGGCTCAGCAATGCCGAATGCTCGTGTTTCTTGTCGCAGACCAGCAAATGCAGGTGCGCGCCGGTGACGCCGGCGATCAGCTTGGCGCGCTTGAGGGCCAGGCTTTCCGAGTGCTCGGGGTCGATGACCACCAGGATGCTGCGAATGGCTTGCATGGACGGATCTCCAGAGACGGGAAAAAGGGGCCTTGGACAACTATAGTTGCTGCTCGCCAGGCGTCATGTTGATGCACATCAAAGCCGGCGGCTGGTGGTCTGCGACGGGGTCGGTATAATCGGCGCCCTTTTGTGATCCTTTTGCCCGTGAGCCCGATGAACCTGCCCGAAATCCACGAATTCCTCGGCTGCCGCACCCCTGACGCCTGGGTCCAGGCTGCGTTGGCCGATCAGGAAGCCCTGCTGATCGACCACAAGAACTGCGAATTCAAAGCCGCCAGCACCGCACTGAGCCTGATCGCCAAGTACCACGCCCATGTTGACCTGATCAGCATGATGTCGCGCCTGGCCCGCGAAGAGCTGGTGCACCACGAGCAAGTCATGCGCTTGATCAAAAAGCGCAAAGTCGAGCTGCGCCAACTGCACGCCGGCCGTTATGCCTCAGGTTTGCGCAAAGTGGTGCGCAGCCACGAGCCGGTCAAACTGGTGGATACGCTGGTGGTCGGCGCCTTTATCGAAGCGCGCAGTTGCGAGCGTTTCGAAGCACTGGTGCCGCATTTGGACGAAGAACTCGGCAAGTTCTACTTCGGTTTGCTCAAAAGCGAGGCCCGGCACTTTCAGGGTTACTTGAAACTGGCCTACCAGTACGGCGACGCCAAAGACGTCGCCCAGGTGATCGAGCGGGTGAGGGCGGCCGAGCAGGAACTGATCGAATCACCCGACATCGAGTTCCGCTTTCACAGTGGCGTGCCAGCCTGAAGCGACGGCCACGCCGAGCAGTGCGGTGATCCCGGCCAGCAGCAGGATCACCGTTTGTGTACCCAGTGGCGCTGCCAGCACGGCAATCGCCAGGCCTGCCAATGGCTGGGCCAGGTTGTTGAATAGCGTGATAACGCCCACGGTCTTGCCAAAGTCCTGCACCGGAATCACCCGTTGACGCGTGCTGCGCATGTACACATTGAACATCTTGTCGAAGCCGGTGATCAGCAGGAAGCCCAGGGTATATGTCCAGAGGTTGGGGCTGATCGCCATGATCAGTGCGCCTGCCGCAATCATTGCATAGGAGAGCCCTCCCAGCATTTTCAAGGGAACGGTTGCGCGCGCCAAGTAAAACAGAATGACGATAGTCACCACCGCGCCGGCAGCCTGCAGCAGGGCGTAGGCATCCTTGCCGGCAGCGTAGAGGCCAGTGACCATGGCGGCGGACGTTGCCAGCGTCACGCCGATGATCAAATTAACGCCCACGGCCAGGGTAATGACCCGCTTCAACTCCGTCAGGTTGCGGATATGCCCAAAGGCGATGCGCAGCGGTTGCAGCCAGATATCCTGGTGCTGCTCAAAACTTTCCAGGCTGACCGTGGTGTTGCGCTGCCACACCAGCATCGCCAAGTCCGCCACCACAAACAGCCCGGCAATCCCAATGACCACCCAATGCCAGGCCCAGACCTGCAGCATCAACGCCGCCACCAACGGCCCCAGTACCAGGCCGCTCTGGTCGGCGATTTGTGAGTAGGACAAGGTTTTGGCATAGGTGTAATGCTTGAAGATATGCGGCATGACCACTTCGCGCGCCATGATGCCTTGGGTCGTCAACACCCCACACAGCGCCGATAGGATTACCAGCCAATAGATACCGTCGAACACGCCGTACAACGCTACTGCCGCCACGCACGCCAGCGCCCGGTAAACCTGGCTGATATGCAGGATGCGCACCGGCGAGAACTTGTCGCACAATGCGCCGCACACTGGGAAGGCCAGGTAACGCGGCAGCGACTCGACAAAGAACGCCAGCCCCGCCCAGGAAACGCTGTTGGTGGTCTGGAACACGATCAGCGGCACGATAAACAGCAGGATCTGGTCCGCCAGCCGCGACAGGAACAGTGAAACAAAGAACGCCAGATAATCCTTGCGCATACAACTCCCTGTGAATGGCGTTAAAGATTGCAGGCAATTTGTTAAAAACTCTTAAAAGTATGAAGCTTCGTCAGGCAAAACCGGTCAACCGCTTCTGCCGGACAGCTTGCCACCTATAATGGCCGCACTTCAATCCGCGCGCGCACACTGAGAACTTATGGAAAACCTGGGTCTGGGCAAGGTCCTGCTCGTTGAGGACGATGAAAAGCTGGCGGGGCTGATCGCACATTTTCTGTCGCAACACGGTTTCGAGGTGCGGGTGGTGCACCGGGGTGATAAGGCCTTGGCCGCGTTCCTCGATTTCAAGCCGAAGATCGTCGTACTCGACCTGATGCTGCCGGGCCAGAGCGGTCTGCACGTCTGCCGCGAGATTCGGAACGTGTCCGACACACCGATCGTGATCCTGACGGCCAAGGAAGACGACCTTGACCACATCCTCGGCCTTGAGTCGGGTGCCGACGACTATGTGATCAAACCCATCAAACCACCGGTGCTGCTCGCCCGTTTGCGCGCGTTGCAACGTCGCCAGGTGCCCGAGCCGACGGTGCGCGGCGCTCTGGAGTTCGGTCAGCTGGCGATTGACCGCAGTTGTCGGCTGGTCAGCCTGGGCGGCGACAAGATTGACCTCACCACCATGGAATTCGAGCTGCTGTGGCTGCTGGCCAGCAGCGCCGGCAAGATCCTCTCGCGTGACGACATCCTCAACCGCATGCGCGGCATTGCTTTTGATGGCCTGAACCGCAGCGTCGATGTGTACATCAGCAAATTGCGCAGCAAGCTTAATGACAACCCGCGTGAGCCGGTGTGCATCAAGACCATTTGGGGCAAGGGTTACCTGTTCAACCCGTTTGCGTGGGAGGTCTAGATGCTGCGGCTGTTTCTGCGCCTGTATGTGATCCTGGCGCTCGGTTTGGCGGGGGCGATCTGGCTGGTCAACTACACCTTCGACGAGTTATTGCCCGAAGCCAACGAAGTCTATAACCGTGAAGCTTTGCGCGGGCCGGCTTACGGCGTGGTGGAACAATTGCGCCCGGTGCAGGGGGCGGCCCGCGACGCTCGCCTGGCTGAGCTTCAGCCCCATTACGGGCTGCACCTGAAGTTGGTGCCGCGCGATACCTTGGCGCTGAACGAACGCGAGCAAAAACTGCTGGCTGACGGCCAACTGGTCGTGCGTGGGGACTTTATGGAGTTCTTGACCACGATTGACGACGGCCCGCAATTACTCCAAATCAAACTGCCGGAGGAACCCAAGTGGCTCTACCTGTGGGCCTATGGGTTTCTGGGCGTGAGCCTGGCCATCGTGCTGTATTTTTGGGTACGCCCGCACTGGCGTGACTTGGAGCATATCCGCCTGGCCGCGCAACGCTTTGGTGATAACGATTTGGCGTCGCGCATCCTGCTGCCGCGCCGCTCCACCGTGCGTGAGCTGGCTGGGCACTTTAATCAGATGGCCGAACGCATCGAAAGCCTGATCGCCAACCAGCGCGAACTGACCAACGCGGTCTCCCACGAACTGCGCACGCCGATAGCGCGCTTGTCATTTGAACTCGACCAGCTCAAGCAACAGTCCGACCCGCGCCAGAGCCGTGCGCTGATCGCTGACATGTATGCCGACCTGGGTGAGCTGGAAGAAATGGTCTCCGAGCTGCTCACCTACGCCAGCCTGGAGCGCGGCGCCACTCAGGTTACTCGGGAAAACATTGAGGCCCACAGCTGGCTCGACAGTGTGATCGGCAGTGTGGCCTTGGAAGCCGAGGCGGCGGGGGTGCAGTTGTCGTTGCGTACCTGTGAGGTCGACTTTATCCAGATTGAACCGCGCTTTATGGCCCGTGCGGTCATCAACTTGCTGCGCAATGCCATTCGCTATGCCGAGCGGCGGGTGGAGGTGTCGTTGGTCAAGTTTGGCAGTGGCTACGAAGTGCGGGTTAACGACGATGGCCCGGGTGTGCCGCTGGAGGGCCGGGCGAAGATCTTCGAGCCCTTCTTGCGGCTGGACACCAGCCGTGACCGGCGCACCGGTGGGTTTGGTTTGGGGTTGGCGTTGGTGAAGCGGGTTAGCCAGTGGCATGGTGGGCAGGTGGAAGTGCTGGATTCGGAGTGGGGCGGGGCGTCGTTTCGGATGACTTGGGCTTATGCTGAGTAGGGCTGGCAGCTATGACCATTTTTGTTTCGGTCGATGGAGTACATGGTTGCGCCGCGATGGCATCAACTGGTTATGCCTGATACACCGAAGTGTCTGCATCACAGGCACGCCAGCCCTCACTCCCAAGTCAGAAGGTGTACTCAAGCACCCCCATCACCGATGTCTGCAACCGCCGCTCCACAATCGGGCTCTTGCCCGCTTCATCCGCCAAATACTGCACATCCAGCAAGGTCGAGAATTGGGTGTGCTCGCTGATCGGCATGCTCCACACCAGGTTCATGCCGTTGCTGATATTGCCTGCGCCGGCCTTGTACTCCTTGAAGCGGCTTCGTGCGGCTTGGCCGGTGGTCACGCCGTACCAGGTCATCAGGTATTCGCGGTCACCGAAGTGGCTGCTGAGGCTGGCGTCCACGGAACCGTAGCGGCCTTCATACAAATTGGTGCCCAAGCTCAACTCAAGGTGGGTGTAGGCCTTGCCGGTGTCCTTGTGGTCATCTTCCTTGAGCGCGTGTTCCAACGTCGCGCCGACGATCACGCCGCCCAGGTTGTAGGCGGCGCTGACGCCCAGTTGCGGGCGCGACTTGATCTCGCCCATACCCTTGAGGCGCTTGGAACCGGCATGCAAACTTTCGTTTTTATCCTTGCGCGCGCTGCTGGCGCCGACGTAGGCGCTGAAGCTCAGGGCATTGCCTTCGTAGCCCCAGCCCAGCCCCTTGCCGGTGTCGAGGAAAATCCCCCAGGGGCTGACGATTTTGCCGCCCAGCAATGGCGCGGTCATGCGTTCGTCGCTGCCGCTGTAGCGCGGCGCGTTGGCCACGCCGGCCTTGAGGCTGTATTGCCAGTCTTCGGCAATCGCGGTGTCGGCAGCGGCGAGCAGGCATAGCGAGGTGAACGACAGGCAGAGGTTTTTTGAGCGCATCAGGGGTTCGTCCATGTTAGAAATCCAGGCGGTTGTGGGGCGAGTGGGTACGTTTGAAGGAATAGCCCGAAGCGCTCAGGCCATTGACCTGGCGGCTTACGGTGTCGCCCAGGCCGTAGCCGTTGCCGGCCAGGACTGCGTGGGCGTTGTCGACGGGGAGCAGGATGTAGTCGGTCAGCGGCTCGTCGTGCAAGTGGCCGCGAATCACCAGGAAGCCTTCTTCGAGGCGCACGCTGATGCCGCTCAAAGGCGCGTCGGGCTCGTGGGTGTTGAGTACTTGATACGTGCCGATGGTGTCGGCCCAGGCCAGGGGCAGCGGCGGCGGGTCAATACGCTCGCCAATAGCAATGCGCTGGCCGTGGCTGCGGGCGGTGAGCATCTGGCGGCCCTGCACCGTGACCACATCGAGTTGCACGCGGCCCAGGTCGCCGAGGTCCTTGAACCACAAGCCCAGGACCTTTTTCTGCGCCCGCAGCCAGCCGGAATCGTCGCGCAATAACTCGAAGTCGAACCCGGCCAACTCGCCGGCCAGCCGGTTGTTCTCATCCTTGATGCGGAACACGCCCCAGGCCGTGGCATAAAACCCGGCCAGGCGCTTGCGGTCGACGGCCGCCGGCACGTGGCGCAACTTGAGCCCATGGCTGGGCACCTGGCAGTCGTCGGCGCACACCGCTTCGCCGGTTTGCGCCTGCAGCAACAGGCGCAGCGCGTCGGTGGCGAGGCGGGCG